>NZ_MKTM01000026.1:0-85652 GCF_001898245.1 Flavobacterium sp. 40-81
GAGTTTAATGATGAAAACACCTAATTTTATACATGAAAAAACCAGCCAGGTAAGCCTGACTGGTTAATATATTTTTATTCTAAAATCTGTCAACCTATTTTAGGACGACTCAAAGAAAGTGTTTCGTTTCATAGCGGCGATCAATGATTCCGCTTCGCTGATTTTTATTTTCCTTGAAAAGGAATCAATATGATTTTTATGGTGAATGTCAGAACCGGTAAAATCTATCATGTCATTTTTAAAAAGCTTGTCGACTGTTTTGGTAACGGGTTCTCCATAGTAACCTACAGTAGATAACAGGTTCGCCTGAAAATGACAACCGGCTTTTTTTAATTTTTTATAAGCATCAAAATTGTTGTGGTAAAAATTATAACGTTCCGGATGGGCTAAAACAGGTTTGTAACCCGCTACCTGCAATTCAAACAATATATCAAACAATTGAATTGGCGGATTGATATAGGACATTTCCACTAAAACATAATTGTCTTTTAAGGTTAGTAGCGGTTCTCTCCCGAATAATTTCAGAAATGTATCGTCTATCATGTATTCCGAGGCAGCCCGTAAATTTAGTTCACCGGTTAGATCCGGGAGCTGCGTTTTAACAGCTGCAAGCTTTTCGGTTATACCCTCTTTGGTATTATCCCATATACCGGAGCAGGTATGGGGAGTTGTAATCATGTTGCTAAATCCGAATTCTTTACAGGAATTTAGTAAAAACAAAGTGTCATCTATTGTTTTTGCACCATCATCAATACCATAAAGGATGTGGGAATGAATGTCGGTATAGCCTTGAGGAATAAGCTCTTTTAAAAGCGGTTTTGATTTAAAAAATGATAACATGTGACAAAGATAATTAAAATTAAAAAGAAATTTATTAAGGTTAGAAAAACGAGATAACGAAACGGGAATAAGTAGCGTTAATTCTATGGTTACATCGTTTTCCGGTTCTTAATTTTACTATATTTGACAGCGTCTAAATTTATAGATAAGTTTGTAAGCAATTAACAATATAATTAGCAATAATAATCTTTTGAAAGATATAATTCTAAAAGCCGAACATATCTCCAAACAATACCGGTTAGGAACGGTTGGCACAGGAACAATAAGCCATGATTTAAACAGATGGTGGCATAAAATGAGAGGGAAAGAGGATCCGTATCTTAAAGTTGGCGATATAAATGACAGGTCCAGTAAAGGAACTAGTGATTATGTCTGGGCATTGCACGACATTAGTTTTGAGGTAGAGCGGGGAGAAGTATTGGGTGTTATTGGAAAGAATGGTGCCGGAAAATCGACTTTGTTAAAAATTTTATCCCGGGTTACTGCTCCGACAACCGGAGTTATTAAAACCAAAGGAAGAATTGCTTCCTTGCTGGAAGTAGGAACAGGCTTTCATCCTGAGATGACCGGTAGGGAAAATATTTATCTCAACGGTTCAATTTTGGGAATGACAAAAAAAGAAATCAGCTCTAAACTGGATGAAATTATTGCTTTCAGCGGTTGCGAGCGTTATATCGATACACCGGTAAAACGCTATAGTAGCGGGATGACAGTGCGATTAGCGTTTGCTGTTGCGGCTCATTTAGAACCGGAAATCTTGGTCGTTGATGAAGTGCTTGCTGTAGGTGATGCCGAATTTCAAAAAAAGGCAATTGGCAAGATGCAGGATATTTCCAAAGGAGAGGGAAGAACAGTACTGTTTGTGAGCCATAATATGGCGGCTGTAAAAAGTCTTTGTACCAAAGGAATCGTGATGGAACATGGAAGAGTAGTTTTTCAGGGAAATATAGATGATTGTATCGACGAATATTTAAAAGAGTCGAACAGTAGTGCAAGCAAAAAATGGGAGGACAATTATCCTGGTTCTGATTTTATACGACTACACAAAGCTGAGGTGCTTAATTCAAATGAAGAGGTTGCCTTGAATCATATAATTTCAAATGCGGTAAGGATTCGGTTTACCTATGAAATTTTAGCGGAAAACCAACTTTTTACGCATGGTTTTAACCTGTTCAACAATCAAAACATACATATTCTAAGTTCACACGATAAAGATTCAGATACCCTGTCAAAACCGTTATCAAAAGGGATGCATACAAAGACAATAATCATACCCAGCAATTTTTTGACAGAAGGAGGATATTCCTGTAGTTTTGCAATCATGCGTTACAGTCCGTTTCATGTTGAATTTCACGAAATGGATGTTGTTGGATTTAATATAATTGATGAAATGGGAGAAAATACAGCCAGAGGAAATTATTCTGGAAGATTCCCTGGAATTGTAAGGCCGTTATTAAAATGGGAATAAAAAAAATGAAAAAAAAATGGTCCGGTGAACGCCTGGAAACATTCATATACGGTAGAGATGCTGTCGATCATTTACACCGGTATGGCATTGCGTTATCGTTTATAAAAGATAAAACGGTATTGGATATTGCATGCGGTGAAGGTTACGGGACGAATTTAATGGGAAATAGCGCATCGTTTGTTTATGGTGTAGACATTGACCCGGATACTATTGAAGCAGCAAAACGAAAGTATACAAAAGGAAATATTCAATATAAAACGGGAAATACGAGTGCAATTCCGCTTGAAGACAATAGTGTCGACGTTGTCATCAGTTTTGAAACAATAGAACATCATGACCAGCATGATGAAATGCTTAAAGAGATCAAACGTGTCCTAAAACCGGGAGGAATTGTCATGATCTCCACTCCGGATAAGCTGTATTATACCGATGAAAGAAATTTCAAGAATGAATTTCATATAAAAGAATTGTATAAAAAAGAATTTAAAGACTTACTGTCAAAATATTTTACAAATCAACAGCTTCTCACACAACGTTATATTAATGGCAATTCTTTAATAGTAGATGAGGAATGTGATGAGAATGTTTTTATCAGGGGCGATTTTTCAAGTGTAAAACAAATAGCTGTTTTTCCGCTATATCTGGTTGCAATTGTATCGGATTCTTCTTTTCAAAAACAAGGTTTTTCTATTTTTGACGGAACAGACATCATCAAAAAGGAACTTGAAAACCGTGATCAGAAAATTTACCAGTCGAATACTTATAAATTAGGACATACGTTATTATTGCCGGCAAAAATGCTGAAAAAGATCTATAAAAAATGCTTGCGATAGTAATTCCATATTATAAGATTGCTTTTTTTGAAGAAACCCTGCGCTCTTTAGCGAATCAAACAGATCACCGGTTTAAAGTTTATATAGGGAATGATGCCAGTCCGGAAGATCCGTCAGTATTATTAAAAAAGTTTGAGGATAAGATTGATTACAGTTATCATTATTTTGAAGAAAATCTAGGTAGTGTTTCATTGGTAAAACAATGGCAGCGCTGTATCGGTTTAGTTGAGAATGAAGAATGGATAATGATTTTAGGAGATGATGATTTTTTAGAAGGCAATGCTGTTGAAACATGGTATTCTGATTATCAGTATTTTAAAAGTCATACGAATGTAGTCCGATTTGCTTCAAAAGTAATATATGAAGAAACCAAAATAATTTCGGAAGCCTTTGTACATCCGGTATGGGAAAAAGCATCAGACTTTTATTATCGAAAATTTACTGGCAAAACCAGAAGTTCGCTGTCTGAATATATCTTTACAAGAAAAGTCTATGATGTCTACGGATTTCATGATTATCCCTTAGCATGGCATAGTGATGATAAGGCCTGGATAGAGTATTCGGAGAAAATGCAGATATATACCATTAATGATAGCTGTATTTATGTTAGGATGTCAAATGAAAATATCTCAGGAAAAAAAAACAATATGCTGCAAAAGAAAAAAGCAGCAGAAATGTTTTTGGGAGATCTAATAACGGACAACTTATGCCAATTCGAAAAGAGCCAGAGACTGGAATTTTTATTGGAGTATGAAAAAACAATAAAAGACCAAAGAAAATTGAGTATAAAAGAATGGTCTTCTTTAATGTACTTATATGCCGTCAATTTTAAACCAATTCCCTTTCTGAAATTTATCAGACGTCTATTCATAGGAATCTTTAGCAGATGAAACCATTAGTATCAATTATAATTCCAACATATAACAGAGCCGGTATTATCGGGGAAACATTGGAGAGCATAATAAAACAGTCTTTTTCCGATTGGGAGTGTATTATTGTTGATGACGGCTCTACAGATAGTACCGAAGCGGTTGTAAAGGAATACACAGAAAAAGATTCCAGATTTAAATATTATCGAAGACCTCATGAAATAATCAAAGGAGCAAACTCTTGCAGAAATTATGGCTTTAAGAAAAGTGCAGGAAAATATATAAATTGGTTTGACAGTGATGATTTGTACCTGCCAACAGCTCTAAATACAGCTGTTGGAGCCTTTTTAGAGAATACAGCTGTTGTGGTTTGCAAATTGGAGTTTATAGATTTAATTACAAAATCAAAAATTAAAGAGAGCAACATATTATCCACAAAGGTATTGGAAGACTATTATTTGGGTAAAATTACCTTCTATATCTCCGGGCCGTTTTGGAAAAGGAGCTTTTTAAAAAATCAAAAAGAACTTTTTGATGAACAGATAAGCAATCTGGATGATTGGGACTTCAATTTAAGAATGCTATATCAGGAACCGGATATAAATTATGTAAATCAGCCACTAATACAATATCGTATTCATGAAAATTCTCTTTCTCATGAAATTGGAAAACTAAATTTTGCTGAAATAAAATCCGATTTAAATACAAGAGAGAAGCATTTCAGGCTTAATAAGGCAAGCAATAAAATAGAAACAGGTATTATAAGGAAAGATATAAGAAATAAGTATAAATATTTCTTAAGAGCCATGTTAGTCAGCAATACGGATAATACAGGCTATATGCTAAGGCAATTGTTGTTTAATGAATTAAAACTTTATAATTTTAAAGGGATAATCAAAAACGTATTGGGATATTCATCGTATAAATTATTTAAAAAAGGATATAGATTCCTGCGCTAAAATAAATGTAATTAAAATGAAAATACTTTTTATAGCGATGCCTTCGATCCACTTTATAAGATGGGTAGAAAATTTAAAAAATACTGATTTTGAATTATATTGGTTCGATGTTTTAGATCGTGGGGCACTAAAAGGTATCGGGAATGTCAGGCAATTTTGTGATTGGAAGCGAAGAAAACTTCCTTATATAAAAGGGGAATATTATATCTCAAAAAAAATGCCTGCAGTTTATGAATGGCTGTCGCCTTTTCTGATGACAACGGTTAATGAGCAGTTGGAAAAGATCATTAAAGAGATTAATCCGGATGTTGTACACAGTTTTGAAATGCAGGGATGTAGCTATCCGATACTCCAGACAATGAATAAATATCCCCGGATAAAATGGATATATTCGTGTTGGGGAAATGATATTTACTACTATCGCAATTTTAAAGAGCACAATAAAAAAATCCGGGAAGTACTAAACAGAGTAAACTTTATGCATGCCGATTGCGGAAGAGATGCTGTCTTAGCAGCACAAATGGGATTTGCAGGAAAAGATTTAGGAGTTATTCCTACCGGAGGCGGATTCCGTCTTGCAACATTGGAAAAATATAAACAACCGGTTACACAAAGAAAAATAATCCTTGTAAAAGGCTATCAGCATATTTTTGGCAGAGCTTTGAATGTTGTAAAAGCATTGGAGGGAATGCCAAAGGAAACAGAAGGTTTTGAAATTGTTGTTTTTGGAGCGCATCCTGTTGTTGCAGACTATATAGCGCAACAAAAATTGCCATTTTCGGTATATGGACGCCATGATTTAGAACACCAGCAAACGTTGGAGCTAATGGGTAAATCATTGATTTATATCGGTAACAATATTTCAGACGGGATGCCAAACACCTTGTTAGAAGCGATAATCATGGGAGCCTATCCTATTCAGTCAAATCCCGGCGGCGCTTCTGCAGAAATAATAAACAATGGTGTAAACGGATTACTGATTGAAAACCCGGAAGATATTGAAAATATCAGGGAATTAATAATAGTAGCGTTGAAAGAAAAGGAGATGATGGAAGAAGTATATGAAATCAATAAAGAAATCGCTAAGCAGCAACTGGATTATGAAAGCAACACAAAAAAGATAATAGAAGTATATAAAAGTGTTCAGGCTTCTTAATTGTGTGAAAAATGAGGGTTCAATTTTTAGCAATTCTTAAAGAGTAAAGACTTTTAAAAATAAAACTATGCGGGTAGGATTTAATCCACACAAAGATATAAAACAACAAAAATCTGACTATTTTCATCAGGTTATAGTTCCTGTGCATATTCCTGATCAGGAAGGTTATTTCAGAGATAGTCTGACAATATTTAAATATTGTATGGAATCTATGCTATTGACCTGCCATAGTAAAACGTATTTTACCATTGTCAATAACGGAAGTTGTAAAGAAGTGGTAGCATTCTTGGACGGATTGTTTAATGACAATAAAATACACGAACTTATTCACTGTTCCGGTATTGGCAAATTAAATGCCGTCTTAAAAGGAATTTCCGGGCATAATTTTCAATTAGTAACCATTGCTGATTCGGATGTTTTATTTTTGAATAACTGGCAGCAGGAAACCTACGCCGTTTTTGAAGCTTTCCCTAAGGCGGGAACAGTTTGTCCAACTCCTTCGGCAAAATCTTTTAAAACATATACTGCTAACATCTGGGTTGAACTGTTTTTTTCAAAATCACTGTACTTTACTCCGGTGAAGAACCCTAAAGCACTACAGGATTTTGCCGCGAGTATTGGGAATCCTGATTTTTATCATAAGTGTCATTTAGAAAAATATTTAACAGTAACGGACAACAATTTTCAGGCAGTGGTGGGAGCAGGTCATTTTTTTGCTACCTACAGGGGAACTGTTTTTGAAAAGTTGAATCAAAGATATTCTGACTATATGCTGGGTGGTGATAGTGAAAAAGAAATTTTGGACATTCCGGTAATAAAGAAAGGATTTTGGAGATTGTCAACACTGGATAATTTTGCCTGTCATATGGGAAATGTCAAAGAAGATTGGATGCAGGATAGGCTAAAGCAGATAAAACCAAACGATTATAATCCAGAAAGTGAATTAATTTTAAATAAAATAAATACTACAAAATTAGGTTACTGGATAAAAAGCAAAATGTTTTCCAAATTCTTTTTAAGAAAAGAAATACTAATTTGGTGTTTGAAATATAAAGGACTTTCAAAAGAAACGGCAGGCGAATATTTGAAGTAATTTTGTGAAATTAATTAGAAATAGTACTAATTTGTAACTGAATTGAAAAATGAAAAAAATGATTAAAGAATCATTTGGAAAGGTAATTTTAGGCTTTAATAAAAAAGCGAGAAGTTTATACATATCCGTATTAAAAATTTCTAATAAATCAGACTATAAAAGATGGAGTAATACAGAATCTCTTTTCTCAGCATGGGATGAGCGAACAAAATTACTGTCTGAAAATATTTTACCGGATAGTACTGTGTTTGAATTTGGAGCTGCAAAACTGGTGTTGAAAACATATTTGCCGGAAAATTGTAAATACCTGCATTCCGACATTGTTTCCAGAGATAAGGATACAATCGTAATAGATTTGAATAAAGAGCTTCCTGTACTTCCACAGTCAGATTATACTGTATTCAGTGGTGTTTTGGAATATGTAAATGATGTTGAAAATGTTTTAGCGCATTGCTCTGGATTTACGAATGTGATTCTTTTTTCCTATGCAACGGTTGATGTTTTTTCAAATATTGAAACACGACGTTTTAACGGTTGGGTAAGTGACTTGTCACAAAAGGATATTGAAAAAATAGCCCTTAAGTTACAAATGGAACTGAAAGTTATTACACATTGGAAGTCTCAGACTTTATATATGATGACAAAAAAATAAGATGAATTCAATTACTATTCTCTATCCATATCGTAACCGGGAAGTAAAACGGATCAGGCGTTCGCTGAATTCGTTGGCGCAACAGTCCGTAAAAAATTTCACGGTAAAGTTTATAGACTATGGATCAGACGAAAAAAAAGCCGAAGCGATAAGAACTTTGGTCGCTGCGTATGATTTTGCATCTTATGAATACCTGTATACAAAAGATCAGCCCTGGAATAAATGCAAGGCGCTGAATTTTGCCATAAAAAAAGTAACATCCGGATATTGTTTTGTGGCAGATGTAGATATGATTTTCCACTCGCGGTTTACGGAAATCCTGGAGCAGCAGTTTGATCAAAGTTGTGCGACCTATTTTCAGGTAGGTTTCCTTTCGGAACAGGAAACGGATAAAGACGTTGCTTTTGAAACCTATACCGTGAACTTTAAAAGTACTGAAGAAGCTACGGGAATGACACTTTTTCCGGTTGCTGCTATAAAAGAAATAAATGGATTTGATGAGTTTTTCCATTTTTGGGGAGCAGAAGATACAGATATCCACAATCGTCTCAAAAATGCGGGATATCGCGTGAAATATTATGATGAAAAACTTTTAATGTTGCATCAGTGGCATCCGAATTACAGAAAAAGAGAAACCAGAACATTAAATCCGGCAGAACTGCAGTTATCCGGAATTGTAGAAATAAACAAACAGCATTTGCTTAATAATTTGAGTAATAATGTTACAAAAGTAAATGAGGATGGTTGGGGAAATAGTATGTCCGAAGAAACACTGGATGAGCTGGAATCTTTTCCGGTAACCACACTTTTTGATGAGAAAACGTTGATTGATTATTTCCTTTATCAGCAGCTCCCTAATACAAAAAAAAACATTGTTGCTGTTGAGGTCAAACGGAATCCGATACAACACACACTAAAATATAAACTTAAAAAAGCTTTAAGGAAAAAAGTGCCGGAATTTTACAATCTTAAAGAAATTAATGATCAATTCCTTTTACAGATCGTTACATCTTATCATACAAAACCCTACATTTATCGGGTCAAAGAGAAAAGCATTCTCTTTAAGATGAAAACCGGATACAATAGTAATTCTGATTGATTTATGCCTAAGAATGAAAATATTAGACTTTTTTGGTGGAGCGAAATCCAATTAGCCAATAAGAAAAAAGAAAACTATGGTGATCTTGTAGGTAAATATCTTGTCGAAAAGATTTCCGGAAAAAAAGTGATTTGGATACATCCGAAAAAACGGCCAGTATTGGAAACGTTCAGGACAATATATTTTACAGCAGGTAGTATTTTAGCTCAGGTTAATGGTAAATGTATTGTTTGGGGAAGCGGAATCGTGTCAAAAGAATATAAAATAAAAAAAGCGGTTTTTTTAGCCGTACGGGGACCGCAAACCCGCAAACATTTGTTGGCACAGGGCTATGATGTTCCTGAAATTTATGGTGATCCGGCCCTTTTACTTCCAAAATTTTATAATCCGGAGCGGAAAATAAAATATGATTTGGGAATAATACCGCATTATAAAGATTATAATTTGGTTACAGCAATGTATAAGGATCAGGAAAACGTTCTTATAATTGACCTGATGACGAATGACATAGAACATGTTACCGGTTTGATTTTGCAATGCAGCAGGATTATATCTTCCTCATTACACGGTGTTATTGTGTCACAGGCATACAATATTCCGGCGGTCTGGGTAAAGTTTTCGGAAAATATTTTCGGAGATGGAATTAAATACCAGGATTATTTTGAATCGGTAGGGATAAAAAACTATTTCCCGAAATTCCTGTCAGTGGTCCAAAGCGATACTCAGATCAATGAAATTTTCCGTTCAGCAGAATCAATTGCAGCAACAGGAAAAATAAAAGAATTGCAAGATAATTTAATGGGCGTTTGTCCTTTTAAATAATATTTTATGACAAAAGTAATTTTGATATCCCAATTGCCGTTACCCTATTCCAGAATTGGAAGCTGGACTACTTTGTATCAGAATTATTTTAATGAGAATGACACAATTGATTATATCATTTGTGAACAGCCTGATAGCCCGTTTAAGCACACACAATATGAAATTGTCAACCGTACATTTGCGGTTAAGCTAAAAGAGAAGTACTATAAGAACAATTATATAGGATATTTAGAGGCACTTGAAAAAATCTTAATAACAGGAGATAAATGTATTCTTCAGATAGTAGATAACTTTGGAATTATAAAACCACTGCAGGAATTTCTGAAATTGAAAAACAAAAGACATCAATGTTATATTCAGTTTTTCTACCATGGATTTGCGCCGTTTTACGGTAATCTTGACAGTAGGAGTTTCTATGAATTTATTGATGAAATGGTACTGCTAACGGAAGACTCCTATAAAGCCCATAAAGAATATTACACCATTTTGCCAACCCGTTTTTCGGTACTTCATAATGGTGTCGATACAAGAAAATTTCACACACTTTCAAAGGAAGAAAAACAACTTGGGAAAGAACAATTTGGAGTAGCCGGTAAAAAAGTATTTGTCTGGTGTTCCCAGGACCGTCCTAAAAAAGGACTGCATATTGTACTGGATGCCTGGAAAAGAGTAATCGAAAAAAGAAAAGATATCGCGTTGTGGGTTATTGGAACCGAACCGAAAGAAGCCATGGAAGGCGTTCGTTATTTTGGGAGAATTCCCAATGACGAATTGGCAAAATACCTGCAGCTGTCGGATTGTTATTTATTCCCGACATTATGGCACGAAGGTTTTGGACTGAGTCTTATAGAAGCCCTGCATTGCGGTAATTACTGTATTGCTTCGGCAAATGGAGGAGTTCCGGAAGTGTTGCAATACGGTAAATTCGGAAAACTGATTACGAAACCAAATTTTGTTTCGGAATGGGAAAATGCAATTTTAGAATATACAGACGATTCTCAAAAGAACAATTTGTTTGATCCGGAATTATATACGACAAAAAGCTGGAATGCCGGAATGAACTCAATAATTACATCTGCTAAAAAAAGCATATCCTAATGAAGACAATTGTGATAATTCCAGCCAGAGGAGGTTCAAAAAGATTACCGGAAAAGAATATAAAACTTCTTGATGGCAAACCGCTGATTGTACACTCAATTGCGTATGCAAAAGCACATAACAATAGTGTTGACGGCATTTTTGTCTCCACCGATGATGAAAAAATAAAACAGGTAGCTTTAGCCAATAATGCAATTGTAATTGACAGACCGGAATCGCTGTCCGGAGATTTTGAACCCACAGTATCTGCTTTAAAACATGTACTGGAAAGTATTGAAGAAAAACCGGAGATTGTAATTCTTTTACAACCTACAAATCCATTACGACCGAAAGAACTGCTGGATAAAGCATTGGATATTTTTTTTAAAAATAACTGCGACAGCCTGTTTACAGTGACCCGTAACGAACAGAAACTGGGAAAGATCAATGCACATAGATTTGTACCGTTCAATTATGAGATAGGGCAAAGAAGCCAGGATCTGGAACCGCTGTATTTTGAAAACGGATTGCTGTATATAACCAGGGCACAACTGATTTTAGAAGAAAACAAGATTATTAGTGAAAAGGCATATCCGATGATAGTGGAGCATCCTTTTGCGGCTATCGATATCGATACTCAGGATGATTTTGAATATGCATCATATTTACAACAAAAATACAAAGAACAATAGCATGAACCCATATATAGAAATAGCAGGTAGAAAAATAGGACAGGATTTTCCGCCTTTAGTAATAGCCGAAATAGGAATCAATCATGAAGGTTCCTTACAAACAGCAAAAGAAATGGTCGATGCCGCCCACAGAGCAGGGGTGGAAGTGGTAAAACACCAGACCCATATTGTTGCGGACGAGATGAGTGGTGCGGCAAAAAAAGTGATACCCGGAAATGCCGATGTTTCAATCTATGAAATTATGGAACGTTGTGCCTTAAATGAAGCAGAAGAGCTGGAGCTTAAAAAGTATGTGGAAAGTAAAGGAATGATTTTTATTTCCACACCGTTTTCAAGAGCTGCCGCCGAAAGACTGAAGAAATTTGACATACCGGCCTATAAGATCGGATCGGGCGAATGTAATAATTATCCGCTGCTGGAACATATCGCTTCTTTTGGGAAACCGGTAATTCTAAGCACCGGAATGAATACGATAGAAAGTATTCAGAAAGCAGTAGCCATTTTTGATAAACACAACGTGCCGGTAGCTTTACTGCACACCACAAATTTATACCCGACTCCGATACATTTAGTACGTTTCGGTGCGATGATGGAAATGCACAAGGCTTTCCCGGATAAAGTATTCGGATTAAGCGACCATACCTTAAACAACAATGCCTGTCTGGGAGCAGTTGCACTGGGAGCGTCCATTTTGGAAAGACATTTCACAGACCACATGAACCGGACCGGACCGGATATCGTGTGCAGTATGGACGAACAAAACTGCCATAACCTGATTGCTGATGCGGCAGAAATGGCGTTGATGCGGGGAGGAACAAAAAAACCGGCAGCAGAAGAGCAGGTCACTATCGATTTTGCCTTTGCAACCGTATGCAGTATTGCGCCTATACAAAAAGGAACAATCTTTACAAAAGACAATATATGGGTAAAACGTCCCGGAACAGGTAAGATATTAGCGGAACATTTTGATAATATCATCGGTAAAAAAGCAAGTCGTGACATCGAAAACGATGCACAGCTGGTTTGGGAAGATATCGTATAATATAGCGGAATCATGAAGAAAATTGTATTTCTGACCGGTACAAGAGCCGACTTTGGTAAAATTAAATCACTGATCCGGATACTGGAAAAGCATGAACATTTTACACCTTACATTTTTGTCACCGGCATGCACCTGCAGCAGGAATACGGATATACCTTAATTGAAATTGAACGTTGTGGTTTCTGTAATATACATGCCTTTGAAAACCATACGCATGAAACAACCATGGACCTCACGCTCGCTAAAACGATTGAAGGATTATCGGCCTATGTGAAAAGTGTAACGCCCGATATGATCATCATTCACGGCGACCGGGTGGAAGCACTGGCAGGCGCCATTGTGGGCTCACTAAACAATATTCTGGTGGCGCATATTGAAGGTGGTGAAGTTTCCGGTACGATTGATGAATTGATCCGGCATTCCACCAGTAAAATGAGCCATGTGCATTTTGTATCCAATGAAACAGCCAAAAAAAGACTGATCCAGATGGGAGAATTATCAGAATCTGTATTTACAATCGGATCACCGGACGTAGACATAATGTTCTCCGACCAGCTTCCGGACCTGGAAACAGCAAAACAATACTATGCTATCGATTTTGATGCGTATGCCGTCGCCATGTTTCATCCCATCACAACAGAATTTAAAAATATGGAAGAGTATGCCAACGATTTCGTGGCAACTTTATTAGCAGACAAACACAATTTTGTGGTTATTTATCCCAATAACGATCTGGGTAGTGCGGCCATATTGAAAGCCTACAAACAATTGGAAGGAAATCCCCGTTTTCGTGTTTTCCCATCCCTTCGCTTTGAGTATTTTTTAACCTTATTAAAAAATGCCCGCTTTATTATAGGAAACAGCAGTGCCGGAATCAGGGAAGCACCTTACTACGGATTGCCGATTATCAATATTGGCAGCCGCCAAAAGAACAGATCCGTCAATACAGATATCATAAACGTTGATTATACCAAAGAAGCAATACTAAATGCGTTACAGGAAATTGAAAAGCATGAAGTAAAAAACAGCTATACTGATTTCGGAACAGGAAATAGTGCGACATTATTTTTAGAATCCTTGGAGAATAGTGATATTTGGGAATTAAATCATCAGAAACAGTTTAGAGATATATAACTGAAAAAAGATTCAGCTAAATGCCAAACAATAAGATTTTTATATTGCTGCCGGATGGTATCGGATTGCGTAATTTCGCCTATTCTAAATTTTATGAACTGGGAATCACGCAGGGATATGACGTGGTTTTCTGGAACAATACCCCGTTTCAGTTATCGGATTTGGGTTTTAAGGACATTCCGATACAAAATCCGAAAACAAACAAGCAGACAGAAATATATAAAAATGCACGGAAACAAATCGAGCTGAATCTCAATAAAAAGAAATTTCAGGATGCGGTTTACGATACCTATCGTTTTCCGTATGCCTATAAAAATATAAAAACAGCGGCAAAAAGTATACTGACGCAATTATTGGCTGTTAGTCATACGTCGGAAAAAGGATTGCAGAAAGTCCGGAATAAAATTAAGGAACAGGAAAAGAAAACGACTTATTTTCAGGAATGTCTGGCCGTTTTGAAAAGAGAACAGCCGGCTATGGTTTTTTGTACCAATCAACGGCCGCTATTGGCAATTGCCCCGCTATTGGCTGCTCAGGAATTAGGAATTCCTACGGCAACCTTTATTTTTTCCTGGGATAATTTACCCAAAGCTACGATGGTAGTGGAAACCGATTCCTATTTTGTGTGGAGTGAACACATGAAAGAAGAACTGTTGCAATATTATCCATATATAAAAGCAGAAAATATTCATATAACCGGAACACCGCAATTTGAATCCCATTATGAAACCGGTAGACTGGTTGCAAAAGAAACCTTTTTTAAACAGAATGGTTTGGATATAACCAGGCGTTACATCTGTTATTCCGGTGACGATGTGACCACCTGTCCCGATGATCCGCAATATCTAGACGATGTAGCGGCGGCAGTAAAACAAATGAATGAAGAAGGAGATGCCATTGGTATTTTATTCCGCAGGTGTCCGGTCGATTTTTCCGATCGGTTTGACAGCGTACTGACGCAATACAAAGACATCATTGTTCCGGTCAATCCGAAATGGGAGAAAAAAGGCGGCATGTGGAATACAATCCTGCCAACTCCGGAAGATGTAGACCTGCAAATGAATACCATCGCCCATACGGATATGGTTATTAACCTGGGCTCTTCAATGGTGTTTGATTATGCGGCACATGGAAAACCGTGCGCTTACATTAATTATGACGTTAAACATAAACGGATAGAAGACTGGTCCGTAAAAAAAATATACAACTATATTCACTTCCGATCAATGCCGGTTAAAGAATCGGTTATCTGGCTTGATAACAAGGAAGAAATTAAAACGAAAATACAAAAAGCTTTGGCAGAAGGAAACCGACAGATAACCGAAGCAAAAGAATGGTTTCATATTATTAACCAGCAACCTTTTCAAAAAGCATCTGTCCGAATTTGGGAAGCAATCCATAAAATAATTAATTAAAATATGTTTTTTAACTCTTTATCGTATGCGATTTTTCTTCCTGTAGTTTTTTGCCTGTACTGGTTTGTTTTTAGCGCCTCAAAGAAAGCCCAGAATACCCTATTGATTATCGCCAGTTATTACTTCTATTCCTGTTGGGACTGGAGATTTCTGTTTCTGCTTATCTTTTCAACAGGGTTGGATTACTTTACAGCATTGAAGATTGAAAACAGCATCTCAAAAACCGAAAAGAAAACCTGGTTCTGGATTAGCGTTGGAGCAAATTTAGGCTTTTTAGGAATTTTCAAATACTACGACTTTTTTGCTATATCCTTTTCGAAATTTATAGAAGGTTTTGGATTTCAGGTCAATCCGCTGCTGCTGAATTTAATTTTACCGGTGGGGATTTCATTCTATACCTTTCACGGACTGTCCTATATAATCGATATCTATAAAGAAAGAATAAAGGCAGAGCGGAATTTTATAGACTACGCCCTTTTTGTAAGCTATTTTCCTTTATTGGTTGCCGGCCCTATCGAAAGAGCTACCCATTTATTGCCACAGGTTAAAGTGAAAAGGAACTTTGATCTTCAGTTGGCAAAAGAAGGAATACACCAGATTCTATGGGGACTGATAAAAAAAATAGTGATTGCAGACGGATGTGCACAATATGTAAATCTCGTTTTTGACAACTATCAGAACATGAATAGCTTATCCCTGGCATTAGGAGCGGTATATTTTGCTTTCCAGATTTACGGGGACTTTTCCGGTTATTCCGACATTGCTTTGGGAACATCCAAATTATTCGGGATTAAGCTGCTCAAAAATTTTGATTACCCCTATTTCTCAAGAGATATAGCCGAATTTTGGAGACGCTGGCATATTTCGCTTTCCTCATGGTTCAGGGATTATCTGTATATTCCGTTAGGCGGAAGTAAAGGTGGAACACTGATGAAAGTCAGAAATACATTTATTATTTTCCTGGTTAGCGGGTTCTGGCATGGAGCCAACTGGACTTTTTTAGTTTGGGGACTTTTAAATGCACTGTATTTTTTACCATTACTGCTGTCCAATAAAAACAGGACACATACAGGAAATATTGAAAGTGTAACCGTTGTGGAAGGTATTAAAGTATTCTCACAAATAGGATTGACTTTCCTGCTAACGTGCCTGGCATGGATATTTTTCAGGGCAAAAACCATAACAGAAGCATTCGGGTATATAGGCAGAATGTTCTCTAATCTGGAATTTAAACCCCAATACTTTGTCATTGAAAGATATAATTATGAATTGATTCCAATGGTTGCGCTTTTTGCCGCTTTTGAATGGTTTAACAGGTATAGGATCGAACCGGTTTCGGGTAAATACAGTTACCTAAAGATTGCAATTGGTATTGCCGTATTGCTTTTATTTGGAGTGTATAGTGAATATAAAAACTTTATTTATTTCCAGTTCTGATGAAAAGATTCCTGTTATACCTGCTCAGTATCGTAGTTGTATTCATAGCGGTGGTTTATCTGTTGGATTATACCTTTACTGCCGTATATAAAGACAGCAAACCCCGGAATAAAATTGCTTTAGCCTATAAAAGCAAACCGCAGCATTATGATGTCATTTTTCTGGGTTCGTCAAGAGCAAACAACCATTTTGTCCCGGAATTGTTTATTGATAGAGGGTATAAAGCATACAATTTTGGAATCAGCGGTTCCCGTCTTGAAGAGAGTGCGTTATTACTGAAACTATTACTGAAAAACGGCACGAAAATTAAAAATATTATTGTTGAGGTTGATTTGAATATAAACTCCAATGGATTTTCGGATGCCGTAAGAGCGGATTTTTATCCTTATTTAAAAGACTCTGAAACCATCAGGGACTATTATAGGCATAAAAATACAGACAATTTTAAAGAATTGTATTATCTGCCATATTACCGCTATCTTAAATATGATGCGAGAATCGGATTTCGGGAATTGTTTTTTAGTGCTATCGGAAAGCAATCAAAAAATTTACAGCACGATGGATTTTATGCCTTGAAAAATACGGGTAAAAATATGGAGTACGATTTATCGGAATATTCTCCAAAGAAGAATGTTGCTTATGAGTATATAAAAGACATCTGCAAATCGAATAAGATCAGGCTGATTGCCGTTACAACACCGATGTGCCGTAATGTGAAAAATATTGCTTATTTTGATGAGGTAGTAAAGCTGTACCCGGAAATTTATAATTTTGAAAATGTGGTAACAAATGATGATTGTTTTTCATCCTGTGGACACATGAATGAAAAAGGAGCCACTATCTTTACGAAATATTTGCTTGATAAATTTTTTAAATAATGCATATCGTTTTTTTAACCCCGGAATATCCACATTCAAAAGTGCTCCACAGCGCAGGAATAGGTACGAGTATTAAAAATCTTGTTGCGGCATTAGTGAAAAAGGACATCAAGGTGTCTGTGGTTGTCTATGGACAATCTGAAGATACAATAATTCAGGAAGACGGTGTTGAAATACATCTGGTAAAAAAGAGAAAATACAAATGGGCAACATGGTATTTTTACAGAAAGTACCTTCAGGACTATTTGAATGCATTGATCGTTAAAAATAAAGCAGACCTGGTTGAAGCACCGGACTGGACCGGCATCACTGCTTTTATGAACTTAAAAGCACCGTTAGTAATCCGGTTTCACGGAAGTGATACATATTTCTGCCATCTGGAAAACAGAAAACAAAAACGTAAAAACTTCTGGTTTGAGAAACTGGCAATACAAAAAGCAAAAGCGTTTATCGCACCTACTGCTTTTGCCGGAAAGTTAACGCAGCAGCTTTTTAAAATCAGGAATAAAACGATAGCAACCATCCATTACGGACTGGAAGTAGAAAAATTCAGGAATGATAATGCCATACATGAAGAAAAAGGACTGCTGCTGTATATAGGAACGGTTATTCGCAAAAAAGGAGTGCTGGAACTGCCGGATATTATGAAAAGGGTAATTGCCAAAATGCCGGAAGCAAAGCTCATCCTGATTGGGGGCGACTCTTATGATGCAGCCACCGGAACGCAGTCAACCTGGCAGCTGATGCAGGAATTGATGGATGATAATGTGAAAAACAGCATTGAGTATCTGGGCAAAGTACCTTATCAGGAAGTCCGGGATTATATCCAAAAAGCACAGGTTTGTGTGTTTCCCACTTTTGCGGAAACCTTAGGAATGGTAACTATTGAATCCATGGCCATGAAAAAAGCGGTGGTGAACAGCAATATAGGCTGGGCTCAGGAGCTCATAATAGATGGCGAAAGCGGTTATCTGGTACATCCGGGGGAACATGAAACCTTTTCGGCAAAAATTTCAGACTTATTGGAAGACGATCAGCTAAGACAAAGAATAGGATTAAAAGCAGAAGAAAGAGTCTGCACTGTTTTTAATATTGATACTATTGTGGAACAGAATATTGCGTTTTATCAAAAAACAATTGCCAAGTGATTATAATCTGTCATCATAACAACAAAGTAGAAAGTATAATCGCATACGAAAGTTCAGCGTATCTTGACGTTTGTAATGAAAGTATTGCGCAGAATATTGTCAGATTAGCCCGTTTATTTCCGGATGACTTATTATTTTGGTATCATAAAGATTGTCAGGAAGACATAAATTGGGAGGCATTGCCCGAACTGTTTAACCATAAAAAAATACTGCTTTCCTATGGAGGAACGACCAATTACATCCCTTCAGAAATAGGATATGTTGATGAAAGCCTATTTGTTAATCCCGATAAAGAAAGTGTATATCCAACCTGGCAGATGAGCAGCCTTGTTGGCGGAATTTATGGCGGAACATTAAACGCTTTGGAAGCCGATAAACTTATAGACACGAACTTTGATTATTTTTTGTGTTCTCTTGCAAAAATAGGAATGCCACACGGTTTGTTGTGCTACAATGAACCTCAGTTATTGAAAAAAATAACGAATAGGAGTAGTGGAGAGGCCGGTATTTACTCGCTGTTCAAATTTGTAAAAGAACATTACAGAGCGCGTTGGATCCTTTTATTGTTTGTGAATCTGCTAATCTATGAAAGAAGATTCCCGGTATTAGCCTGCCTGTATACCGTGTTCTTTAAAAGGAAAAAACCGGATGTAAAACAGCTGGATAAAATCCAGATGGAATTAAAGACAAAAAGTAGGGTATCACATTCTTTAGATGTTATTATTCCTACTATTGGACGAAAAGTATTTTTATACGATGTTTTAAAGGACTTGTCAAAACAGACAATAATCCCCAAAAAAGTAATTATAGTAGAACAAAACCCGCTGGAAGGCAGTACGAGTGAATTGGATTACCTTGAAAAGGAATCATGGCCTTTTCAGATCAGACACCTGTTTACCCACCGGACCGGTGCATGCAATGCCAGGAATCAGGCGTTGCAACATGTTGAACAGGAATGGGTCTTTTTTGCAGATGACGATATCCGGTTTGAAAAAGATTTTTTAGAAACGGCCTTTAAACAAATTGGAAAAACAGGAAACAGCGCTTTTACAATATGCTGTTTGCGTAAAGGAGATAAACCGGTTTCGGCCAATATCTTTCAATGGACAACCTTCGGATCCGGCTGTAGTATTGTGAAAAGAGAAGCCATTACAGATTTACGCTTTGACGATCGCTATGAACATGGTTTTGGAGAAGATGCCGATTTTGGAATGCAATTAAGAAATAAAGGTTGTGATATCCTGTATTTGCCATCGCCCGAGCTATTACATTTAAAAGCGCCCGTTGGCGGATTTAGAACGGAAGTAATGCTGGAATGGAATAACGACCGTATAAAACCAAAACCCTCGCCAACGGTAATGTTATTTAAGCTGCGTTACAATACAAAAGAACAGTTAAGAAGCTATAAAACAACCCTGTTCTTAAAATTTTATAAACATCAGGAACATAAGCATCCGGTGAAATACTGTAACAACTTTAAAAAAAGCTGGGAGCGAAGTATTTATTGGGCTAATATTTTAAGAGCGGGAAAATGAATTTTACATTAATAGTTTGTACCTATAAAAGAGCAAATCCTTTGCTGAAGCTCTTAAAATCAGTAGCGCATCAAACGCGTTATCCTGACGAGATTCTGATAATTGACGGTTCTCCGGATGAGGAGACCGAAAAGATCCTTGCAGCAAATAAATTTGAAAAGCTGCACTACTATAAAGTTCCGCCGGAGCATAGAGGACTTACGAAACAACGTAACTTTGGAATCAATAAAGTAGCAGAAAACAGTCAGGTAATTTGTTTTCTGGACGACGATACCATACTGGAAGAAAACTATTTTGAAGAATTAATCAGCATATATGCGGTATATCCCGAAGCTTTGGGCGTTGGCGGGTATATTACCAATGAAGTGAATTGGTCTGAAGTCCCGGAAAATTATAAACCGGCAAATAATGAATTCTGTTATGACGGATGGAAACGAAAAGAGGGCAGTAGGTTTATCCTGCGCAAAAAAATGGGACTGGACAGTAATGTTCCGCCTGGATTTTCTCCGGAGTTTTCACATGGAAGAAGTGTCAGTTTCTTACCGCCTTCAGGTAAGGTTTATCCGGCAGAACAACTTATGGGCGGGGTTTCCTCTTTTAAAAAAGAGATCTTTCAGAAAATCAGATTTTCCGATTATTTTGTAGGTTACGGTTTGTATGAAGATGCCGATTTTAGTTTAAGACTTTCAAAGATTGGAAAATTATATATCAATACAAAGGCACGGCTGTCGCATCATCATCATGTTTCGGGGCGTCCCAATCAGTATCAGTACGGTAAAATGGTCGTTAGAAACGGATGGTACGTCTGGCGGATAGCAAACCCCAAACCGGATCTGTTGGCAAGATTCAAATGGAATGCAATAACACTGCTGCTAATTGCGATACGATTTAGTAATATATTTACAACGAATAACAAAAAAGAAGCAACTACCGAGGTGCTGGGCAGAATAACAGGATTGTTGAGCCTGCTGGTAAAGAAACCAAAAAATAAATAATCGGAATTTAAAATCAGAGTAATAACCAATGAAATTAGCCCTTATAACACATGTTCCACATATCCATACGGATGAACGGTATTTTGCATACGGTCCCTATGTTAAGGAAATGAATATATGGTTTAAATATGCTGATGAAGTATTGCTTGTAGCACCCATGACACAAGCACCGTTATCGGCTGTAGATTTGGCCTATAACCATGCTGCTGTTTCTTTTTTTCCGGTTCCGGCATTTTCATTATTGTCTGTAAAAGAGATTTTAAAAACAATGGTTTATTTGCCTCAGCTATTTTGGAGTACCTTCAAAGTAATGAAAAAGGCAGACCATATTCATTTGCGTTGTCCCGGAAATATGGGCTTAATCGGATGTTTGGTTCAAATTCTGTTTCCCAATAAGAAGAAAACTGCAAAATATGCCGGGAACTGGGATCCAAAAGCAAAACAACCCTGGAGTTATCGCTTGCAAAAATGGATTTTAAGCAATACCTTTTTAACCCGGAATATGAAAGTGCTGGTTTATGGGGAATGGCAGCATAGAAGCAAAAACATACTCCCGTTTTTTACGGCAACGTATCGGGAGCATGAAAAAGAAGCAATACAGCCAAGGGATTTGACAAAAACAATTGCGTTTTTATTTGCCGGAACCTTATCAGAAGGAAAAAGAGCGCTGTATGCCGTACAATTAATAGAATCGCTGTATCATTCAGGACTGGATGTTGCCTTGGAAATATATGGAGAAGGAAAAGAAAGAACAGCAATTGAAAGCTATTTAGCTGCCGGTAAACTTCAGCATATCGTAACGTTACAGGGGAACCAAACTCAGGAAACGGTTAAAAAAGCATACCAAAACAATCATTTTTTAATATTACCTTCGCAAAGTGAAGGATGGCCTAAAGTTGTTGCAGAAGCCATGTTTTGGGGATGCGTCCCGATAGCAACAGCTGTTTCATGTGTTGCGAACATGCTGGATGATGGTAAAAGAGGACTGATCCTGACAATGAACAAGGAGACCGACAGTAAAAATATAATGACAGTAATCAGAAATAATCAGGAGTATCAGCAAATGATAACCCAAGGTGTAAATTGGTCCAGACAGTATACCATTGATTATTTTGAAGCGGAAATAAAAAATATAGTTGCAGGGTAAGATGAAAAAAAAAGTGATTTTATTTAGTATTGTTAGCATTGGACTTTTAGCTATTGTAATTAATTACAGAACACCTTTTTTACAACCTCAAAGCGGACCCTGGTCCATTGGTTTTGGGCTGTCTGAAAAATTTCCTGATAAGATGCTGTTCGAAAAAAATATCCTGTATCCTTTAGAAAAATTAAAACAGCACAATGACAGCACCGCTTTCCTTGCTGATCCGTTTTTTATAAAAGAAAAAGACACCTTTTATCTGTTTTTTGAGCATAAAAAATACGCTCCCAATGCAGATATCGCCTTGCTGACCTCAGTTGACGGGGTTAATTATCAATATAAAGGAACAGTGTTAAAAGAGAAATTCCATTTGTCCTATCCTCAGGTTTTTAAATATAAAAACGATTATTATATGCTGCCCGAAGCCAGAAGATCGGGGCATGTATTATTGTACAAGGCAGCAAATTTCCCTTACGGATGGAAAGTTTGTGACACATTAATTAAAAACCGGGAACTGAAAGACCCTACTATTTATTTGTCGGATACATTGAATGTTATGGTTGCGTCAGACGATCAGTTGAATATGTATATGTTTGAAGCAGATTCTTTACACGGGAAATGGAGAGCTCATAAGAAAGCAAAAGTGATGATGGGAACCGAAGCCAGAGCAGGAGGACGCTTTTTTGCTGATGAAAAAGGACTATTGTTGCCGGTTCAGAATTCTACACAGGGTTACGGATACGGATTGTCCATCTATCGTTTCAATTTTAAAGGAGATAACTACACTGTTAAAAGAGAACTTCCCTTTTTTCTGAAACGAAATGAAAAAATAAAAGAATTTAATGCCGGGATGCACCAGCTGGATATCCAGAAAGTAGACGGGAAATATTATTTTGTTTACGATGGAAACAGATTGGAAAGCGATGTTAAAGATTTGAATTTCAGAGGGCCGATTAAGTGGAACTATGTTGATTTAAAAAATTGGTTTTACCAGCAACAATGCGAATACTTCAATTAATAGATAATTTACAGCCTGGGGGAGCAGAAAAAATGGCCGTTAATTATGCCAATGCTTTGCTGTCTGAAGGTTTCTTTTCGGGATTAATAGTCACCAGGAGTGAAGGTAAACTGGCTTCTTTGTTACATCCGGATGTAAATTATTTCTTTTTGAATAGAAAATCGGTTTTTGATTTAAAAGCATTGTTCCGATTCAGGAAATATGTCAGAAAGAATGCGATCACACACATTCATGCCCATGGAACCTCTTTCTTTTTTGCGACACTCATAAAGCTATTATCACCAGCTGTAAAAATAATTTGGCATGATCATAATGGCGATCGTACGCAACAAAAAATCAGCAAGAATAGAACACTGAAAGTCTGTTCGTTCTTTTTTAATGGAATTCTTACCGTTAATCACGCATTGGAAAATTGGTCACGGGAAAATCTGGAGTGTAAAAATGTTCGTTACATTCCAAATTTTACAGTTAAAAACGAAACAGAAAAAAAGGAAACCATCCTAAAAGGTAATGAAGGGAAACGTATTGTTTGTATGGCAAATTTACGCTATCCTAAAAATCATATCACATTATTAAAAGCATTTCATGAAACGGGTATAGCCGGACAAGGCTGGACAGTTCATTTGGTGGGTGGAGATTACAATGATGACTACTCCGGAGTGCTTAAAAAATTCATCCGGGATAATAAGCTGGAAGATTCCGTGTTTATATACGGTAGTAAAACAGATGTTTTTAACATCCTGTCACAAGCTTCCATTGCTGTTTTATGCTCTACTTATGAAGGTTTTCCGGTAACGCTTTTAGAATATGGGTTGTCAGAATTGGCTGTACTGTCTTCAAATGTAGGATATTGCCCTGAAATTTTAGATAACGGAAAAGCCGGGTTACTATTCTCTCCGTTAAATCAAAAAGAATTAGCAGATAAAATAGTATTTTTAACACAAAATAATGAATTGCGAACCACACTGGGAGACGCGCTAAAAAAGAACATTGATGAAAACTTTTCGGAAAGCTATGTGCTTTCTGAGAGTTTGAAATTTTACCAGGAAATATAATGCAGCTGAAAAAAGTCTCATACCTGAATATTGTACTCCTTCATATTGCCCTTGGAGCAGTAGTTTACATATTTCCTTTTTTAGCGACATTACTCACACTTGCGATCTTTTTATTTGGAGTCGTAGTGCTATTAAAAACCAGAAACAGGAATAATGAAGCACTTTTTCTTTCTGCTTATATTGTTGGTATTGAGGTTTTTCTGAGAATGACCGGGGGGATGATCTTCAATGAATATGGCAAATACAGTGTAATGGTATTTATGCTGATTGGTATGCTGTACAGCGGATTTTCCAAAAATGCGATTATTTACTGGCTGTTTATTGTATTGCTGATACCCGGAATAGTCGTTTCATCCGTCACCCTTTCTTATGAAGCAAATCTGAGAAAAGCAATAGCCTTTAATATCTCCGGCCCGGTTTGCCTGGGGATTGCTTCGGTATATTGCTATAGGAGGAAAATAACAAAGCAGCAGCTGCTTAATTTACTGCTGGTTTTTTCGTTGCCTATAATTACAGTAATAACCTATCTTTTTTTATATACACCCAGTATACGGGATGTGGTAACCGGAACCCAGTCTAATTTTGAAACCTCAGGCGGATTTGGACCTAACCAGGTATCCACAATTTTAGGATTAGGTACTTTTTTGTTTTTTACACAATTTTTACTGAATTCTCCTACCAGAAAAATTCAGATTATCAATATCTCATTAACGTTGTTAGCAGCCTATCGCGGGATCGTTACGTTTTCAAGAGGAGGAATGATTACAGGTTGTACGATGATTCTTTTACTTATTATCATCATTTATTTTATGCTCAATAAAAATGGGAAAAATAAAATGAGTGTCATCTTTATTTTTTCATTAGTGGCAACACTGGGTGTCTGGACTTATAGCTCCTATCAGACCAGTGGCTTAATTGATAAGCGATATGCTAATGAAGATGCTTTAGGAAGACAAAAACAAAGTAAACTGTCGGGAAGAGAAGACCTTATTAAAACAGAGATTCAAATGTTTGTTGACCATCCTTTTTTAGGGATAGGTGTCGGGAAAAACAAAGAATACAGACAGGAGTTAACGGGAATTGAATTAGCAACACACAACGAAATAACAAGAATGCTTGCCGAACACGGACTATTGGGAGTTATTGGTTTACTAATACTCTTTATCACACCTCTAACGCTGTATCTTGACAATAAACACCACTTCCTGTTGTTGTCCTTTTTCGCTTTCTGGCTGCTCACCATTAACCATGCGGCCATGCGAATGGCAGCACCGGCTTTTGTCTATGCACTAACGTTATTAAAAGTCTATCCGGATGAAAAAACTGTTGTACATAGGGAATAAACTGGCGGTTCATGGACATAATCCGACAACAATAGATACCCTTTCGGTACTTTTTGCTAATGAAGGCTATCATGTTGTGAGTGCTTCCTCCCGGAGCAATAAAGTAGTGCGCATTCTGGACATGCTGGCAACCTTATTCAGGCATGCTAAAACAACCGATTTTGTAATTATCGATACCTATAGCACTGCTAACTTCTGGTATGCTTTTCTGGTGAGCCAGTGCTGCAGAATTTTAAAATGCCGGTACATACCGTTTCTGCATGGCGGCAATCTGCCGGAAAGACTCAGTAAAAGTCCCCGGTGGAGCAGGATGATCTTCAATAATGCCTATAGAAACGTAGCGCCATCACTATATTTAAAGCAAATATTTGAAGATTTTAAAGTTCCCAATGTAAGCTATATTCCTAACGTTATCGAACTTAAGGAGTATGATTTTAAGGAGCGAACCGGTTTGAAACCGAGGTTGCTTTGGGTAAGAGCCTTTGCAGATATCTATAACCCTAAAATGGCTGTAGCCGTGCTTGGTGAACTGCAAAAAAAATATCCGGAAGCATCGCTTTGTATGGTTGGGCCGGAAAAAGACGGAAGTTTAGCAGCAACAAAACAATATGCGGAAACAAAAAAAGTAACGGTTCAGTTTACCGGCAGGCTTACCAAAAAAGAATGGACCGGTTTGGCACCGGACTTTGATATTTTTATTTCAACAACACATTTTGATAACACACCGGTTAGCGTCCTGGAAGCAATGGCTTTAGGAATGCCGGTTGTTGCAACGAACGTTGGGGGAATATCATATTTGTTAATTCATGATGTTGATGCTCAGTTGGTTGGTGATAATGCGGTGATTGAAATGAGCGAAGCAATTGTTAAGCTGATCGAAAATCCTGATTTTGCCCGGGAGCAAACTAAAAATGCCTACCGGAAAATAATAGCATTTGATTGGACAGAAGTGAAAAAGCAATGGGATAACTTGCTTAATAATCATTAATATTATCGTAAGTTTGCTTAGTTTTATTTAGGATTAAATATAAAAATCGGCTGATAATACTTTTAATTAAGTAAAATCTGTTTATTTAGGGACACACAGGAATGAATGCAAAGAAAATACATTTCGAAATTTCGGAGCGTAAGGTATTACTGCGTTTAATAGATGTTGTTGCAGTTTTACTGGCACTATATCTTTCAGAGTATTTTTTCGAATTCCATTATTTCTCTTTCGAAAGGCCATCGGTAGGTTCGATGCTTTTTCTGGCACTATACATTAACCTTTTCGGAACAATTTTCGAAATGTATAATTTACAGGTGGCAAGTAACCAGTATCAGGTGGTAAAGAGTATCATTTTGACAACCTTTATAACCGTCTTTTTTTACCTGCTAACGCCCATTTTTACCCCCATTCTCCCGTCTAACCGTTTGCAGATTGTATACTTCTTTCTGGCAGTACTGATCAGCCTTTTTGCCTGGCGTTTTTTCTACCTGCACTTTCTCGCTTCACACCGCTTTGTTAAGAATGTAATATTTGTCTGCAACCGTGATGAAATAGAACAACTAGCACAGGAACTGGGAAAAGCCGATCCGCACTATCAGATAATAGGCTATGTGCCTACTGATGTTTCCGGTGAGAAACAATCCGTTTTCTATAAAGAAGTCGCGTTACCCGAACTGGAAAATTTTGTAAACAGGCATTCCGTTGCCGAAGTGGTTATCGGTTTCAGGGAGACAGAAACCATTGCCCCGGATTTGTATCAGGAACTTTTGTACCTGCTGGAAAAAGGAGTGACCATAAGAGAATATACACAGGTTTACGAACACTCCACCCAGCGCTTGCCAATACTTCAGGACACCAAGGACTTTTATAAGTTTTTCCCTTTTAGCCGCAGCAATCAGAATAAATTATACTTATATATCGTAAGGATATTTGAAATACTGTTCTCGTTGATCGGTATAATATTTGGGATTGTATTAATCCTGATAGTCTATATCGGAAACAGTATTGGTAACAGAGGACCGCTTTTCTATACGCAGGAAAGAGTCGGTAAAAACGGGGTTCCTTTCCTGATTTATAAATTCCGATCCATGATTCAGAATGCAGAATCAAACGGAGCTGTTTTTGCAAAGGCAAATGATGTTCGGATTACTCCTTTCGGGAAGTTTTTAAGAAGATCCCGTATTGATGAATTTCCCCAGTTTATCAATATCCTTAAAGGCGATATGGCGGTAATCGGTCCCAGACCGGAGCGGCCGGTTTTTGTAAAGAAAATTTCAGAAACCATGCCTTTTTATGAAACAAGACATGTTATCAAACCGGGATTGACCGGTTGGGCACAGGTAAATTATTCCTATGGGGAAAGCCTTGAAGACAGTCTGGTAAAACTCCAGTATGACTTATACTACATCAAACACAGAAGCATCTTTTTAGACGTCAATATCGTGATCAAAACATTGAGCACGGTGTTGTTCTACAGAGGGCAATAAGCAGTTTTATTTAACCTCTTTTCTCAGTAACCGGATCAAAATAAAAGATGTTGTCAGTATTATAGGCAGCATAATCGTTAAATGTGCTTTATTGAGTATAAAAACGGTATAGCAGCCAATAAGAGTCAGACAGGTATAGATACTGATCTTTAACCATTTTGTATTCTTTCTGATCTGGAAGAACAATACCAAAAGTAATAAAGGATTTATCAGAAGCGTGTTGTAATTCAGCAATAACTCTTCATGGAAAGAATAGAACCCTACCAAAGCAAAAAATAGCCCTAAAAGCCCCATTAGTAATAAATAGAAGATAAGTACCGGTTTTTTGTTTGAAAAGTAAGCAAAAAGCAGCATTACAGCGATAAAAGTATAGATGTTGTTCCATACGGAAGCGGCACTTCCGGTTGCTTCCTGCTGGAAAACGGTAGTCGTTTCCTGAGCTAACGGATTTCCGAAGTTTTTGGTTTTCGCTACGCCTTCCATTAATTCGGAAGGAAGAAATAACTGATCCGACTGCTTGTCGACTTTGTATCCGAAAATCAGGTTAATGCCTAGTTTTTCATAAAAATTATTGACAAGATAGCTGTTTAAGATCGTTCTGTAATCCTTTTGAGTATCCGGAACGGCAGTGTTGATTTTGTGCTCTGTAATACCATTGAGAAGATCTTCAACCATAGAAGTACAATTGCGATCGATGAACTTATAGGTGTAATATTTTTTATCGGACGAAAGTACGGCTATCAGATTTGCGGTCAGCTGCTGCTTTTGCGCCAGCGTCAGGGAAAGCTTTTGCTCATAAATGGAACGATTCTCATATTGGTATTGCTGTACGAATTCCTCATAAGAGCCGGTAGCTACAAAATACTGCAAATCACCTTTTACAAACTTCCAGTAAAAATTAGGAGTGCCAAAATCGAAGGCACCATAATTAAAAACCACATCAACGCCATTTACGGTATTGTGAATACGCAAGGCAGTATGTCCGAAAAGGGAGTGTAATTGCGTACCCGAACCGCAGGTTAGTAAACTGATTTCCGTTTGTTCCGGAAGCAGTAAATTGGTCTGAGCCGAACCCTTTTGTGAAAAAAGAAGTAAAACGGTTACGATGGAGAATATAAAAGAGCGCATGAGTTGTTTACTGTATTGAGTTATCTGCTAAAAATCCCTAAATCAACTTTTAAAGAAAAAATATTCGAATAAAGTGCGGCACTCTGGTCGCCAATGTCTGTTAAGGCATAATCAACCTGAATACCTTTATATTTAAAACCCAACCCTAAGTTAGGCTGGAAATTTAGTTTTTCGGAATTGTCAATCTGTTTTACATTCTGGAAATTTCCAACACCGGCACGTAAAAAGACCAGATCGGTATAGCCGAATTCAAAACCGGCTGCCGGATCGATACTCACGGCATTTGTGGAAATAATATCATTGGTTCTGGCGAAACGCATGTTTAGCTGCGTGGCGGCCAGAATGCTGTAATCATAACGGATGATGAATTTCTTGGAAAGTCCCAGCTGCATTTTGGGTAATGTTATCTCGGTCGTTTCCGGCGGTTCCTGGTTTTCTCCCGGTACGGCATCTTTAATCTTGTTAAACTCGTCTTCATCAATTGTCCACACATTATACGTGGTAGTGATATCGCGAACCATTAACCCGATTTTCCAGTCGTTTTTTTCATACTGAATCCCCAAATCAAATCCAAAACCCCATGAACTGGCAAAATCACCAATAATACGGCGGATAATTTTGGCATTCACACCATAATTGAAACCGTCTAAAGGAAGCGATCTGGCATAGGAAAACGTTACGCCGTAATCGGCAGCCGAAAAAAGGCTGATACGATTGTAGTCAATATTTCCCTGGCTGTCTATTAATTGTGTGGTATTTAAAATGTCATCAACCCCAAAGCGGATTAAGGAAACTCCCAAAGCACTTCGTTCGTCAATTTTCATGGCAAAGCCGGCATAATCGTATTGGGCAATGTTGGCAAAATAATTCGCGTGCATCAGGCTGATCTGTTTGCCGTCAACTTTTAGTAAACCTGCCGGGTTCCAGTAGCCGGAGTTAACATCTGCCGTATGTCCTACAACGGCATTCGCCATTCCTAATGCTGCAGCGTCAACACCAATATTCATAAACTCATTCGAATACTTTCTAACGGCCTGACTATAAGAAAGGAGATGAAAAGAAAAAAAGAAAAGTAATAAGGTTTTTTTCAAAGCCATTTATTTTATACAAATATGAAATAAAAATCTCAAATACTAAACTCTATTTTGTATTAACTTATTGTATTACCTTTGTCATAAAATTTGTAAATTAGATTTTTGCGACACCAGTCATGCAGGGCGTCTGATCATCTTTAAAATGTAATTGTATATGTCAATAAAGAAGCACATTCCAAATGTTATTACCCTTTTAAATCTTTCTGCCGGTATTTTTGCTTTAATACATGCCTTTAACGGTAATTATAATGAAGCATTTTCGTGTGTTTGTGTAGGGATATTTTTTGATTTTTGGGATGGATTTTTTGCCCGTCTGCTAAAAGTACAAAGTGCACTGGGATTACAGCTGGATTCTTTGGCCGATATGGTGACCAGCGGAGTAGTGCCGGGTGTGGTAATGTATAAAATGCTGGCAGATATCCAGGAAAACCAACCGGATTATAACCTGACGCAGGAAACTTTTTATATGGGAATTGTTCCCTATTTAGGATTTTTAATAACCTTAGGATCTTGCTACCGATTAGCAAAATTCAATATCGATACCCGTCAGACGGATTCTTTTATCGGATTGCCAACGCCGGCAAATGCCTTGTTAATCATGAGTTTGCCAATGATATTGTTCGATAACCAATTTGAGGTATTGTCTGATTTATTGAGCAATCCTTATGTATTGGTCGGAATCAGTATTTTCAGTGCTTATATCTTAAATGCTGAAATTCCGTTGTTTTCACTAAAAGTGAAATACTTAAACTGGGCAAATAATAAAACACAGATCTTATTCATGATCATTTCGGCATTGTTCCTGATATTCTTTCAATACCTGGGAATTCCGATGATCATACTGTTTTATGTATTGCTTTCTGTGATTACAAACAAAATGGAAAAGAAAGTAGCATAAACAGCAATGAAGCGACGTCCGGCTCCAAAGAAAAAAACGGCAACTCCACGGAATTACAAAACAAAATCAAAACAGAAAGGTAAAATTCCCGTTGGGAAAATCATACTGTACTGTTCGGCTATTGCCGTTGTAATTACCATTATGGCTGCGGCATATCAGTATCGCAATGGCTTTTTGTATTACCTGGGCTTTAAAACCGATAAAACAGTTGGCAAGCTAAGTACAGAAGAGCGGAAAATAGCCGATGTACGCATTTTTGAAGTATTGAGCCGCCACGATACCCGGTTGGTTGGTTTTGATGTTTCGGAATATCAGGAAAAAATTGACTGGAAAGCCATTGACAAAATAGACGGGGAATTTCCGCTTAGTTTTGTATTCATCCGCGCTACGGCAGGAAATGACCGGGTTGATTCCCGATTTGATGAAAACTGGAAAGCCGCTAAAAACCACGATTTCGTAAGAGGAGCGTATCATTATTACCGCCCAAATGAAAATTCATTAGAACAGGCAGAACTGTTTATTAAAACGGTTAAACTCCACAAAGGCGATTTTCCTCCGGTTCTGGATATAGAAGAATTACCTAAAAACCAGTCGGTAGATAGTTTGAAGACCGGTTTGAAACGCTGGCTGAAAAAAGTCGAAAGACATTATGGTGTAAAACCGATAATTTATTCCGGCGAAAGCTATTATAATGACTTCTTAAAAGAAGAATTTAAAGGCTATACCTTCTGGATTGCAAACTATAATTTCTTTGTAGAAAATATAAAAGACGAGTGGCTGATCTGGCAGTTTACCGAAAAGGCCGAAATTCCCGGTATTAAAGGGCTGGTCGATATTAATGTCTTTAACGGAAATAGAAAAGATCTGAAAAATAGCACACTCCGGAAATAAAAAAGGGATACTTTATGTATCCCTTTTTGGTATGTTTTAAAATTCTAATTTTTTCTTTCGCAGCTCAAAGTTTTGTCCCAGATATACTTTACGTACCATTTCGTCTTCGGCCAGTTCTTCCGGAATACCGGCTTTAAGAATGCCGCCTTCAAACATCAGGTAGGTTTTGTCGGTAATAGCAAGGGTTTCCTGAACGTTGTGATCGGTAATCAGGATTCCGATGTTTTTATTCTTTAACTGCGCTACAATACGCTGAATATCCTCCACTGCTACCGGGTCAACTCCGGCAAAAGGCTCATCCAGAAGAATGAATTTAGGATCGGTTGCCAGTGCACGGGCAATTTCCGTTCTACGTCTTTCTCCTCCGGAAAGTAAATCCCCTCTGTTGGTGCGGATATGCTGTAGACTGAACTCTTCAATCAAAGATTCCATTTTAGCTTCCTGTTCTTTTTTGGTTAACGTTGTCAGCTGCAGTACGCTCAGAATGTTGTCTTCGATACTTAGCTTTCTGAAAACCGAAGCCTCCTGAGCCAGGTATCCGATACCGTTTTGTGCCCGCTTGTACATCGGGAAATCGGTAATGGTCATGTCATCCAGATAAATGTTTCCGCTATTGGGTTTTACCAAGCCTACAATCATATAAAAAGAAGTAGTTTTTCCGGCACCGTTCGGTCCTAAAAGCCCGACAATTTCCCCTTGATTTACTTCAACGGAAACGCCTTTTACAACACTTCTTCCTTTATAGGTTTTTACTAAATTTTCAGCTCTTAATTTCATTTTTCGATAACGTTACAAAGTTGAGGAAGGATACAGCAACATGCATTTGTTGTGAAACTCCCTGCAAATAAACAAATAAAGGGATTAACGGATGTATAAATTAACAATTAATTATTTTCTAAAGCTTCCCAGAATTCATACGCTCTGCGCAAATGAGGAATCACAATTGTTCCGCCCACAAGCGTTGCAATTCCCATGGCTTCCATCATTTCTTCCTTGGTAATGCCGTTTTTATAGGATGTTTCCAAATGGTATTTGATACAGTCGTCACAACGTAAAACAGCAGAAGCAACCAAACCTAAAAGCTCTTTGGTTTTAACATCCAGCGCGCCTTCCATATAGGCATTGGTGTCTAAGTTGAAAATACGTTTGATGATTTTGTTATTATCATTCAGAAGCTTATCATTCATCTTGGAACGATAATCGTTAAATTCCTGTACTAAATCAGCCATGTCTTATGTGTTTTTTAGTTCTTCTTTTCGGGTTACAAATTTGGAAATGAAAATACTCACTTCATATAGAATTACCAGTGGAATCGTAACGATAATCTGACTGATAACGTCAGGCGGCGTTACAATTGCAGCGATGATCAGGATAATAACGTAAGCATATTTTCGGTACGTTCTCAGGAAACTCGGTGATACAATTCCCAAACGGGATAAAAAGTAAATAACGATAGGTAGTTCAAAAACCAGTCCTGTTGATAACGAAGTGGATTTTACCAGACCGATATACGACTGTATATCAATGGAGTTGATAACATATTTACTGACCGTAAGATTGGAAAGGAAATTGATGGACATCGGGGTAATGATAAAATAACCGAACAATACACCCATGAAAAACAATAACGAAGAAATAAAGATAAAATAACGGGCATTTTTCTTCTCTTTTTCATACAGCGCAGGACTTATAAATTTCCATAATTCCCAAAGGATAAAAGGGAATGCCAGTATAAATCCGGCGGTAATAGAAGTCCAGATAAGCATGGCAAACTGCCCTTCCATGGTACGGTTCTGAAGCTCAAAAGGAAGCTCTGTCATACAGAAACTTCTGTCCAGATCATATTTCTGTGCCATTTCGCAAAAGAAGCGATAGGTTACAAAGTTACCGTCCTTTGGACCGAAGATTATAGTATCAAAAATAAAATCACTGTAATAGTAAGCGACACATCCGCCAATAACAATTGCCAGTGTGCTTCGTATCAGAACCCATCTGAATTCTTCCAGGTGGTCCAGAAACGACATTTCTTTCATGGTTTTTTTAGCCATTATATAATTCCTTCTTTTAAAATGTCATGAATGTGGATAATGCCAATGTAAGCGCCTTCATCGGCAACGACTAACTGCGTAATGGAATTGTTTTCCATGATGTTGAAAGCATCCACAACCATATCGGTTGGTTTAACCGTTTTAGGGTTTTTAGTCATAATATCCTTAGCGGTCAGGTCACTGAAAGTATCACGGTTGTTCAGCATTCTTCTGATGTCTCCGTCAGTGATAATTCCGGTGATTTTTTCATTTTCCACCACTGCAGTAACACCCAGGCGTTTCTCGGAAATTTCCATGATAACCGTTTTAATGCTGGCATCCGGGCTCACTTGTGGTTTATGGCTATTGTCCAGCATGTCCTGAACGCGTAATAGTAATTTTTTGCCCAAAGCACCACCGGGATGGTATTTGGCGAAATCTTCACTTTTGAAATTGCGAAGCTCCATCAGGCAAACAGCTAAGGCGTCACCCAAAACCAACTGTGCCGTAGTACTGTTTGTAGGGGCAAGGTTGTTCGGGCAGGCTTCTGCTTCCACATAAGCATTTAATACATAATGGGATTCTTTTGCCAGAAAAGAGGTTTCGCTGGCAGTCATTCCGATAAGGATATTTCCGAAGCGTTTTAAGAGCGGAACCAAAACCTTGATTTCGGGACTGTTGCCGCTTTTGGAAATACAGATGATAACATCGTCAGGCTGTACCATTCCAAGGTCACCGTGGATGGCTTCGGCAGCATGAAGAAATAAGGAAGGAGTACCGGTAGAATTTAACGTTGCCACGATTTTTGTAGCGATAATAGCGCTTTTTCCTATCCCTGTTACAACAAGGCGACCTTTGCTTTGATAGATTGTATTTACGGCTGCTGCAAAATCATCGTTAAGGTAATTTACAAGATTTGCAATGCTCTCACTTTCAGACTGTATTGTTTTTTTGGCAGTAGCCAAAATGCTTTCAATGTTACTCAAATCAGAAGTTTTATAAAATTTGTATGTATTAAAGATTTTTGTATCTTTATATTCTGCAAATTTATGTAAAATACTGTATAATAAATAATGAAACTAACCGAAATTGACTTGCATAAAGAGTTAAAAAAATATTTTGGTTTTAACCAATTCAAAGGTTTACAAGAAGATGTTGTTCGAAGTATTATTACGGGTAACAACACTTTTGTTATTATGCCTACCGGTGGCGGGAAGTCCCTATGTTACCAACTGCCGGCATTAGTACTGGGTGGAACCGCTATTGTAGTTTCGCCTCTAATTGCATTAATGAAGAATCAGGTTGATGCTATCCGAAGCTTATCCTCAGAAGCCGGAATTGCACACGTTTTGAACTCCTCATTAACAAAAACTGAAATTAATCAGGTAAAAAAAGACATTACTTCCGGGCTGACAAAACTATTGTATGTCGCACCGGAATCTTTAACAAAAGAAGAATATGTAAACTTTTTACGTGAAGTACCGCTTTCTTTTGTAGCTATCGATGAAGCGCACTGTATTTCCGAATGGGGACACGATTTCCGTCCGGAATACCGCAACCTTCGAAATATCATCAAACAATTGGGTGACATTCCGATTATCGGATTGACTGCTACGGCAACGCCTAAAGTACAGGAAGATATTTTAAAGAATCTGGACATGACCGATGCCAATACTTTTAAAGCATCGTTTAACCGTCCGAACTTATTCTATGAAGTACGCACCAAAACGAAAAATGTCGAATCCGATATTATTCGTTTCATCAAGCAGCACAAAGGGAAATCCGGTGTAATTTACTGTTTAAGCCGTAAAAAAGTTGAAGAAATAGCACAGGTGCTACAGGTAAACGGAGTGAGTGCCGTTCCTTACCATGCCGGATTGGATGCTAAAACCAGAGCAAAACACCAGGACATGTTCCTGATGGAAGATGTGGAAGTGGTGGTCGCAACCATCGCATTCGGAATGGGAATTGACAAGCCGGATGTGCGTTATGTTATTCACCATGATATTCCGAAGTCGCTGGAAAGTTACTACCAGGAAACCGGTAGAGCCGGACGTGACGGAGGAGAAGGACACTGCCTTGCCTATTACTCGTATAAAGACATTGAGAAACTGGAAAAATTTATGTCCGGTAAACCTGTGGCCGAACAGGAAATCGGGTTCGCGCTGTTGCAGGAAGTGGTCGCTTATGCGGAAACATCAATGTCCCGTCGTAAATTTTTACTGCATTATTTCGGTGAGGAATTTGATGAAGTAAATGGCGAAGGGGCCGATATGGATGATAATGTCCGCAATCCGAAGAAAAAAGTAGAAGCGCAGGATCAGGTGGTTACTTTGCTGGAAGTAGTTCGCGATACCAAGCAGCTGTATAAATCCAAAGAAGTGATCTTTACGTTGATTGGTAAGATCAATGCGACAATTAAAGCACACAAAACGGATGCTCAGAAATTTTTCGGAAAAGGAAAAGACTTTGAAGAAAAATACTGGATGGCTTTGATCCGCCAGGTATTGGTTGACGGATTGCTGTCGAAAGATATTGAAACCTACGGTGTTTTAAAGCTCACCAAAAAAGGAGAGGAATTTATTCAGAAACCGGTTTCGTTTATGATGTCGGAAGACCATGAGTATAACGAAACGGAGGATGAGGCAATTGTTACATCGGCAAAATCGACCGGAACGGCCGATGAAGCTTTGATGGCAATGCTTAAAGACCTGCGAAAAAAAGTAGCCAAGAAAATCGGGGTTCCGCCTTTTGTTGTTTTTCAGGATCCGTCACTCGAAGACATGTCGTTAAAATATCCTGTTAATCTGGAAGAATTAGGAAATGTCCACGGTGTAGGTGAAGGCAAAGCTAAAAAATACGGAAAAGAGTTTGTTGAACTTATTGCCCGTTATGTTGAAGATAACGACATTGTTCGTCCGGATGACCTTGTTGTAAAATCTACCGGGGCTAATTCGGCTTTAAAGCTGTACATCATTCAGAATATTGACCGGAAATTGTCGTTAAACGATATTGCTGCGGCAAAAGGACTGGATATGGATACCCTGCTTAAAGAAATGGAACAGATTGTTTATTCGGGAACGAAATTAAATATCAAATACTGGGTAGATGAAATACTGGATGACGACCAGCAGGAAGAAATCCACGAGTATTTTATGGAATCCGAATCGGATAATATTAAAGATGCCTTAAAAGAATTTGACGGCGATTACGATACCGAAGAATTGCGACTGATGCGCATTAAGTTTATCAGTGAGGTAGCAAACTAAATAAAAAAAGAGGCATTGTACAATGCCTCTTTTTTTATTCCGAATACAATTCTCCCCGATGCGGTTTCAGGGCATCCCTGACGGCGATCATTGTATCGTCGGTAACAACCATAAAAGCCGTTGCATACATATCGTTAAGGATTTCAAATCCGGTAATGTTTAAATCTAATTTTTCGATAGTAATATATTCTTTCAGATGGATCTCGTGATGCTCGGCTGTTTTTGCGGCAGCCGGACCCCGGAAATCCCAAATGAGTTTTATTTGTCTTGACATATTTAAAGGAAATTAAAGAACAAAGTTACGAATGATAATTCAAATCGCTGCCTGAAAAATGGATGGCTGATCATCAATTCCGGCGCAAATCACTATTTTTGCACTCTGATTTAAAATCAACCCGATAAAAATGCCAAGAGAATTACAAATACAGGTTACGCCGGAAATAGCGGCAAACAGCGCTTTACTGACCGAGCATATCGCGAAATTAATGCACACAGGTGTTGCGGAAATCCAACATGTTTCGGTATTGAAACGCTCCATCGATGCGCGCCAGAAAGCGATTAAGATTAACTTAAAAGTAGCTGTTTTTTTTCAGGGCGAAAATTTTAGTGAAACAAAAATACAGCTGCCGGAATATAAAAATATAACCAATGCGCAGGAAGTAATTGTTGTGGGAGCCGGACCAGCCGGACTTTTCGCAGCCTTGCAGTTAATCGAGTTGGGCTTAAAACCGATCCTGATTGAAAGAGGAAAAGATGTTCGTGGCAGACGTCGTGACTTAAAAGCAATCAACAGGGATCACATTGTAAATGAAGATTCGAATTATTGTTTTGGAGAAGGCGGTGCCGGAACCTATTCTGACGGGAAACTGTATACCCGGTCTAAAAAAAGAGGGGACGTAAACCGTATTCTGGAATTATTGGTAGCCTATGGCGCTTCTCCGGAAATTTTGGTTGAAGCACATCCGCATATCGGAACCAACAAACTGCCGCAGATCATTCAGGATATCCGCGAGAAAATTATTGAACATGGCGGACAGGTTTTGTTTGAAACCCGGGTAAAAGATATCCTGATTAAAAATAATGAGGTTTATGGTGTGGAAACCCATACCGGAACACAGATTTTAGCTCAGAAAATAATATTGGCAACCGGACATTCGGCCCGTGATATCTTTGAACTGTTAGACCGTAAAAAAGTTTTTATAGAAGCCAAACCGTTTGCTTTAGGAGTTCGGGCAGAACACCCGCAAACATTAATCGACAGTATTCAGTACTCCTGCGATTTCAGAGGAGAATTTTTACCGCCGGCACCTTATTCTATTGTGAAGCAGGTTAACGGACGCGGTATGTATTCGTTCTGTATGTGTCCGGGAGGTGTAATCGCTCCCTGTGCAACAAGTCCGGGTGAAGTGGTTACAAACGGATGGTCGCCTTCCAAACGCGATCAGGAAACGGCAAATTCCGGTATTGTAGTAGAATTAAAATTGGAAGACTTTCAGCCATTTGCCAAATTCGGTGCTTTGGCAGGAATGGAATTTCAAAAAGCAATTGAACAAAAAGCCTGGCAGGTGGCGGGCGGTACCCAAAAAGTTCCGGCACAGCGAATGGTGGATTTTACACAGCATAAAATATCGGATTCCATTCCGAAAACATCCTACGTGCCGGGAACAACATCGGTAGAATTGGGAGAAGTATTTCCGGGATTCCTAACGCAGACAATGCGGGAAGGTTTTGTCGCATTCGGAAAATCAATGCGGGGCTATCTGACAAACGAAGCAATTTTACATGCACCGGAAAGCCGTACGTCCTCACCGGTTCGTATTCCGCGTGACAATGACACGCTGGAACATGTGCAGATTAAAGGATTGTATCCCTGCGGTGAAGGAGCGGGTTATGCCGGCGGGATTATTTCGGCTGCTATCGACGGCGAGAAATGCGCACAGAAAGCAGCGGAAAGTTTGCATTAGCATACATCAGCTCCTGATTACTTTCCGTAAATAATCAGGAGCTGAAGCAATTAATTGTTTTTCTGAAGCCATTTTACAGCTTCTTCCAGTGTTTTTTCCGGGGCGCACTTTTGGTCCGGAATTATTGAACTGCCGTATTTTTGCTTATTTCTGTCGGCAAAGGTGCTTACTGTAAGGTTGATTCTGGCACCATCGGAAAGAATGTACACTTCATTTGACGAGGAAACACCAAAAGTTTTGGTTCCAAAACTTCTGGTTTTTGGTCTGCCTTTAAAGGCTACTGCGATAGCTTCTCCGGAGCTGGCGGTTAGCGAATCGGTTAATACCGCTACATAAGGGTTTGCTTTTTTCAGGGAATAAAATTCGTGTATGTCTTCAATTGTCGTTGTGCCGTAAAGTACTTTTCCGTCTTTACAGATCCAGGGTTCTGCATTATTGTCCGGATCAATGAAATAGCCAACGATTCCGCTACCCAATACCGGAGCAATTCCGGTTAACATCGGACTCATATTGCCTCCGAAATTTCCTCTTAAGTCAACAATCCAGCCTTTTAAATTGGCTTTATCCCGCTCTTTCAGCTGTTCCAGTACCTTGTTGCGATACGCTTCAAGCTGATCTTCATCACCCATACAGTAAGGGATGCGGATATAGCCGATATCGGCCGGAACGGTTTCGTCGGTTAAAGTGGGTGGCGCTTTTTCGCTGTCCTCATTATTATTTGCCGCAGCAAAATAACTGTGATGGTCATGCAGCTGGGTAACGGCATATTCGACAGACGGATAAGCATCCTGTATGCTGACGGCTTTTTCGGCATGTTTTAAAACGGAAGCTTTGAATTTATCCCAGTCAATGTTTTTCCGGTTAACGGATTTTGCTTTTAATAAAGTAACGACCTCGTTAATATAGGCCTGTACTTCCGGGGAAGCTGCCGGTTCTTTTTTATCGCATCCGATAAGTAATGTCAGTATTAAAAAGGAGCAGAGTATGTTTTTCATGAACTTTTGGTGTTTTGTAATAACGCAGGCAGTGCTAAATTATTCCGGTACATCCGGTTATTTTACGTGCCTGTCTGCTAATACAGTTGAATATGCTGTGTTGTGATGGAATCTGTAGCAGCAAAAATAGTTATATTCTGGATTGTTTGGTGTTTGCCCGGAGGATTACCCTTTGGTTTTTATGCTTTCTGGCGGTACAATTGGTGAAAATTATAAAATAGGGCAAAAGTGAATGCATTTCTTTTTTTGTACTTTTGACAGGTAATCAAGAATTATGACAGAAGAAAGAGTAATATTAGTTAACGAAAAGGATGAACAAATTGGCTTAATGCCAAAAATGGAAGCACATGAAAAGGCAGTATTGCACCGTGCTTTTTCGGTTTTTATATTGAATGCTGATAATGAAATCATGCTGCAGCAACGGGCGCAGCACAAATACCATTCTCCTTTGCTGTGGACCAATACCTGTTGCAGTCATCAGAGAGAAGGAGAAACCAATATTCAGGCAGGTGTAAGAAGACTGCGTGAAGAAATGGGATTCACCGCTGAGTTAAAAGAATTGTTTTCGTTTATTTATAAGGCACCTTTCGATAATGGACTGACGGAACATGAGCTTGACCATGTAATGATCGGTTACTACAATGAAGCACCCCAGATCAATCCGGAAGAAGTGGAAAGCTGGAAATGGATGTCCATTGAAGCGGTAAAAGAAGATATGCAAGTACATCCGGATATCTATACGGTATGGTTCAAAATAATTTTTGACAAGTTTTATCACTATTTAGAAGCTCATAAAGTTTAATTGCTATGAAAGTTACTGTAAGCCGAAAAGCCCATTTTAATGCTGCACACCGTCTGTATCGCAAAGATTGGACTTTTGAGAAAAATCAGGCAGTTTTTGGGAAATGCAACAATCCTAATTATCACGGGCATAACTATGAACTGATTGTGAGTGTGACCGGAGAAATTGATCCGGAAACCGGATATGTAATGGATCTGGGTGATTTAGCTGCGATTATCCGGAATGAGATAGAAGATAAATTCGATCATAAGAACCTTAATATGGATGTGCCGGAATTTGCGGATTTAAACCCGACGGCAGAAAATATTGTGGTTGTTATCTGGAATAAGATCAGGGCAAAAATTGCTTCAGACAAGGAACTGGAGGTTGTTTTGTATGAAACACCCAGAAATTTTGTAACCTATAAAGGATCGTGATGCGTTTAAAAACAGGAGATAAAATACCGGACTTTCAGGCGACAGATGCGCAGGGTGCCGTTTTTAATATGGCTTCTCTTTTAGGGAAGAAACCATTGGTGATTTATTTTTACCCAAAAGACAATACGCCCGGCTGTACCAAAGAAGCCTGCGGATTCCGGGATTTATACGAAGATTTTACGGCTTTGGGCGCCGAAGTAATCGGGATTAGCGGCGATAGCAGTGCTTCTCATCAAAAATTTGCAGACCAGTACCGGCTGCCGTTTATACTGTTGTCCGATAAAGGAAAACATATCCGGAATCTTTTCGGAGTGCCGACTAATTTATTAGGACTGCTGCCGGGAAGAGTAACGTATGTTGCGGATAGTGACGGAATAATCCGCTTTGTCTTTAACAGTATGAATGCAACGCAGCACATGCCAAAAGCTTTGGAAGCGGTAAAGGCAATGAAAGGATAAGCCGGGAATGCAACAATCCGGTCTTTGCGTTTGTATTTAACACTGCTTTCTAAAAATGATTTGGGTTCAGATTGGTTATTTCAAAAACTTTTTTGCATTTTTGCGAACCTAATGAACAAATAAATCTATGACGGTAAATTGGTATCCACTTATTTTTAACCCCATTTTGAAAGACAGAATTTGGGGAGGAACCAAATTATATTCGTTACTTCATAAAGAGATTATTTCCGAAACTACCGGCGAAAGCTGGGAAATCTCAACTGTTCCCGGAGATATCAGTACCGTTAAAAACGGAGCCTTAGCCGGAAAAAACATTAATGAACTTTTAGCCTTACAGCCGGAAGCATTACTGGGTAGAAAAGTGTACGGAAAATTCGGTAATGAATTTCCGTTGTTATTCAAGTTTCTGGATGCTAAGGAAGATTTGTCCATTCAGGTACATCCCAATGATGCATTAGCGAAAATCAGGCATAATTCTTTCGGGAAAACCGAAATGTGGTATGTTATGCAGGCCGATGAAGATTCCCGGATCATAATCGGTTTTGAAGAACCTTCATCGTCGGAAGAATATGTGCACCATCTGGAAAATAAAACGCTGACCAAAATACTAAAAGAAATTAAGGTTAAAAAAGGCGATGCATTCTTTCTGGAAACCGGAACAATCCATGCCATTGGTGCCGGAATTGTCATTGCCGAAATTCAGCAGACTTCCGATATTACCTACCGGGTTTATGACTGGGACAGGGTAGATGCAAACGGGCATTCAAGAGAGCTGCATATTGACCTGGCATTGGAAGCCATCGATTATTCGGCAGGTAATGCACAGATTGCTTATGCAAAAGAAAACAACAAGTCCAATCTGGTAATAGATTGTCCTTACTTTACTACAAATTATATTCCTTTGGATGGAGTGCTGTCCTTTGCTAAAAACGGAGATTCTTTTACCGTTTTGGTATGTACGGAAGGTGATTTCTCGATTCATATTCCGGATACGGCTGAAAAAACCGACTTTAAAAAAGGAGATACTGTTTTAATTCCTGCGGTTATTCCTGATTTTGAAATTTCAGGACAGGCTTCGCTGTTAGAAATATTCATTTCATAACCTTTAATCAAAAGATTAGTTGTAATTTTGCCAACGAAATTTAAAAATCAAAGAAAAATGGCAAGCGTTAAAAACTTAAAAAAAGACATCAACTACGTTTTAGGTGATATTATTGAAGCAGTTTACATTTGGGAAATGACTACTACAGGAAAACCAACTGCGGCTTCAGACGCATTAGTAGAAGAAGCGATTACAACATTTGACAGTTTGATCACTAAAGTGAACCAAAAAAATGTTGAAAATAAAAAATTACATTTCAAACAAATTAATAAAGATCTTGAAATTGCTGCTAATCAATTGGTTGATAAAATCAACGCATTGTAGTCAGAAAAATCAATAAAAAAGTGTGAAAAAAATATTTGGAAGTTTAAAAAACAACCTTATATTTGCACCCGAATTGAGACGCCGGTGTAGCTCAGCTGGCTAGAGCAGCTGATTTGTAATCAGCAGGTCGTGGGTTCGAGTCCCTCCATCGGCTCAATTTTTTACCGCATGTTTTTGCGGTTTTTATTGAAAAAAGAATAAAAATATTTGGGAGTTTGAAAAACAACCTTATATTTGCAACCGAATTGAGATGCCGGTGTAGCTCAGCTGGCTAGAGCAGCTGATTTGTAATCAGCAGGTCGTGGGTTCGAGTCCCTCCATCGGCTCAATCGTCTTTAAGCCACTTGAAGAAAGTGGTTTTTTTTATTTATAAAGGTTTAAAAAAAGCGGCTTATGAAAATAAGCCGCTTTTTATTTTTATTGTGGAGTTTGTTCCTGCTGTTTTCTTTTCGCAATAAACTCTTTTAGCATTTTACCATAGTGGGATTGAGCCACCTCAGGCGATAACGATTTCTGAATGGTATCCATATATTTCAGATTGGTGTCGTAAATATCCGTCAGGGCAATATAAGGTGCTACTTCATATTTGGCATTGTTTACCGCAAAATTCACCGCATCCAGATAACGTCGGATGATTAGCTTTTCGTTACGCTCGTTCAGGCTGTCCATCATTTTTGTTTTGTTGAACTTCTGCGCATAAAGACTTAGGCTTAAAACCTTGTTTTCTTCGTCTGTAAAGCGTGATTTTATTTTTTTGTAGTCTTCGTATAGTTCGTTGTTTTTTGAGCCTGTAACTTTTGCTTTTGCGTAAAACTCTTTTAAGTCGGTCGTAATCTTCATTTCACCCGGTTCTGCAAAAAACATAAGGCTGTTGTCGATAGAATTGGAAGTGCCGCGATCCAGGAACAGGTAGTACATTTCCGGAGAATCGATTTTTAAGTTGCTCTCAAAATTGGAATTTCCTTTAATCAGGAAACTGTCGATCGTTACAAATGAAGTGTCAACGATTTTTTTTAAGTATAGTTTACCTTGCTTTAATCCGTTAACTGTTCCTGTAAGATGAAGGTTGTTTGCTGATTCGTTCTCTTTATTACAAGCGGTTAATAAGGCCAGCGAAAATAAGGCTATAAGTGTTTTTTTCATTAGGGTTACGATTTTAAAGTTTGCAAAGTAAAGAAAAAAATATTCAGATGCTAAGGAAGTTGTTGAAATAGTATGGTTTAATCCGGCAATTTCGGATATAAAAAATCCCCAATAGCTATTGGGGATTTTGAGAATATTCCGGATAAAGCATTATCCTTTTAACCAGGCTTCTTTGATTTTTGCTTTACTGTTGTCTGTAAAGTGTAATCCTTCCACATCTTCCATGGTTAAGGTTACTTTTCCTTTTAAAGTCTGTTCCTTGTTGTTGCGTTTTATTTTAATCGTGATCGGGTCGTTTTCTTTCCAATCCATGCTGGACATGATCAGCTCATAAATGTTATCCAGATTATAAGCGGTACCGTTAATCGCTAAGAGGGTATCGTCGTTTTTAAGACCAATTTTTTTCATGAAACCGTTTAGTTCCATTCCCGGCGGTATCATAATTTCTTTTGTCGCAGGGTTTACCGTGATATAAGGCATATCGCCTTTTAAGAACGGATTGGCTGGTTTTTTAACGCTTCCTTTGATAACACCCACTTTGGCAAAATAGTCGTTATAAGGAATAGGAGTATCACCGGCTACATATTTGTTTAAGAATGCACCGATTTCCGGATAGGTTAATGCGGTAATTTTAGCAAAAAGATCTTCATCGTTAAACGGTTTGTTGTTACCGTATTCGTTCGATAGTGCCTGCATTAAGCTTAAGATTCCTCTTGCTCCGTTGCTGCTTTCTCTCATTTGAATGTCAATGCACATCGCGATCAGCGCTCCTTTCAGATAAACATTATAATACGAATCTTTATATTGTTTGTCCAGGATGTTCTTACTCATGTTTGTAAACGGCATTTTGTCGTTGAAACGGGTTGACGCTTCAATTTTTTCCGCCATTCTGTTGTAGAATTCGTCTTCTGTGATTAAGCCCTGGTTTACCTGGAACAGGTTTGCAAAATATTCGGTAACACCTTCATACATCCATAAGTGCTCGGACATTTTTGGAGTATTGTAATCGAAATACTGGATTTCTTTGGAGTGAATGCTTAATGGCGTAACGATATGGAAAAATTCGTGGGAAACCACATCTTTCAATTGCTCTAAAAGCTGCGCTTTTGGCATCATTTCCGGCATAACAACGGTTGTGGAAGTGGTGTGCTCCAAAGCTCCGAATCCTTTGGCATCCGGTTTTTTCATATCGGATAAATACAACAATACACTGTATTTTTTAGTGCTGTTTACCGGACCTAAGAATTTTTTCTGCGCACGCATCATTGTTTCCATTTCCGGAGTGATGTCTTTTGCCGTGTAAGTTCCGTTTGGTGAATATACGCTGATCAGGATGTCCATACCGTCCACATTGAATGTGGTATAATCCGGTTTGGAATACATGATCGGGCTGTCAACCAGTTCGGCATATCTTGGCGTGTGGAAAACATCTACTTCATTGCTCGGATCATTGTCAACTAAAGATGTAGCACCCCATAATGTTGCCGGATGGGAAACGGTTACCGTGTACGGGATTTCGTTTTTCCCCTGAAAGTATCCTACAAAACCATGCGTGTTCAGCATGAAGTTTTCGTTAGCCGCAATATTGGTACCGGCTGGCGAAAAGATATCATGCGTTCCTTCCACATCATAAGTATCGTTAACGAGATATGTTACTTTTGCCAGGGCTTTTGCATTGGATATCTGCCAGGTATTGTCATCTGTTTTAGAAACGGCAAGTGCATTTCCGTTTGTATCAAGTGCTTTGAAATTGTCAATAAACTTACCATAATCGTCTTCCGAATAAGTACCCGGGATAATTTTTGGAATATGGAATGTTGCTGTTTCTGTAGTAAAGGTTGGAGGAGTAATGGTTACCATTACTTTGTCATCCGTTACATTTTTAAGGTCAATGGCAACTTTTACCTCGTTTATAGTGGTAGCGGATGTTTTTTCCTGAGTTGTTTTACAGCTCATAACCATCACTGCCAGTGCCAATGTACAGATAAGTTTCTTCATCGTTTTATTTTTAGTTTACTATTTGTAGTTGGAATTCGATTTTTGTTACAGTTTATTCTTTTTTAGGAAAAGATTAATTTTTTCCGAAAGTTCCGGTGTATTCCGGGTATCCGGATCGGAATAGGAAGCCAGGTTTTCGGCTTCGTCGCCGGTGATGTTTTTAAAGACATGATTCATGTTCGGAATGATGTTTAATGTGGCGCCCGGTTTTGATTTTTGTAATAATTCGGCATCCAGAACGCGAACCTGAAGGTCTTTGTCGCCGTTTATGATCAGTACAGGAACTTTTAATTTACTGATCTCTGTTTGCGGATTGTATTGCATCCAGGATTTCATGTACGGCTGAACGCTTTCCCGGAGAATCGAGGCCAGCAATGGTTTTTTAATCTCGATGGTTTCTCCTTTTTTCAGGGCGGCAAAACTCTGAACCAGTTCCTCTTTTAAAGCGGGTGTCTGGCGGGTTATCTGTTCCACAAGAATTTCATCAATCGGTCTTCCGGGACCGGCTAATGAAATGAAAGCATCCGCTTTTGTTTTTTGGGCGGCAATCATTCCGATCAGGGAACCTTCGCTGTGTCCGGCAAAAAGGATCTTTGAATAATGGTACTTGTTTTTCAAATAGTCAAATACAGTAACGGCGTCGGTAATCATGTCGTCAAAACGCATTTCTTTTTCGTTGACAGTTCCGGCAATTATCTGGGCAATAACTCGCTTGTCGTATGTGAAAACGGCATAGTTGTCTTTGCATAAATCTTCGGCAAGATACTTTAGCGAATTGTTCCTGCCTTTCAGCTGGTTTCCGTTCCGGTTAGTCGGTCCGGAACCGGCAATAAGAATGATCAGCGTTGTTTTTTGCGGCTGACTTTTTGCCGGTGAATACAGATCGCCTTTCAGTAATTCGTTAACCTGTAGTTCTTCCACAGCAAAAGGCTGTTGCCGGGCATAACTTTTTAAACCGGCTATAAGAAGGAAACCTGTAAGAATTATGTTTTTTATCATGTTTTAGTCTTTTATAGATATTGGAGGAGCTGCTTCATCGGTATTTTGGCTGTCATATTCGCCCGGATAAAGAGTGTATAAATAGATGTTTTCGATTTCACTGAATACCGTATCCTCCGGATTAATCATTGTCAGGTTCATTTCAAAATTAGGTTTATCGGATTCTCCGATTCCGATAATGTGCATGTTGTTTTTGGATTTGGTCATTTTAAGGTATTTTGAGCTGGTGTTCAGGAAATATGAGGTTACCCATACGGTTCCGCTGCTTAATTTACCATCAGTAATATCGGCTTCATATTCTTTTTTGCCTTTCGGATTAAAATACGTCACTTTACCGTGTAGCATACCGTCCTTTTCGGAATAACTCATTTTCAGTTTGCCATTATCATAGTAAACCGTTGTCTGGTAGCTCAGGGCCGCAGCATCCAGCAGTGTTTTCTTACTGATCAGGATGTTCCCGGAAAAAGTACTTTGTTCTGTGAGCTGTCCGTTCTGATAGGTTGTTTTGGATGTGCTGTTTTCACTTTCTTCAATAATAGCCTGGCCGTTAAACGGTAGATCATCCTTATAGGTTACTCTGGAAATTTCTTCTCCCTTGCTGTTATAAAAAATGTAATCCCCATTAATAAGATCATCGACGTACTGCGCTTTCGTGGCGATGATGCCGTTTTTGTAAGTAGTGGTCTCCGCTAACATGCCGTTTTCATAAATGGATTTGCTGATCGGTTCTTTCGTTGAGGCATCCAGTGTGAGTTGCTCGCCCTGTTTGATTCCGTTTGCATAATTGTCAATCTGATAGGAATAGTAACCATCAGTGGTGATGACTTTCCCGTTATAAGGAGCTCCGTCTTTGTATTGTGTAGTATATAACGGCTTTCCGTCCTGATAAAACACTCCCGATTTGTTATAGTCGATTTCGCTGATTAACTGGTACTTGTTGCTGTTTGCAGTAGCAGAAAAATTAAGCGTATAAAGCTTTTCATAAAGCAGTTTTCCATTAGCATATTTCTGAATGGATTGAATGTCATCGCTGCCCTCAAAGAAAGTATAAAGGGTTCCGTTTTGTTTTACATAGTCGTATTCGCTTATTTTTTTACCCTTCTCATTATAGAAGATGCCCATTTCGGGATCATAGGTGCCATAGGTGATGTCGGATTTTATTTTTCCGTTTTTATAGTAGCTGATGTCTTTTGAGAGTCTTTCGTTTTTGTAAAAACTCACTTTTTCCGGACGGAGTTCATCGGAAATGGTCTTATTGTACACTATGGATTTGGCGTAGGTTCCGCCTTTATACTCATAAGCATCGTTGATAACATCGTTATACATCGTATAAAGTATTCCGTCTGCAGGTGTATCGTAATTGCCCGGACTATAGGAATCGGAATAGGTCAGGGTACCGATGTTTTTTCCTTTTTTATCAAAAAAGACGGCCGTTTTGCCTTCAAATTTTTTAAAAGGTTTCTGGTTGCTGTAATAAATAGTTTCCGAAATAATAATACCGGCTTTGTAAATACGGATAATATTGTCTGCTATTTCGGTTCCGTCTAACGGATTGGAAGAATCAGGGTCATAACTCAGACTGCTGCTTATTTTTCCAAAACGGTCATAATTGTCGGTTGTCATTATCATTCCGCCGTCATTGTACAGATCTGTTTTCAGTAAGCTGCCGTCCGGACGGTATTTTTTTGTTTTTACAAGAGCCCCGTCTTTGTATTCCGAATAGGTTTCCACGATATCCTGATCTTTACCTTCTTCCTGATTGTCATAAAAATAATGAAGCTGTATACCGTCCTGAGGAGAGGAGTAATCATATTCGTCCAGTTGTTCGGTCAGTTCACCCGCTTGGGAACCATCGGGATGGTAATAGATCGTATACCGTTTGGAAGCCTTGTCCTTTACCGAATGGGATTTTACCGAACCGTTTTTATAGAAAGCGGTCACTTCGGTCACTTTTCCGTCGGCATATTTACTTACGGTGCTTAAAAAGAAAGGAGAATAGTTATAAATGGCTTCCAGCCCATTTTGAATCGTATAGCCGGTCAGGGTAACATCGCTGATAAGATCACCGTCTTTATTGTGTGAAATCTGACGGACTAATTGTGTGCCTTCATAAAAGTTTTTCTGTCTTAATTTCGGATTTTTAACAGGGTATACTTCGGAATAAAGAAACTGCCCGTCCTTAGCTTCTAAAGTGAAAGAATTATCATCTTCTTCAAACGTTATTTTCCCATTGTAAAGCATGTTGTCTTTAAAAACAGCTTCCGATTTGCTTCCGTCTTTAAGATAATAGGTTACCGGACCTTCAATAATACCGTCTATATAATTGGCGGTTGAAGACAATTGGCCGTTTTTGGAGTAAAATTTAGCAGGACCGTTAAAGAGTGAGCTGTTTTTTTCGGCTGTAAATCTTTCGGCTTTTTTTGTTCCGTTCCGATAGTATTCCGTGGATAGAAAAGTACCATTTTTGGCTTTCCTGTCAATTCTGAAATACTTCGCGAGTTCTTTTGGTGTTGGTTCATAATACCGATTGATCCATAAAGTGTCCTGAGAATAGGCATAACCGGATAAGAGTAGTAAAGCGGCGATTATTGTTTTTTTCATGGCTGTAAAAAAAATTAAATTATAGTGTGAATTTACGGCTAAAAGTTGGGAAACGGAAAGGAAACAGCTAAAATTAAAAGGATGATTTTCAGGCTTTCCGGCAGGGCTGTTTCCAGACGGTTTTATCGGGAAAAAGTATAAAAAAATGCCCGCGGCTGCGGGCATTTTTTTAGTCAAATTTATTTTTAAAGTAATATTTGCTGTCTAAATCATCGTCTTCCAGTTCATTATATTTTTGAGGTTTCGGTTTAGGCTTATTAGCAGCAACCTTTTTTTTCCAAAGCTCAAAATTATCTTTCGATAACTTTTTACGAACCATTTCTGTTACTTCACTTTCAGAAATTCCAAACTCTTCTCTTAATACTTCAAAAGGTTTTCTTTCCTCCTGAGCCATAGCGACAATTCTGTCAATTGTTTCCTTGTCGAATTCTAAAACTTTACTTTTTTTCATCAGATGAAAAATTAATTCAGATAATTTTTTTTAAATGGTTAAATTCTATACTCAATATTACTAAAAAAAATAATTGAGCAATAGCAACTTTTTATTTTTTTTGAATTTTCAAAAATCAGACCAAAATACTTTTTGCTTTTGAAAAAAAGTATCAAAAAATATTTGAAATATAAGATATGTTCGGGTTTGAGCCGTGTTTTTTACTTTTTTTAAAATTTTAAAGGCAATGCTTTTACCGGCCTTTTGGAAGTGGAAATAAAGTTTAAAGTTGTTTTCAGGATAAAAACAGTTCTTAAAAATAAAGGCATAATGTGTTTTTGTTGCTTGATGTGCTGGTACATTTTGTAAAAGAAATAAAAAAAGCACCAACTGGTGGTGCTTTTTAGTGTAAGGTATTTTGGAATCATTATTCTTTGCTAAAAATGGATTTGTACACAATTCCGGCGATAATAGCGCCTAATACCGGGGCGACAATAAATAGCCAAAGCTGACTGATGGCTTCACCACCCACAAAAACCGCCTGGCTGATACTTCTGGCAGGATTTACCGAAGTATTCGTAACCGGAATACTGATCAGGTGAATCAGCGTTAAGGCAAGACCAATCGCAATTCCGGCAAAGCCTTTCGGAGCCCGTTCATCGGTAGCGCCTAATATGACAATCAGGAAAATAAAAGTCATGACTACCTCGGTTAGAAAGGCGGCATTCATACTGTATTTTCCGGGAGAGAGCTCTCCGTAACCATTGGAGGCGAAACCTCCGATATCACTTCCGTTACCGGTTGCGATTACATAAAGGACAGCCGCAGCTGCGATACCTCCAAGTATTTGTGCCACGATGTAAGGAACAAGTTCTTTTGCTTCAAACCGGCCGCCCATCCATAAACCTATGGAAACTGCGGGATTAAGATGTGCTCCGGAAATATGGCCCAAAGAATAAGCAATGGTGAGTACTGTAAGTCCGAATGCCAGTGCGACTCCTACGAATCCGATTCCCGCATCCGGGAAATTACAGGCTAAAACTGCGCTACCGCAACCTCCTAAAACCAACCAAAAAGTTCCGATAAATTCTGCTACAAATTTTTTCATAATAAAGGGGATTAGTTAAACAATGGGTAATAAATGCAATCAGGTATAATTGTAAGACCAGTAAATAAGGATGATCTGTAAGGGCAATCGGATAAAACGCACCCATTTTGATAAGCCTAAGGAAGCCTTATCATTCAGGTACATGTATAGATTAGCCGGAAATACGGCAAATAAAAGCACTATTATTCCCCAGGCAGCAAAAGATTTGGTTTCAGGAAAGCACAACAGGATGCCTGAAACGATTTCTGCAATGCCGCTGATATAGTTTAGTAATCGGGGATTCGGTAAGTAGGGAGGGATGATTTTCAGGTATAACCTTGGAACTCTGAAATGATTAATGCCTGCTATGATATAAAGCGAAGACATGAGATATAAATGCCAAGGTAAACTCATTTTCAGGTAATTAAATGATTATATCCGTTACACGAATATAATCATTTTTACAGGAAAATTCTATATTATTCCTTTTTTTTGAAAGAAATGTTCATGATCACAATCGCTAAAATTATCAGTACTATTCCTAACCATTGTGTTAAAACGACCTCTTCATTTAAGATCACAAAAGCCATCATTACCGATACCGGAAGTTCTAAGGAAGAGACAATACTTCCCAGTCCGATCCCGGTGTGCGGGAAACCGGAGTTCATTAACATTGGCGGAATAATGGTTCCGAACAGGGAAAGTACAATTCCCCATTTTAAGAAGATATCAAAGTTATAAGGAGTGGTTTGGGTAAAAATACCAAACCCGAAAACGATAACCGCACCACCCAACAGCATGTACAGGCTTCGTTGTGCCGACGATATTTCGGTTGCCACACTGTTTGCCGTAAACATAGTCGTTGTAAAAGAAGCTGCTGCCAGCATTCCCCACATTAAACCTCGCCAGTCAAGTTCTATTTCACTGGTAAGTATGTTGGTCGCCAGTGCCGTTCCTGCCAATACAATAACAACAGAAATCACTTTTTGAAGCGATGGCAGTTTTTTGTCAATAAACATTTCCAGCAAAACACCCATCCATACCGTTTGCATTAACAGTACAATACCAATCGAAACCGGAATGTATTTTACCGCCAGATAATAAAAAACACTGGTCATGCCCAGGGATGTTCCGGCAAGCATCAGCTGTGCAATATTCTTTTTGGTCGCTTTTTTGATTACGGTACCTTTATTTTTAGATTTCTGAAAGGCATTAATAATCAGAATCCCGATGATTCCTAAGATAAATTGAGAAGAGGTAACCTCTGCAGTAGTATAGTTTTCCTGATAGGCCAGTTTTACGAATGTTGCTAACATTCCGTAACTTGTTGCACCTAATCCTACTAAAAAAACTCCTTTTAATACGTTATTTCCTGACATTTTATTCATTTTAAAACAGCCTGCAAAGATATGGCTTAGTTATTATTTAGAACCATTAAGCGATGAAAAAAAAAGTTAATTGCTAAAATGGCATTTATTTGTGATGAAAAATAACAATCTTTTGCTGTCTTGCGGAAACAAAAAAGACTAACCTGAGTTAGTCCTTTTCTGTATGATAATGTATATTCTGATTATTCAGACCAGTATACTAAGTTCACAATGATCACACCATTAGCGTTTACCAGACTGTCTGATAAAGTTACGGTTGCCGGAGAAGTTCCGCTGAAATAACCGTCGTGAGAATCGAAAGTGTAAGTACCCGGAGCTAAATTGTAGAAACAGTTTTCATCTCTTTCCGGAGTGATATAGGCATTGGTAGCATCGTTATGAGCATAATATCCGTGTAAATCTGTATAATAAACAGGATTTCCCAAATGATCCACTAACTGAATACAAACATTGTATGTTTTGATAGCACTGGCAATAGCGTTAATCTCAGCGATTAAATTGTCAGTAGTACTGTTTTGTAAATCCAATACATTTTTAACATTAGGGATAAGATTTAAAGCAGTATTGTTGTCGTTAGCCTGTAAGGCATCGTTAATTTGATAGGTTAAACCAATTAACTGATCGTTTAAGTTAACCAGATCGGCAGTAATCGCATTTACACCGGCAGTAGTGAAAGCATTCTGAGAAGCAATCCGTGCTTCATTTACAAAATAATCAACATCGTCAGCATTATTTTGGATGGAAGCAACCTGTACAAACATCGCATCATAAAACTGTTGTGCATTTGGCGCATTTAAAAGCACAATTTGTTTGGCTAATTGTACGGCAGCATTTTTAGCAACCGGCGTATCCTGCTTAATGTTTTCGGCCATTCCGATAGCATTGTCAAGATTTTGTTGCGCAGTAGATTGCGCAAAAGCAGTACCAGCTGTTAATGACATAAATAATGTCAGGGCATAAAAAGTAATTTTTTTCATAAAAAAGATTTAAGGTTTTGTATGCCAAATGTATGAAAAACGTCTTAAAATGATTACAAACGGTATATTATTATTGTATTAATGAAATATTATTGGCGCGTTTTGAGTGTGAATCGTGATAAAAGCAGTTGTTGGTACTATAAGCTGGCCAACAGATTGCTTTGTATTCCAATTATCTTTCTAAAAATCAAATAGTTAAAAATAAATAGTTACAGTTTTACTATGGGACGGGAAAAGAGAATCAGTAATTACAGGTTTAAACTGGATTTGTGGGGATTAAAAAAAACGCTGTCAGCATTCCTGACAGCGTTTTCACTATAAATCGAATATAATGATGCAGCTTATTTGATAAGCTCAAAATTACGTTTTACAAAAGCGGTTAACTCTTCTCCTTTTAAAAGGTTTTGAGAAAGTTTCGCTAAATCCAAAGCCTGTTTTACCAGACTTTCCTGAGCCGGTTTGTCGGTAGTATTTAAAATGGTAGTTGCCAGGTCAGAATTGGTATTGATAACCAGGTTATACATTTCCGGGAAGTTCCCCATTCCGAACATTCCGCCGCCGGTCTGGCTCATTTCTTTCATACGACGCATAAACTCCGGCTGTGTAATGATAAACGGAGCTGCTTTGCTGTCCATCGCTTCCAGCTGAACAGTATAGTTCGCTTTAGGAACAATTTCCTCTAAAACGGTTTTCAGATTGTTTTGCTCTTCATCCGATAATTTCGAAATAGGAGTATCGTCTTTTTTGATTAAGTTGTCAATGTGATCCGAATCTACACGGGTAAACGTCAGTTTCTCATTATCCGCTTCCAGTTTCTGAATTAAATGCGAAACAATCGGGCTGTCCATTAGCAGGACTTCATAGCCTTTTTCTTTAGCCGCATCAATATAACTGTGCTGACTGTCTTTGTTTGAAGCATAAAGAATAACCAGTTTGTCGTCTTTATCCGTTTGTTTCTCTTTTAAAGTTTCCTTTAGTTCTTCCAGTGTGAAATATTTGTTGTCAACCGTTGGATATAAGGCAAAGGCGCCTGCTTTTTCATAGAACTTAGGCTCGGAAAGCATGCCGTATTCCAGTACGATTTTAATATCGTTCCATTTTTGCTCAAAATCCTCACGGTTTTCGGTAAACAGCGATTTTAATTTATCGGCTACTTTACGGGTAATATAATTGGAGATTTTCTTTACGTTACCGTCTGCCTGTAAATACGAACGGGAAACGTTCAGCGGAATATCCGGCGAATCGATCACCCCTTTCAGCATGGTTAAGAATTCCGGAACAATACCTTCCACATTATCCGTTACAAAAACCTGGTTCTGGTATAACTGGATTTTATCTTTCTGAATTTGTAAATCACCGGACATTTTCGGGAAATATAAAATACCGGTCAGGTTAAACGGATAATCCACATTCAGGTGAATGTTGAATAACGGCTCTTCAAACTGCATCGGGTACAATTCGCGGTAGAAGTTTTTATAGTCTTCCTCCGTTAGATCGCTTGGCTGTTTTGTCCAGGCCGGATTCGGGTTGTTGATGATGTTGTCCACTTCAACGGTTTCCTCCTGGGCATCGTCACCTTCTCCGGTTTTGATGGTTTCGCTTCTGGTTCCGAATTTAATAGGAACCGGCATGAATTTGTTGTATTTGGTTAACAGTTCACGGATTTTGCCCTCTTCAAGAAATTCTAACGAATCTTCCGCAACATGCAGAATAATTTCGGTTCCGCGGGTTGTTTTGTCTGCAGCAACAAGTGTAAATTCCGGGCTGCCGTCGCACGTCCAGTGTGCAGCCGGTTCATCCTTGTAGGATTTGGTGATGATCTCCACTTTTTCGGCAACCATAAAAGCCGAATAGAATCCTAATCCGAAGTGACCGATAATTCCGGAATCTTTGGCAGTATCCTTGTATTTTTCAAGAAACTCTTCCGCACCCGAAAAAGCTACCTGGTTGATATACTTTTCAACCTCTTCGGCTGTCATCCCCAATCCCTGGTCGATGATTTGGATTTTCTTGTTGTCTTTGTCAATTTTTATCTCAATAACCGGATTGCCGTATTCTACTTTGGCTTCGCCAATACTGGTTAAATGTTTTAGTTTTAAAGTAGCATCCGTGGCATTTGAAACCAATTCACGAAGAAAAATCTCGTGGTCGCTGTATAAAAATTTCTTAATTAAAGGAAAGATGTTTTCAACCGAGACATTAATTTTTCCTGTAGTCATATTCAGAATATATTTTTGATGTTAAACTTTTCCGGTATTTATACAAATTAAGTACCAAATCTGGTGAAAGTGACAAAATGACGGTTATGTTAAAATTTCAGGAAAAATTATCATTCAAAATTTAACAAATTAATTCTGTAGGTAGTATATTTGTGTTAACATTTTAAAGCGCTATATATGAAAAAATTAATTTTTTTGAGTGCACTTACATTGATGTTATTTTCATGTAAGTCAACGTCAGTGACCAACACGAAGTTAGACAGAACTTCTCAGGTTGCAATCAAAGGTAATTGGGTGTTAAGCTCTGTTAGTTATCCCGGTTCGGAATACATCAAGGTTACTTCTTTCCAAATAGCCGATTCAAAGTGCTTTGAAGGTAGCAGCTGGAAATTTATTTCGAATAACAACAAAGGGAACATGGCTTTCGAACAGGCAAATTGCCCTGCATTCAGTTCTGCATTTACATGGTTTGTAAATAAAGAAGGAGAGTTTGTTTTGAAACTTCTTGACGCCGGAGAAAAAGCGAAAAAAGTAAAAGAAGGTTATGTGTTAAGAATCGCGAATCAGTCGGAAACTTCTTTCCAGTTGATTGACAAAATTAATGTTGGCGGTAAATTGACAGATGTGGTATATCAATTTGAAAAAACAAACTAAAAAGCAGTAGTATATGAAAAAGATCGTAATATTTACATTGGCAACAGTATTCACGTTAACCTCGGTATTAACGAGTTGTGAAGCAGTAAAAAATACTAATAATACTCAAAAAGGAGCAGGAATCGGTGCTGTAGCCGGTGCTGTTTTAGGAGGAGTATTGGGAAATAACCTTGGAAAAGGAGGAAACGGTGCTTTAGGAGCTGTTTTAGGTGGTGTTGTTGGAGGTGTTGCCGGTGGTGTTATCGGTAATAAAATGGACAAACAGGCCCGTGAGATCGAACAGGCTGTTCCGGGTGCTGAGGTAGAAAGAGTAGGAGAAGGTATTAAACTGGTTTTAGGTGAAAATGCTGTTCGTTTTGATACCAACAAATCAACATTAACAGCGGCTGCAAAAGCAAACTTAGACAAATTGGTACCGGTATTCCAAAACTATTCGGATACGGATATCGTAATCTACGGATATACTGATAATACGGGTAAAGCAGAATACAACCTGAACTTGTCAGAACAAAGAGCTGCTTCTGTAAAAGCATACTTGGCGACAAAAGGTTTATCCGGAAACCGTTTCAAAACAACCGGAATGGGTATTGCTGATCCGATTGCAACAAATGATACTCCGGACGGAAGAAGCAAAAACCGTCGTGTAGAGTTTGCAATTACAGCTAACGAGAAAATGGTTCAGGATGCTAAAAAAGAAGCAGGAAACTAATTCTCATCCTTGTTGATATTTAAAAAAGACCACCAATCAGGTGGTCTTTTTTTTTGAAAGAACTTTAACAAATATTTTGTTTATTTTTTTGATTACGGGATAAAACGCTTTGTAACTTTACAAAACCTTAAAACATTTTTTATTATGGCGATGACGAAGAGAGCGGCCGGAAAAAAAGAAACCATTACAGAAGAAACGATTATTTCCACCTACATGAACCAGGTTCTGGAAAAACATCAGGAACCGGCAAGTGTGTTTCACTTTTGTAAAGAAAGCAAAATGGAAGAAACACTTTTTTATAGTTTTTTCCCTTCTTTAGACGGTTTGAAAGAAGCAATATGGATAAAGCTATTTGAAAATGCCGTTAGCGGACTTAAAAATGAGGAAGCTTTTGAAACCTACTCGAACAGGAATAAACTACTGTCACTATACTTTACCTTTTTTGAAATACTCACGCTAAACAGGAGCTATGTTTATTTTGTACTGAAAGAAAATAAACAGGGATTGCAGAATTTAAAGCAATTGCGAAAATTGCGCAACCGTTTCAAAAAATTCATTCAGGAAGAAATTCAGACTACAGTTACGGACAAACATGAGAAAATAGATAAAATAGCCAAACCTGTTTTATCCGAAGCAGCATGGGTTCAGTTTCTATTTATCCTGAAATTCTGGGTTGAAGATACTTCCATAGGGTTTGAAAAAACCGATATTATGATTGAAAAGTCCGTAAAAGCAACTTTCGATATTCTGGACACCACACCCCTGGAAAGCCTTTTCGATTTGGGGAAATTTGTCTGGAAGGAGCGCTTCAATTAGTAGGAACGAAAATAAAAAGCCATGAAAACGTTAAATAAAATCCCGACCAATAAAATTGAACGGGCAGGAGAGCTTGTGAAAACCGGTCTCAAAGTCGGAGGAAACTATCTGGCCTATTACGGCGAAAAAATGGTCAATCCTTCCCTGACAAAAGACAAGCTGAACGAAAACAATGCGGAAGATATTTATGACGGGTTGAAAAACCTGAAAGGAAGCGCCTTAAAAGTAGCGCAAATGCTCAGCATGGAAAAGAATATCATGCCCAAAGCATACGTGGAGAAATTCTCTTTGGCACAATTTTCCGTTCCGCCCTTATCAGCACCGCTGGTTCGGAAAACCTTTAAACGATATTTAGGACATTATCCGGAAGCAATCTACGACAGCTTTACACCGGATTCCGTTAACGCGGCAAGTATCGGACAGGTACATAAGGCTACTAAAAACGGAAAACAGCTGGCTGTAAAAATCCAGTATCCGGGTGTTGCCGACAGCATTAGTTCCGATCTGGCAATTGTAAAGCCGTTTGCAATTAAAATGTTCAACCTGCAGGGAAAAGATTCCGATAAATATTTTAAAGAAGTAGAACACAAACTGCTGGAAGAAACAGATTATAAACTGGAATTAAAACAGGGAATAGCGATAGCAAAAGCCTGTGAAAAAATAAAAAACCTCAGATTTCCGGTTTACTATCCGGAATGGTCTTCCGAGAAGATCATTACGATGGACTGGATGGAAGGGGAGCACCTTTCGGAATTTGCTGCCCGAAACAACGATCCGGAAACGGGTGACCGCATCGGACAGGCACTCTGGGATTTCTATATGTTTCAGATGCACCATTTAAAACAGGTACATGCCGATCCGCATCCGGGGAATTTTCTAATCGATAAAGAGACCAACTTGATTGCAATCGATTTCGGATGCATTAAACACGTACCGGAAGAATTTTATGTGCCGTATTTCGAATTGGCGCGGCCGGAAGTTATTGACGATCCGAAACTGTTCCGGGAAAAACTGTTTGAACTGGAGATCCTGCGAACAGATGATACACCAAAAGAAATTGAATATTTCTCCGGTTTGTTCCATCAGCTGCTGAGTTTGTTTACCCAGCCGTTCCACGGGGATTATTTTGATTTTTCCGATGAGGTGTTTTTTGAAAATATTGCCAGAATGGGTGAAGAGTTCTCTAAAGATACCCAATTGCGCAAGATGAACGGCAACCGTGGTTCCCAGCACTTTTTATATATCAACCGTACTTTTTTCGGATTGTATAATTTGCTGCACGACCTGAAAGCCCGAATCAACACCCGGAATTTCGAACAATATATCCCGCAGTAAACGCCCAAAACATCAAGAATAAGCGAATGGCAAAATTGGATGCGTTTCCGTATGCAGAAACTTTGTAATTTTGTGTCTTTAAAAATTAAGAATGCTTCACGTTAAAAATATATCTTTTGGTTATCATGAAAAAACGATAATCAAAAACATTGAATTTACAATAAAAAAAGGACAAAATATAGCCGTTATAGGCGAAAGCGGTTGTGGTAAGAGTACGCTTCTGAAATTGATTTACGGATTGTATGATTTGGATGAAGGACAGATTTTCTGGAACGATACGGAAGTATTAGGCCCAAAATTCCATCTGGTGCCCGGCATGCCGTTTATGAAGTACCTGGCGCAGGATTTTGATTTGATGCCGTATGTTACCGTAGCCGAAAACGTGGGTAAGTTTTTATCGAATTTTTACCCGGAACAAAAAAAACAGCGCATTCAGGAATTGCTGGAGATTGTAGAAATGACCGAATATGCGAATGTAAAAGCAAAATTTCTGAGCGGCGGACAGCAGCAGCGTGTCGCGCTGGCAAGAGTGCTTGCACTGGAACCGGAAGTATTGCTGCTGGATGAACCATTCAGCCATATTGACAATTTCCGGAAAAATGCATTGCGCCGTAATCTTTTTGCCTACCTGAAAGCCAAAGGAGTGACCTGTATTATTGCCACACACGACAGTACGGATGCTTTGTCTTTTGCAGACGAAACCTTTGTGTTGTTTGACGGTAAGATCGTAGATAAAGGATTGTCGGCCGATATTTATAACAATCCGGTGAATAAATATGTTGCCTCTCTTTTTGGGGAAGTAAACGAACTGAAACTTTCGGATATTACGGTTGTGGATGCCGGGGACGATGAACTGCTGCTGTTGTATCCGCATCAGCTGCGGGTTGTTGAGAACGGGATGATGAAAGTCACAGCAAAACAATCCTATTATAAAGGAAGTCACTACCTGATAAAAGCAGTATTCAACAGAAAAGTAATTTTCTTTGAACATGAAACCGCTTTAGCAATGAACGAGGAAGTGACATTGATGATAAGTTAAAAAAAACAGACATTATGCCAAAAGAAGATGTTTTAATGCGGCAAATCAGCGAACTGGGTTTTGCCTTAAGAAGATTGATGGAGCGGATGAAAGGCGGAAAAGGAGGTGGTGGTATTTCACAAAGCAGTCTGGCCGACAATGTGGCACTGAAAGAGGAATTGGGATTGGACTGGCAGGAGTTTTTAGACCTTGATGCCGATCAACTGATTCCGTTCCTGTTAGAAAATCCCGGCTTTTCGGCCGAAAATATGGAACTCTTTGCCGACTATCTGGTACAAACCGGAAAAGAAGGCTACCACAAACAAAACCTGTATGCAAAAGCACTGCTTATTTATACCCATGTAGACAAAGAAACGGCTACTTTTTCTATGGAAAGAAGCGGGAAAATACAAAGGATAAAACAAGAATCAGCATCATAAAAAAAATCCCCTGAACACTGTTCAGGGGATTTTTTTTATTTAGTTTTTAAGATACTTTTCCAGGAACTGATCCTGTTCCCAAAGCAAATGCAGTATGTTTTCTTTTGCTGCATAACCGTGGGATTCTTTTGGAAGGATAACCATTCTTGCCGGTGCTCCCAATCCTTTTAAAGCCTGGAAATAACGCTCGGTCTGTAAAGTAAAGGTTCCCGGATTATTGTCGGCTTCTCCATGCACTAACAATAGCGGTGTTTTCATTTTGTCCGCATTCATAAACGGTGACATTCCGTTGTAAATAGCCGGAACTTCCCAGTAATTACGTTGCTCGCTCTGGAATCCGAAAGGAGTTAGTGTTCTGTTGTAGGCACCGCTTCGGGCAATTCCGCAGGCAAACAAATTAGAATGAGTTAATAAATTGGCAGTCATAAAGGCACCATAAGAGTGTCCGCCAACCGCTACTTTTTTACGGTTGATATAACCCAGCTTGTCTACTGCATCTATAGCTGCTTCGGCATTGGCAACCAATTGCGGGATAAAAGTGTCGTTTGGTTCAGTTGTACCTTCACCGATGATCGGGAAAGCGGCATCATCCAGCACAGCATAACCTTTGGTTACCCAATACACAAAAGAACCGTAGTTAGGGAAAGTAAACTCATTCGGGTTGGATGAGGTTTGTCCGGCACTGTTCTTGTCTTTATACTCTGTAGGGTACGCCCAGATTAAAAGCGGTAATTTTTCTTTTTTAGCATTTCGGTCATATCCTGCCGGTAAGTATAACGTTCCGGAAAGTTCAACACCGTCTTTTCGTTTGTATTTGATAACCTCTTTGTAAACATTTTTAATGCTTTCAAACGGATTTTTAAAATCGGTTATCTGGGTTAACTGGTTTTTCTTTTTAAAATTACGGAAGTAGTAATTCGGATATTCGCTTTTTGACTGAATCTGTATTAATGCATCGCCTTTTTTGAAATCTTCAATAGAGAAAATACGCTCCATTTTATCGGTATAAGCCGACTGATAAAGACGTTTTGTTTTTAAGGTTTTAATATTGAACTCGTCAATAAAAGGGAATTGCCCGTTTTTGGTATAACCGTCACCAATTAAAAAAGCATTGTCGTTCTCTAACGCCAGAACCTGTTTGCCGTAGCTGTTTTTTACCGTTTCAAAATTTCCCGGATCCGAATAAATATCCTGGGAATTTCTGTCGGAGATAACTTTGGGCGTTTCCGACGGATTCGACGGATTGATCAGGTAAGTTTTAACATTACGGGTATCGTACCAGCTGTCGGAAACAATGGCGATCTTATCGTTACCCCAGGTAATGCCGTCAAAACGCTGTTGTGTTTTTACCAGAGAAGTTGGATTGGCGGTAAAAGGTGCCGGCCATAAAAACACTTCATCGCGGTAAGCCACTTTGTTTTCCGGATTTCCTTCATCAAGAGCTTCTGCGAAATACAAGGTAGCCGGAGCATCATTTCTCCAGCTCATGCTTCTTTTTCCTTTGCGTACTGCCATAAAACCTTTTGGCATGATCTCCGTTAAAGGCACTTCGTTCACAACTTTGATCTCTTTTCCGGTTTTGTCATAAACAACTGTTTTTTGAGGGAAACGGTTTAACGGAACAATATAGGAAAACGGCTTTTGCAGGGTGGTTAACATTACATAATTCCCGTCAGGAGAGAAACTCTCTCCTGCATACATATCTGCCGGTTTAAACAACGAAGCTGTTCCGTCCAGGTTTACTTTGTATAGCTCAGACGTTACAATATTTTCAAAATTAGCCTCGTCCGTTCTGTTCTTTAATAAATCCTGGTAGGTTCTGTTTTGAGAAACCTTACCTTCACTATTGGAAACAATAGGACCGTTTGGCAGGTCTTTTTTAGCATCAATTAAAGCCGGTCTGTTTTTAGGAAGCATCTTTACAATAAGACTCTGTCCGTCTTTAAACCAGCTAAACGGACTGCCGATATTGGCGTTGATCGTTGCAGCGGTAAGCTTACTCGCTTTTGCCGAAGCAATATCCAGGATCCATAATTCTATTCCGGTTGCAGTAGTATGGGCAAAGGCGATTTTTTTCTCATCCGGTGACCATGCCAGGCTGCTGATTCTCGGATTTTGCGGTAAGCCCTGAACCTGAACCTCGTTTTTGTCTTTCACCCTGCGCACTTTCAGGTTGTTGATATAGGTAACCGAACTGGAAATGTTGGTGATCGGATTGATGCGCAAACCGCCCAAACGGAGTTCTTCCTGATTCAGGTCTTCAAGATTTTTATAGGTGTTTCTGTAGCTTAACAGCATCCATTCTTTTTTGGTATCCATGATTACCGATGGTGCTCTTTCAAAATCGGCCAGTTGCAAAATACTTGCCGAAGGCTTTTGATACGTAACGTTTTCCTGTGCAATAAGCGATGAGGTGCCCAGCAGCAGGAATAATACGGATTTGTAAATTAGCTTCATAAAATTGTTAAGGGATTAAATAGATATTAATGCGTTCACAGTTGATTCTGAAATTATAGGTCGAATATACTGTTTACATGTTACAAAAAAGCTTTAAGTTTTGTTAAAAGAAATCCGGCTGTCCGGGAGGCTGTTTGTGATAATTGAAAAAATGTTTCGGAATAGTCGTAGTTTTTTTTATAATGTGTAAATTTGCATCCCTGTTTTTAATAAAAAAATAAAAATAATGCATCAATCAAAGATTTCAGGATTAGGTTATTACGTTCCCGAAAATGTAGTGACTAATGACGATTTGTCAAAAATAATGGATACCAATGACGAGTGGATACAGGAGCGAACCGGTATTCAGGAAAGACGTCATGTGATCAAAGGAGAGGATACCACAACAACCATGGGAGTGAAGGCGGCAAAAATTGCCATCGAACGCTCCGGAGTGGCTAAAGAAGATATTGATTTTGTTGTTTTTGCAACCTTAAGTCCTGATTATTATTTTCCGGGACCGGGTGTTGCCGTTCAACGTGATTTAGGATTGCGGACGGTTGGTGCGCTGGATGTTAGAAACCAGTGTTCCGGATTTGTATATGCGCTTTCGGTAGCCGATCAGTTTATCAAAACAGGCATGTATAAAAATATTCTGGTTATCGGTTCCGAAGTACATTCTACCGGATTGGACATGACAACCAGAGGCCGCGGTGTTTCCGTTATTTTTGGTGACGGAGCCGGAGCAGCCGTATTGAGCAGAACTGACGAACCGGGTAAAGGAATTTTATCAACACACCTGCATTCGGAAGGCGAACATGCCGATGAATTAGTGTTGAAGGCACCGGGAATGGGAAAACGCTGGGTTTCGGATATTATAGCCGATAACGACCCGAATGACGAAAGCTACTATCCGTATATGAACGGGCAGTTTGTCTTTAAAAATGCGGTGGTACGTTTTAGTGAGGTCATCATGGAAGGACTTCAGGCAAACAATTTACAGGTTTCCGATATCGATATGTTAATTCCGCACCAGGCAAATCTCAGGATTTCGCAATTCATTCAGCAGAAATTCAAGCTAACAGACGACCAGGTGTATAACAACATCCAGAAATATGGTAACACTACTGCTGCTTCTATTCCGATTGCTTTAACGGAAGCGTGGGAGCAGGGGAAAATTAAAGAAGGCGATACGGTAGTACTGGCCGCTTTCGGAAGCGGATTTACCTGGGCGAGTGCCGTTATAAAATGGTAAACGCTTAAAATTCTGAATGTTAATTTTTTGAATGTAAAGAAAATGTTGTAAATTTCGTACTGATGCTTTCGTGAATTGTTTCACTAAAACCGGGTACGATGAATCACAAAACCATTCATAACAAAGGGCAGGCCAGATTGTTTGAGAACAAATACCTGGAAATGCTCACGAAAACACATCCCGCAGTAATCTGGGGTATGTACATCCCGATACTGGGATATTTATTGTTTACGGCACATACAAAATTTGCGATAGAAGTCCGGAATGTCATTTACCTGTTTTTTGCAGGAATGATATTCTGGACTTTTTTTGAATATATAGCCCACCGGTATTTGTTTCACTTTATTACCGATAATCCGAAGCTAAAAAAGATCGCCTACGTTCTTCACGGCAATCATCACGATTATCCCCGGGATCGGGAACGGCTGTTCATGCCGCCGGTACCCAGCCTGATCCTGGCCACCACATTATTCGGATTGCATTATCTGTTTCTCAGGGATTACAGCTGGGCATTCTTTCCCGGATTTATGTTTGGTTATCTGCTGTATGCTTCCATGCATTATGCCATTCATGCCTTTGCGCCGCCTTTTAAGTTTATGAAGCCTTTGTGGCGGAACCATCACTTGCATCACTACAAGGATGAACAATTGGGATTTGGTGTGAGCAATACCTTTTGGGACCGGGTGTTCGGAACGATGTTCGATTTAACCAAAACAAAAGAAGATCCCGAAAAAACCAAAGCCCTTTTGTTTGAAAATAAAAAGCCATAAAAAAACCTCGAAGCTTTTTTACTTCGAGGTCTTCCAAATAAATATAATAAAAATCAAAAACTCAGATTAGAATAAACCGCCACCGGCTTGTTTGGTATTGTCTTCACGTTGTTTACGCTGTAAAGCTCTGTTCTTGCCACCACCAAACATATAGTTGAATCCTACAAATAGCGACTGACTCTCCCAACGGAATTCCCCTTCACCCGGATAAGGGTTCTGACTTTCAAAACCGTATTTCATAGTTCTGAAGATATCGTTGAAACGCAAGCTCAAAGAAGCTTTGTTTTCCCAGAAGCTGTAACGGCTTCCGGCATCAATTTTATACATGGCTTTGCTGTTTGCCTGTACGCCGTCTACCGGACCTCTGTAGAATCCGAATAAAGAGAAACGTAAACTTTTTGTAGCCTTGAAGTTGTTGTTCAATCGGGCATTAAAAGCAGCAGCATTAATTTGTTTTAACGTATAGTCAAAATCACCGGTTACATCATTTTTAATCGCTACAACACCTTTCTGACGAATGTTCGAGAAATCAACACTTGGCTGAACATCCCACCAGGAAGTAAACTTGTAATTAGCCGAAACCTCAAATCCGTAAGCATTGTTTTTATCAAAGTTCGTGTAGCTCATGATAATCTTTTTCGTTTCCGGATCGGCATTCGGGTCCGGGTAGAACGTACGGGTGATCTCATCACTGATGTCGCGGTAATAGATCCCGGCAGTAACCGTTCCCTTTTTAAGCGTTCTGGTGTAATTCACCTCGATAGAGTTGGTAAACTGTGGTACTAATTCCGGATTACCGATAGAAGTAACTCTTGGGGTACTAAACTCTCTGATCGGTTTTGTCTGCTCCACACTTGGGCGGTCAACACGACGGCTCATGCTCAACTGGAACTGGTTTTTCTCTGTTGGCGTATAGGTAAAGTAAGCCGACGGATATACCGTTATATAGTCGTTTTTAAAGGGTGCATTTTGATTGTTCTGAACGTAATCAGCCTGAACTTTATAACTCTCCAAACGGGCACCAAGCTGGTAGCTGATCTTTTTAAAACGCTGACCAAAAGTGGTGTAGAAAGAGTAAATGTCCACATCATAATTGAATTTAGCGTTTGGCGTGTTGAAACGACTGGTCAGGTAATCGTTGTCAGTTCGCATCAAACGGGCTTCAGCACCTATTTCTAAAGTCGATTTTTTATCCAGTGGATTCACATAATCCACATTGATAATCGTGCTGTTTCGGGTATCTTTAATGTGATCGCCGTATGGTGTTAAACCACCACCTACAGGGTTGAAAGATGCATCCTGAGTGTTTTTGGTATTGTTGTAGTTGGCTTCAATGTCCAGCGTGTGTCCTTCTTTGGCAAATAAATGTTTAAAAGCTAAGTTGTAAGCACTGTTCACATTGTCCGTATCATAAATATCCTTTTGTGAAATATTGTTGGCACTGTTCGGGAAATATAAATCGGTATTTACGTTTCCTAAACCGGAGGTGAAACTCTGGTTGGTATAGGCCGAAATCGTGTTTTTATCATCGATGTAAAAATCCATTCCCGCTTTAAACATGTGGGTTTTGTTGTCGTTAACAATATCGAATAACTGTAAAGAATTGTCATCAAATTGCTTGATCTCTCCTTTGTTTAAACGATCTCCCAAAGTGTTGCCATACGTACCGAAAAAGTTTACTTTCCCTTTACGGTAGTTCATATCGATAGTGTTGTTGAATTTAGGAACATCGGCAAAGGTAATTCCGGTATTGAAATTTGCGTTAAATCCGTCATTGGAGTTTTTATGCAGGACAATGTTGATAATTCCCGACATCCCTTCCGGATTGTATTTGGCCGAAGGATTCGTGATTAACTCAATCTTTTTGATTGAAGTGGAAGGAATCTGTTTTAACAGTTGGGAAGCATCCATATTGGTTGGTTTTCCGTCTACCAATACTCTCACGTTTTCATTACCGCGAAGCGATATTTTTCCATCCTGATCCACATTTACAGACGGAATATTGCTCATAATCTCAGAAGCAGTTGCTCCGGCTGTTGTTAAATCACGGCCTACATTAATAACTTTTCGGTCAATTTTCTGTTCAATCGTGGAACGTTCTGCTACTACGGTAACACCTTCCAGCTGTTTGGCTTCCGGTTCGAAAGCAATAGTGCCCAAAGCAGCGGTTTTAGCATCGGCAGTAATCGAAAAAGTTTTCGTTAAGGTTTTATAACCCATATACTGGATCTCTAAGGTATAATTTTTAGGAGCCAGGTTGGTGATGTTAAAAGAACCGTTGTCTTCTGTAATGCCACCGGTTATTACTTTGTTGTCTTCTTTAATGGCAATCGTTGCATACGATATGGGTTCCTTGGTGGCTTTGTCGACCACCTTACCCGTGACATTTCCGGGATTTTGAGCGTATAAATTACCAATTGCGGTAAGCATACAGATTAAGAATAGTTTTAGTTTCATGTCTGATTTGTTTTTTATTGATGTTTGTTGCTGTTGCAAATGTATGGCTTTTCAAGCTAATTTGTATAACAAGGTACTGTTTTATGCAAAATTTAACGAAAAATAAAGACTTCGCTAACGAAGAACCACTATGAATAGACAGAAAAAGGGGTGTTTTGTTACAAAAAATTTCAAAAAAAAGTTTCAATGTGAAATAAAAAATGTAACTGATTGGCTGTCAAAGGATATTTTTATTATTTTCAAATTTACAAATTGCTGAATTAAGCTTATCTTTGCACCCTTAAAAATAAATCACCATGACATTATCACAAATTCTTACGCCCCAGATACAAAAAGCGGTTCAGGCTTTATTTGATGTTACACTCGAAAAAGTTGAGTTTCAGGTAACACGTAGGGAGTTTGAAGGCGATATTACAATGGTAATTTTCCCGCTTTTAAAAGTAATCAAAAGCAATCCTGCAGAACTGGGAAGCAAAATAGGACAATATCTGGTAGACAATACTTCGGAAGTACAGGCTTTTAATGTGGTTTCCGGATTTTTGAATATCGTTATTGCCGATGCATATTACCTGGATTTCTTCGGGAAAATAAAAAATAATGAACAATATGGCTTTGTAACACCTAAAGAAGGTGAAAAAGCAATAATGGTGGAATACTCTTCACCCAATACGAACAAACCGTTACACTTGGGACACGTTCGTAACAACCTGTTGGGTTTTGCGGTTGCTGAAATTTTAAGAGCTTCCGGAAAAAAAGTATACAAAACACAGATCATTAACGACAGAGGGATCCACATTTGTAAATCCATGATTGCCTGGCAGAAATTCGGACAGGATCAGACTCCGGAGACTACCGGATTAAAAGGAGACAAACTGGTTGGAAACTTTTATGTGACTTTTGATAAAGAATACAAAAATCAGATCAACGATTTGATGGCTCAGGGTAAAACAGAAGAAGAAGCAAAAAAACAGGCTCCAATTATTATTGAAGCTCAGGAAATGCTTCGCAAATGGGAAGCGGGTGATGCAGAAGTTGTAGCCCTGTGGAAAAAAATGAACCAGTGGGTTTATGACGGTTTTGCAGTTACCTATAAAAACCTGGGTGTGAATTTCGATAAAGAATACTACGAAAGCAATACCTATTTATTAGGGAAAGAAGTCGTACAGTTTGGATTGGAAAAAGGCATCTTTGAAAAAGATCCGGACGGTTCCGTCTGGATTGACCTTACAGCAGACGGACTGGACCGAAAAATCGTATTGCGATCAGACGGAACGGCGGTGTACATGACACAGGATATCGGAACGGCTATTCAGCGTGTGAAAGACTTCCCGGATGTAGGAGGAATGGTATATACTGTAGGTAACGAACAGGATTATCACTTTAAAGTGTTGTTCCTGATTCTTAAAAAACTGGGCTTTGACTGGGCGGAAAGCCTGTACCACTTATCATACGGTATGGTGGAATTGCCTACCGGAAAAATGAAATCGCGTGAAGGAACCGTTGTAGATGCCGATGAATTAATGGAAGAAATGACGGCAACGGCAAAAGCCATTTCGGAAGAATTAGGTAAACTGGACGGTTATACGGATGCTGAAAAAGCAGAATTATATAAAGTTATCGGATTGGGGGCATTAAAATATTTTATGCTGAAAGTGGATCCTAAAAAAGGAATGATGTTCAATCCGGAAGAAACGGTAGATTTTGCCGGAAACACAGGACCGTTCATACAATATACCTATGCCAGAATCCAGTCGATATTGCGAAAAGCAGATTTCGACCTTTCCGGTACGACCATAACAGTATTGCACGAAAAAGAAAAAGAACTGCTAAAACAAGTTGAACTCTATCCGGAAATAATTCAGAATGCGGCGGCCAACCATAGTCCGGCGTTAATTGCGAATTATACATACGACCTGGTAAAAGAATACAACTCTTTCTATCAGACCGTTTCCATTTTAGGAGAAGAAGACTTAGACAAAAAAGTGTTCAGAGTACAATTATCCAAGAAAGTTGGAGAAACCATAAAGTCTGCTTTCGGACTTTTAGGGATCAGTGTGCCCGAGAGAATGTAATTCAGGATAAACGTTTAAAATAAAGAAGCGGTGAATCAGCCAAAATCATATTTTTTTCAATCGCTCACTATCATAGCCATTTCGATAGTAGCTTTTATTGCTTTCAAATCCTTTCTGCCAAAGAAACTCTTTACGGAAAAACCCGGAAGCTCCAAAAATGTGGTCATCGACAGTATGCTTTTGGAAGCTATTGAAAAAGATGCGCATCAAAATGAAGAAGATACTATCTCTATGCAGCCCATTAAATTTCAGGCTGTTGACGGTATCGTGTTTCCAACCGAAACATTTCAGGATTACAAAGGATTCCAGCATTTGGTTAACTTCTTTGAAAAACTATTCCAGCTGGAAACCAATCAGCAGGGAAATGTGCGTATTGCTTACTTTGGCGATTCCATGACCGATGGCGATATGATCGTACAGGATTTCAGAAGCAACTTCCAGACCCGTTTTGGCGGTAATGGAGTTGGCTTTGTAAACATCACTTCCGAATCGGCAGCATCCAGAGGATCCATCAAACACGAATTTTCAACCAACTGGAAAACGCAGTCCTATTTGAATATCAAACACCCGAAAAGTCCTTTCGGCGTAAACGGACACGTTTTCTTTGCCAACGATACTGCCCATGTGGAATGGGTGAAGTATAAAGCCAGCAATCTGAAAAACCTTTCGGAACTGTATAATCCAACCCTTTTTTACGGTCGATCCGGAAACAAAGAAGGAAAGATCGCTTATAAAGTTGGCAGCGATACGATTTACAAAAAACTGAACCCGTCGCGATTGGTCAACACCATGACTATCGGGAATACCACCAAGAGTTTAAAAGTCGATTTCGTAAAAGCGGACTCCATTCCGGTTTATGGCTTCAATTTTGACGATGGTAAAGGCGTACATGTCGATAACTTTTCAAACAGAGGAAACTCCGGTTTGCCAATCACTACTTTCAATACCGATGTTATGCGTCAGTTCCAGGAAAAACTGGGATATGACCTGATTGTATTGCATTACGGAACCAATGTACTGAATTATGGTTCTTACAATTACGGCTGGTATGAACGCAAAATGAACGCGGTGGTGAATCATTTAAAAGAATGCTTCCCGGGTGTTGCGATTCTGATTGTATCCACAGCCGACAAGTCGACCAAATACGACCTGGAAATGAAAACCGATTCGGCAGTAGTGCCGCTAACGGTTGCCCAGAAAAAATATGCGGTTCAGTCGGAAGCCGGTTTTATCAACCTGTATACGCTGATGGGCGGTGACGGTTCGATGGTGAAATGGGTGGAAGAAGTTCCGGCCGCGGCCAATAAAGATTATACACACTTCAATCACAGAGGTGCTAAAAAAATATCCGATTTAATTTATAACCAGATCAGTCAGGGATACGAACAGTACAAAAAACTGAGAGCCAAAAGAAAAGCTCCGGTGGCGAAGCCGTTAGTAAAGAAAGACAGCGTTATGGTGAAAAAAGATACCACTCATGTTGAATAAACTTTGTTTTGTACTGCTGTACCTGTTTTTTACCGGTCCCGCTGCTGCACAGGTAGTCGATTCTACGGAAGTAGTACTCGATACGCTGATGGTTGAAGAACCGGTGGTTTACGGCGAAAATGCAATCGCGAATCAGAAAGCACTGCAAAAGTTTTTTGACAAACTGTACCAGCTGGAAACAACCAAAACCGGAAAAGTAAATATTGTCCATATTGGTGATTCCCATATTCAGGCCGACTTGTTTACCGGAGTGATCCGCAAAGCATTGCAGGACAAATTTGGAAATGCCGGACTGGGATTCTCTTTTCCGTACAACCTGGCTAAAACAAACGGAAGTTATTATGTGCGGTATTCGTCAAACGAATCATGGAACAGCTACCGGAATATTTACCCGGTAAACGGTGCTCCGGTGGGATTAAGCGGAATCGGACTGACAACCAGGGCCAAGGACTTTGCAATCGAGATTAATGTAAAAGATCCGGCTTACGAATTCAATACCTTAAAAATTGTTACCCCGCAGAAACAAAACCTGTTTGATGTGGCTACCAGTTCCAAAACAATAGTACTGGAATCCAACGTCCCTAAAAAAATCAACCACAAGATTAAAAAAGGCGAAGCGATTTCCATTATAGCCGATAAATACAATGTGTCCGTTGCCGAGATTAAACGTGCCAACGGTTTGAAAAATAATAACATTCGTGCCGGAAAAGTATTGCGGATCCCTACGAATGAAATGCAGAAAAAAAGCATCAAACGCTCCGAATTTATTCCGTTGTCGCTAACGGAAGAAGCCAATGCGTTTAGTTATACTTCGGAAGAAGCCATAAAAAAAATATACCTGCTGCCCAATAAAAAAGCATCACAGTTTGCTTTAAACGGACTGGTATTCGGGAAAAATGCACCCGGAGTGGTCTATAGCAGTATTGGTGTTAACGGTGCTAAATTCTCCGACTATAACAAATACCCGCTGTTCTTTGAACAGGTTCCGGTATTGCAGCCCGATCTTTTGGTCGTGTCGCTGGGAACGAATGAAACGTTCGATAAAATGGAAATGCCTGCCTATATGAGTCAGCTGAACCAGTTTATTGAAAACATCAGACAAAAAAATCCTGATGTTGAAATTTTAGTCATGACACCGCCTCCGTCATTATTATACAGACGTTCGTTAAATACGTATGCTGCGGATTATGCCAAAGAAATCAATGTGCAGGCAGAAATGCGGAACCATGCTTCCTGGGATTTGTTTTCCATTTTCGGAGGATTGTATGGTGTGAACAAAAATTACAGACAAGGATTAATGGCAGGAGATAAAGTGCATTATTCCAAAGCCGGATATGAAAAACAAGGCACGCTTTTCACAGAAGCCTTATTGCAAGCCTACGAGAGTTATAAATTAAGTACGAAAAATTGATTACGTTTTTGAATATGCAAGATTGGTTCGCCCAAAATATAACGTCGCTTTTCACCAGCCTTACTGCCGAAACAGTAAAAAATTGGTTTATTTACAATCCTAAAGAACCGTTGTTATTCAATACCGGTTTGTTCCTGGGACTGTTTTTGGTTTTTTACAGTGTGTATATCCTGACCCGGAAAACATTTCACCTGAGACTGGTTTACGTGATCTGTTTCTCCCTGTTTTTCTATTATAAATCCAGCGGTATCTACTTCCTGTTACTGCTTGCCTCTTCTGTAGTGGACTATAACCTGGGAAATATATTGCACCGGGAGAGCAGGGTACTGGCTAAAAAGCTCTACCTGGCATTCAGTGTTATTCTGAACCTGAGTTTCTTGGGGTATTTCAAATACACGAACTTTATTATTGAAAATTATAACGCCCTTTCCGGCGGACATCTGGATTTCCAGAAAATCATTTTGCCGGTAGGTATTTCGTTTTACACCTTTCAGTCAATCAGTTATATCATAGAAGTATACCGTAAGGAAATCGAGCCGACCAAGAGCTATATCGATTACCTCTTTTTCGTATCCTTCTTCCCGCAATTAGTTGCCGGACCGATCGTTCGTGCCAAAGACTTTTTGCCACAGATCTATCAGAAACTGAATCTGACCAAAGACGATGTCAACCGGGCTTTGCTGTTAATCATTGGCGGATTGGTTAAAAAAACGGTTATTTCCGATTATATCTCGATCAACTTTGTCGACCGTGTTTTTGATGCACCGTCCAGTTATACCGCTTTCGAAAACCTGATGGCTTCCTATGGTTATGCCATTCAGATTTACTGTGATTTTTCCGGTTATTCGGATATGGCTATCGGGGTGGCATTGTTGTTAGGATTTAAATTGCCAACCAACTTCCGCACGCCGTATCAGTCGGCATCCATTACCGAATTCTGGAGAAGATGGCATATTTCGTTATCCACCTGGTTAAAAGACTTTTTATACATACCGGTAGGAGGGAACCGTAACGGTACTTTCGCAGGATTCCTGTTTCCGGCATTGTTTTTCTTCGGACTGATTGTTTGGGGAATCACCTATGCGCCAACCAGTAATATTCCGTTGATTATTGCGGTATGTTCTTTAGTGGTTTTCTCGCTGACGTTTCTATTGTCTAAAGACAGAGAGCGCAATATGTTTACGAACGTAAACCTGTTAACCACGATGTTATTGGGCGGATTATGGCATGGGGCGAGTTTGCGTTTTATCATCTGGGGTGCTTTACACGGAGTAGCTCTGGCGGTACATAAAATATTTATTGAATTCTTCCCGTCAAAGCAGGATTCGAAAAAAACTTTCGGAGGAGCAATCTGGACGTTCTTTGCCGTGATTCTGACATTCCACTTTGTGACCTTTTGCTGGATTTTCTTCCGTGCGAAAGACTTTACAACAGCTTTGGAAGTGATTGGAAACATTGGTAAAGTAACCTTCGAACCGGAACATTGGAAAGTTATTGCCGAAGGATATAAAAATGTATTCATTTTAATGGCAATCGGATTCATCTGGCATTTCCTGCCGGAAAAAGTGGTCAATGCCATGCAGGGGGCTTTCAGAGCCTTGCCGTTAGTGCTAAAAGCAATTATACTGGGATTGGTTTACTGGTTGGTTTATGCTACGGCATCTGCAGGACCGCAGCCGTTTATTTACTTCCAGTTTTAAATTATAAGGAAAAATTAAGAAATAGAAATAAGGATACTTCCGTTTTTTTGCTAAATTTGGAGCAATTCAAAAAGAATCGAAACAGAAATCTAATATTTAAAATACAAAACAATGAAAAAATTAATGGCAATTGCAGCGGTAGCGCTTTTTACAGTTTCAATGAATGTTAATGCTCAGGAGCAAAAACCAAAAGACAAAAAAGAGTGCTGTTCAGCTAAAGGAAAAGACACTAAAAAAGCAGCATGCTGCTCAGCTGATAAAGCTACAGCTAGCGCTGAGAAAAAAGCTTGTTGTTCAAAAGATGCTAAAAAAGCATAAGGAATAGTATTGTACAGAAAGAAAGCCGCTCATTGAGTGGCTTTTTTATTTTATAACCCGGGATGATAGTTAAAAACGAAGTTATTATTTGCATGATGCTTTACAGTATGGTTTTACATCTTGATAATTGGCAAAAGGCAAAAAGCAAAAAGCAAAATGCAAAAGACAAAAGGCAATTGTCCTTTGCCCTTTGCTAATTACTTTTTACTAATTGCTATTTGCCCTTTGCTTTTTACTAATTCCCCTTTATCCTCGGAAAACCGCCGTCGACAAACACCTCGGTTCCGTGCATAAAGGAAGCTTCATCCGAGGCAAGAAACGTTACAACTTTTGCCACTTCCTGCGGCTGACCGAAACGGGCAAGCGGTACCTGCGGGAGCACATAATCGGTCATACCCTGATATTGTGCTGCTGTTAAATTGGAGCGGTCAAAATAATTCGTAACAATTGGTCCCGGGCTAACGGCATTAATTCTGATTTTTTTCGCGGCTAATTCTGCGGCAAATGTTTTTACAAAAGACTGTACCGCTGCTTTGGCTGCCGAATAGACTGCGGCGTGCGGCATCCCGATCTCGGTTACTATGGAAGTATTCAGAACAATACTTCCGCCGGCCTTCATTAATGGCAGTAGCTGCTGTACGGTAAATAACGTACCTTTTACAAGTACATTGAACTGCTCGTTAAAATGATTTTCATCGATAGCTTCAATAGGAGCATATTTCCCAAAACCGGCATTAACATATAGTATGTCAATATGAGGACTGATTGCCAGTGTCTTTTTCGTCAGTTGCAATAAGTCGTCCATCTTTCCGGCATCGGAAACAAAACCTTTGGCCTGTCTGCCAAGTTCCTGCAGTGTAGTGGTTAGCGTGTCCTGGAAGCGCCCGGTAATAATCACCGAAGCACCGTTACTAATAAAATCTATAGCAGTAGCTTTCCCGATACCGCTGGTAGCACCGGTTATAAAGGCTACCTTACCGTTTAATTTTGTCATCGTTTTAAAGATTTAAAGTGATGTTGCAAAATTGCTTCGGTTGCAGCTGTCATAAAACCCGATTCTTGCGGGATAGATGATGAAGTATGAAGTGAGATTTATGAAGTACGATGTATGAAGTATGAATATCATAGATTTAATTTCGTATATCAAACCTCGTAAATCTAATATTGATATAAGATATTTGAAGTATGAAGTGTGAGGGATGAAGTACGAAAAATGAATATCATATATCTAACTTCGTATATCAACCCTCATAAATCAACCCTCGTATCCAGATTTAATCCGGCATGGGTACCGGTTTATCACTAAGATGCTCGCCTAAATAATAATCATCAATAGTGAATTGATTATTTTTCCACGTTGCCTCTATTGATTTTGGAGTAGTGCTGTTCTGTTTGTATGAAATTGTTTTGGAATTTTCATCAAAAGCAATGTTCAGGTAGCGGGAGCCGTAATGAGTGGCGATGGTCCGGTTGCTGGCCAAACGCAGATAGGCACGCTTGTCTGTAAATACCTTTTTAGAGAAATCTTTAGTGTTTTCGGTAAAGGCATTTCCTTTAAAACCCTTAACGGAAGTCCAGTTTTGCATGTCTGATTCCAGTACGATGGCTCGTAGTCCATTATCACCCATATCTTCTACGATAAGAAGATGTTTGTCGTCAATTTTATTCAGCCTGTGAATAGGAGCATTGGAAGTTAGTGCAGCACCTTTGTAGACAATCTTATTGCTGGAAAGATCTTTCACATAGTAAGTGCCTTCTCCATTGGTACTGTAATAATATACCACATACTCTTTTCCATCCACTGTATACGGTTGCATATACATCGAAACAAAATTGGATAACTGATAATCATATAAACCATAAAAGGAAATGTTATAGTTTACATTGTTATCAAGAGATTTAACGGTTGGAATTCTTCTTTGATTGTTGAAATAATAGGAATATTGATTAAACCAATAGCTGCCGCCACCGCTTTTTGCCTGCTGTTTTAAATTGTCTAAGTTTTTACTGTCTTTGTTTAGTATAAAACGGATAAAGGCATCCTGAGCCTCTTTTTTTAGCTTAACGGTATTTAATGCTGTTTTGGGAATGGAATCGACTTTCCCTAGATCGTAATAAATAAAAAGCGTTAGCTTTTTTCGAAATGCTTCCAGCTCGTTCACTTGCGAAAAAGAATTTACAGTCGCAATAAGGAAAAGACCGGTATATAGTATTTTTCTGATTTTCATATTCAACTATTGAAGTTTTAATATTTTAATGGATACTAAGGAAGGATATTTTTTTCTTATGTAAAAATAAAATAGTGTAAAACTTCAAAGCGCTGGAATTTAGGGAGATATTTGAAGTAAGATATGAGAAGTAAGATATGAGAAGTAAGATATGAGAAGTAAGATATGAGAAGTAAGATATGAGAAGTATGAGGGATTATCGTAAATCAAACTTCATACATCTAATATTTGAGGTAAGATATTTGAAGTACGAGGTAAGAAGTAAGATATTAGAAATATGAGGGATATATATATCGTAAATTAGACTTCATACTTCTAATATTTAAAGGATGTATATCGTAAATCAAACCTCATATATCTAATATTTGAGGTCAGATATGAGAAGTATGAGGGATTATCGTAAATCAAACCTCATACTTCATAAATCAAAGCTCACACCTAAGACGATGTATCTCCGTTTTTACCCGGGCGGATAATCATACGCAGAGGCTGGTCTTTAGAAAAATAAGCCACGGTCCAGTTGTATAACGTTTGTAGTCGGTTGCGGTAAGTCACTAAAGACATTAAGTGGATAAACAACCATACCAGCCACGCAAAGAAACCGTTAAAATGCACTTTTGGTTTTTCTAAATCCACAACCGCTTTGTTTTTACCGATAATTGCCATCGATCCCATATCGTTATAGCTAAAAGGCGTTAAAGGTTTGTTCGAAACCATCGCCTTAAAATTTTTAGCCAAATGAAGCGCCTGCTGTATGGCTACCTGAGCCAGCTGCGGATGCCCGTTCGGGAATTGCGGATCGGTAACCTGCAGGCAGGTGTCACCCACAGCATAGATATTCGGGAATAAAGTCAGTTTGTTGTGCTCGTCTACCAGCATACGTCGGCCACGGCCGTAAGCTTCCGCCGGAATACCGTCAAAAACTTTTGCGCTCACTCCGGCTGCCCAGATCAGGATTTCCGTTTTTATCGTTTTACCGTCGGCAAAATAAACAGTGCCGTCCGTATAATCTTTAACCTGTGAATTCAAACGTACTTTTACACCCAGATCTGTCAGAGCTTTGTAGGTGTTTTGCTGTGATTTGACACTCATCGGTGCCAATACCGCCGAACCGCCGTCCACCAGGTAAATATCGCTTAGTGTTGTTGCCAGTTCCGGATATTCCTTTCGCATGATCCCGTTGCGCATTTCGGCAAACATTCCGGAAAGCTCTACTCCGGTAGGGCCGCCACCGGCCACGACTATCGTTAATAACTGTCTTCGTCTTCGTGGATCTTCACAAATAGCGGCTTTCTCCATTTGCTGTAGCAAACGGTTACGCATCTCCACGGCATCCGTCAGCGTTTTCATCGGAATGGCATTTTTCTGTACGTTCTCCATACCGAAATAATTACTCTCCGCTCCGGTGGAAAAAACCAACTGGTCGTATTCCAGTTCTCCATTGGAAAGAATCACTTTATTCGCGGCGGCATCCACCCGGATCAATTCGGCAAGGCGGAACGTGATGTTCTTTTTGCCAAAAAACAACTTCCGGAAAGGATAGCTGATGCTCGAAGGTTCCAGGAAAGCCGTAGCCACCTGATAGATCAAAGGGGGGAAGAAATTATAATTGTTTTTGTCAACTAATGTAACCTGAAAATCCTTATTGTTGGCCAGGCTTTTTGCCAGATTGATACCTGCAAAACCACCGCCTATTATTACTATTTTCATATTAATGTGATTTTAAAAACACGGACTGTTTTATAAGCCATATTCGTGTTAATGCTTTACACTATAAATTTATCCCTTTTAAAACGGATGACCAATTGAAAAGCTGACTTTTGGATTAATATTAAGAAAAATTTAGCGTTTGAGTAAAATTGCAGACAATGCAGTAAAAAAAATCCGGTATTCTATAATTTCATTGCAAAAAGTATAATACCGGATTGGAGTTGTTTTTGATGAAAAATTGCTTTGCAAACAGGTCAAAAAACAAACCGTAAAACGAACAATTCACAAAACAATAACACTACCGGTACAATTCCTGTTTTTTTATCAAATGAATCTGTGAAACTTCAAAATCAAATTCTTAAATTTGCACCTCATTAAACGAAACACAAAATCATGTTTGATAATTTAAGTGATAAACTCGATAAAGCCTTTCATATATTAAAAGGTCATGGAAAAATTACAGAAGTAAACGTTGCCGATACCTTAAAAGAAGTTCGAAGAGCTTTATTGGATGCCGACGTTAACTTTAAAATTGCCAAAGATTTTACCACTAGAGTAAAGGAAAAAGCAATAGGTGAAGACGTATTGACTACGTTACAGCCGGGACAATTAATGGTTAAGATCGTTAAAGACGAATTAACCGAATTAATGGGTGGTGATGTAGCAGGTGTGAATCTTTCCGGAAACCCTTCTGTGATTTTGATGTCTGGTTTACAAGGATCCGGTAAGACAACCTTCTCCGGAAAATTGGCAAACTTCCTGAAAACAAAGAAAAACAAAAAACCGTTATTGGTTGCTTGTGATATCTACCGTCCTGCGGCAATTAACCAGTTGCATGTAGTGGGAGAACAAATCGGAGTAGAAGTATATTCCGAACCTGAAAATAAAAACCCGGTTCAGATTGCTCAAAATGCAATCCAGCATGCGAAAGCAAACGGATTCAACGTGGTTATTGTCGATACAGCCGGACGTTTGGCGGTTGACGAGGAAATGATGACCGAAATTGCTAACGTTCACAAAGCAATCCAACCGCAGGAAACCCTATTCGTAGTGGATGCCATGACCGGACAGGATGCGGTGAATACAGCAAAAGCATTCAACGACCGTTTGAACTTTGACGGGGTGATCCTGACCAAATTAGATGGTGATACCCGTGGTGGAGCAGCGATTTCTATTAAATCGGTAGTAAACAAACCGATTAAATTCATCGGTACCGGTGAAAAAATGGAAGCAATCGATGTGTTCTATCCTTCCCGTATGGCCGACCGTATTTTAGGTATGGGTGACGTGGTATCCTTAGTGGAAAGAGCGCAGGAGCAATATGACGAAGAAGAAGCCAGAAAACTACAAAAGAAAATCGCTAAAAACGAATTCGGTTTTGACGATTTCCTGACACAAATACAGCAGGTTAAGAAAATGGGTAACATGAAAGACCTTGTCGGAATGATACCCGGAGCCGGAAAAGCCCTTAAAGATGTAGAAATTGAAGACGATGCTTTCAAACACATTGAAGCGATTATCCACTCGATGACACCATCCGAAAGACAGAAACCGGCATTACTGGATGCAAAAAGAAAAACCAGAATTGCAAAAGGTTCCGGAACCAACATCCAGCAGGTTAACCAACTGCTGAAACAATTCGACCAGATGAGCAAAATGATGAAGATGATGCAGGGAGCAGGAGGGAAAAACCTGATGCGAATGATGGGAGGAATGAAAGGAATGAGATAAAATAAAGACGCGATTTGTCGCGTCTTCTTTTTTACATAAAAACAACAACACAAATACACAGGAATGCAACTACTAGACGGAAAAAAGGTTTCGGACGAAATCAAAAATGAAATTGCTGCCGAAGTGCAGAAAATGAAAGACAACAACGAAAAAGTGCCTCACCTGGCAGCGGTTATCGTTGGTAATGACGGAGCGAGTCTTACGTATGTGGGCAGTAAAGTAAAAGCATGCGAAAAAGTAGGCTTTGAATCTACTTTAGTAAAAATGCCCAGTACGACTTCAGAAACCGAATTGCTGAAAAAAATCAAGGAACTGAATGAAGACGACAATATCGACGGATTCATTGTACAGTTGCCTTTACCGGATCAGATTGATACCCAAAAAGTATTGATGGCTATCGATCCAAGCAAAGACGTAGACGGTTTCCATCCGGAAAACTTCGGTAAAATGGCTTTGGATATGACAACTTTCATTCCGGCAACACCATTTGGAATTCTGGAATTACTGGAGCGCTACAACGTAGAAACAAAAGGAAAGCATACGGTGGTAATCGGAAGAAGCCACATTGTAGGAAGACCGATGAGTATTTTAATGGGAAGAAAAGGATTTCCGGGCAACTCAACCGTGACGCTAACACACAGTCATACTAAAAACATCACGCAAATCACCAGTCAGGCCGATATTATCATTACCGCTTTGGGCGTACCAAACTACCTGAAAGCAGAAATGGTAAAAGACGATGTGGTTATTATCGACGTGGGAATTACCCGTGTTGCAGATGAAAAAGCTGAAAAAGGTTATGTGATTACCGGAGATGTTGATTTTGATAACGTTAGCAAAAAAGCCTCTTTTATCACACCGGTTCCGGGTGGTGTAGGACCAATGACTATCGCCATGCTAATGAAAAATACCTTATTGGCAAGAGAACAAAAAAGATTAAAAACAGCATTATAATATATGATTATTACCAGAGTAATATCTTCAGATCAGCTGCAAACCGTCAGGGATCTGGCTTATGCTATCTGGCCGGATGCTTACGGAACCATTTTGTCGGAGCAGCAACTGGCTTATATGCTTGATAAAATATATGCAATTCCGTCATTGGAAAAGCAAATGGAATCAGGGCATGTTTTTCTGTTAGCAGAAGAAGACGGTGTTTTTTACGGATTTGCTTCTTATGAAGTGAATTATCAGAATTCCGGAAAAACCAAACTTCACAAAATATACGTTCTGCCGCAAACGCAGGGTAAAGGAGTTGGAAAAACATTATTGGCAGCAGTGGAAGAAGCGGTAAAGCTTAACGAAAACCAGGCATTGCTTTTAAATGTTAACCGCTATAACAAAGCCATTGCGTTTTACAAAAAGAACGGATTTGAAGTAATAGCAGAAGAAGACATCGATATTGGCAACGGCTATCTGATGGAAGATTACATCATGGAAAAACCATTTTAGAAATATAAAAAACCCAGGATCAGTATCTTGGGTTTTTTATTACCCGGATTTAAGATACACTTATGGTGTAATAATGGCCGGTCATTTTGCGGTTAATGAAATAAATTTGATAGTGTTTTTATAACACAAAGTTTGAATTTTAACAAAAATTACCGAAAAAATGAAAAAAAATCTACTAAAAGGGTATGTGCTGCCGGTTGTGGTAGCCATGCTGGCGCTTTCGTCCCATGCCCAGGACAAAAGAGGTGTAAAAGAAAAAGTAATCGGAGAAAATGGTTTGCCCAAACTGATTGTTTTCGATGAAAAAGCAACCTACAAACAGAATGATGCTCAAAAGGTTTTTCAGGAACAATTGGGGCTAAAAGAAAATGCCTCCTTTGCAAAGATCAGATCGGAAGCCGATAACCTGGGTTTTACACATGAAAAATACCAGCTCTTTTTTCAGGGCGTGAAAATCGAATTTGCAACTTATACATTACACTCAAAATCCGGGAAACTGGAATCCATGAGTGGTGAATTTTATAAACTTAACAATATTAATGTAGCACCGGCTTTATCAAAAACGCAGGCTTTGCAGCGGGCAATGATCCATACCGGGGCAGCTAAATACCTTTGGGATGATTCACAGTCTGCTGCGGCACTGGGATATACAAAGCCAGAGGGCGAACTGGTACTGCTTCCGGTTTTTGAAGGGGAAAGTATGGCAAAAGACCAGTTGCGCCTGGCGTATAAATTTGATATCTATGCGGTAGAGCCAATCAGCAGAGGAGATCTGTATATCGATGCGGTAACCGGAAAGGCGTTGTTTTACAATGCGACGATAAAACACGCAACACATTTCGGACATACTTCGGACGGATTGGTGTTGCCCAAGAAAAATTGCGGACACAGTCATGCTGCAGATAACGAAAAAGCGGCAACTGCTCTACAGAAAATGGTTGCCGGAAATGCAACAACCCGTTATAGCGGAGCGCAAACCATTGAAACAACGTTAAGCGGAAGTGTTTATATTTTAAAAGATGCCACCCGGGGTAACGGAATCAATACCTATAACCTGCAAACCGGTTCCAACTTTGGTGCGGCAATCAACTTTCAGGATAATGATAATAACTGGACAACGGCAGAACACAGTGTCAATAAAAACAATGCCGCATTGGATGCCCATTGGGGAGCTGTAAAAACCTATGATTACTGGCAGGCAAAACACGGAAGAAACAGTTATAACAATAGCGGAGCAGCGATAAACAGTTATGTGCATTACCAATACAAACTGGATAATGCCTACTGGAACGGAAGTGCGATGCTGTATGGTGACGGAAGTGATACCTACTTTGATGCTTTAACGGCTTTGGATGTTGCCGGACACGAAATTGGCCACGCCGTTTGTACCTATACAGCCAATCTGGCTTATCAAAGAGAATCCGGAGCCATGAATGAAGGCTTTTCCGATATTTGGGGAGCGGCAGTGGAATATTATGCCGCACCGAATAAAGCTACCTGGCTGATAGGGGAAGATATCGAAAGAAGATCCGGTCATGCAGCACTGCGTTCCATGAGTAATCCGAAAAGTGAAGGACAGCCCAATACGTATGGCGGAACCTACTGGGTAAATCCGAACTGTGGAACGCCAACACTATCCAATGATTATTGCGGAGTACATACCAATAGCGGAGTATTAAACCATTGGTTCTATATCCTGGCAGTGGGGAAATCAGGTACGAACGACATCGGAAGTACTTATAATGTAACCGGAATCACGATTGACAAAGCGGCAAAAATTGCATATCGTCTGGAAAGTGTCTATTTGTCGGCCAATTCCACCTTTGCCAATGCAAGAACTTATGGTATCCAGGCGGCAGTTGATTTATACGGAGCGGGATCGGCTGAAGTTATTGCAACTACTAACACCTTTTATGCTGTTGGAATCGGTGCGGCCTATGCCGGAACGACCGATACGACGGCACCAACCGCGCCAACGAATTTAGTAGCCTCCAATATTACAGCCAATAGTGTGGTCCTGACCTGGAATGCCGCTACCGATAATGTAGCGGTTACCGGATACAATATATATAATGGTACAAATCTGCTAACAACTGTAACCGGATTAACTACAACTGTGACCGGGCTGACGGCTTCAACGGCTTATACCTTTTCGGTAAAGGCAAAAGATGCTGCCGGAAATCTGTCGGCATCCGGTAATGCTGTTTCGGTAACAACGGCCGCCGGAAGCGGAACGGCCTATTGTACTTCTAAAGGAAGTAATGCTTCTTATGAGTATATCGATTATGTAGCGCTGAATAATATGGTGAATACGACAGCGTCCAATTCCGGTTATGGAAACTTTACCAATTTAGTTGCTAATTTACCTTATGGAGCAAACACTATATATATAAGTGCAGGATTTGCCAGTACAGCTTATACTGAATACTGGAATATTTGGATTGACTACAACAAAAACGGAACTTTTGAAACTTCCGAAAAAGTTGTTGCCGGATCTTCGGCGAGTAATGCAACCCTGTCGGCAACCTTTACAGTACCCACAACAGCATCAGCCGGAACGACCCGTATGAGAGTTTCGATGAAATATGGAGCAGATGCTACGGCATGTGAAACATTTTCTTATGGTGAAGTGGAAGATTATACAGTTAATATAGGTGCGGCAGCCATTCAAAATACGATTGCTGCAAATATATTAGGTAGTGAAAAGAATAATTTTGATTTTGTTTTATACCCGAATCCGGTAAATGAAGTGCTGAAAGTCACTTTGGCTGACAGCAGACCGGTAACTTTTCGCGTCATAAACCTGTTGGGACAAGAAATACAGCAGGGAGAATTGACCGATGAAGGAATAAATATGGCCAAATTAAATGCCGGAACATATTTATTTGAGATAAATGACGGTCAAAAAGTGGTCACCAAGAAATTTTTAAAGCAATAAAAGCGCAGCCCCGGATGATACCCGGGGCTTTTTTTTGATTTTTTTGCTGGTCTTTTATACTATATATAAGGAGTACTGTAAAAAGAAAATACAACAAAAACCATTGTGGAAGCCTTGTTTTAATAGGGATGGCAGCGGATAAGCGGGATTTGCACCAAAAACCCTCTAAAAATAATTTGTTATATTAAGGATTAGTAATCAGTTTGTTAAGTAATTGTTTTGTAGAAAGGCAAAAAATAGTTTAGAAATAGTTTGGAGAAGAGTAAAAAGGTGCTACTTTTGCACCCGCAATCAAGGCGAAGTTCATTAGATATTGAGGTTGAATCAG
>NZ_MKTM01000027.1:0-78545 GCF_001898245.1 Flavobacterium sp. 40-81
TTGCCAAAGCATCTGTTGATGCCATCGCTGTACCTCCGGTTGGAACATTATACCATTGTACTCCCGTTCCTGTTGCTACCAATTGTGATACTGTTGCACTGTTACAGAATGTTTGTGCTGCTGCTACAGGTTCTGCAGTTGTATTTACGGTTACCTGAGCAACAGTAGAATAGTTTGCCTGTCCGTTTGCCACACAGGTTACCGCTAAACGATAGTATGTTGTTTGCGTAATTGTTGCTGTAGTCAAATCAGCATAAGTTGCTGTTGCTGTTCCCACATTTACCGGTGTTGTAAATGCCATATCTGTAGCAGATTGCCACTGATATGATGTGGTTTCACCAGTAGAGTAACCTGCTGCCTGAATTGTTGACGTTCCGGAAGTACAAATTGTAGTTACCGTAGCGGTAGCGGTACCGCCAACTGCTGCTGTACAAACCGGAGACGTAAATTCATCGGCTCCCATATCCGGTGTTGTAACATTTCTTGTATCGCCATCAATATCGGTAGTAATACCTGCAATTGGTGTTCCAAGGTTGTCTAAATAAACATTACTTGCCGGTACTAAATGTAAGTCTGTTAAAGAGGTATACACCGGTAAAACATTTTTAGCGTTTGTGTTGCCTCCGAAACCTGTTTGTAACGCTGCAAGATCTGCTCTGTCTGATACAATATACCCCAGATTCGTTCCTGTTGTATAATAGTTGTTATAATCTATTGCTGCAAAAACCGTATTGGCTGCTTCCGAATAAATCGCATAGCGTGCTCCGGTTTGTGTTTGCGTATTGCTAAAGATATTGTTTCGCAAGTTAATGGCTCCGGCTGCTGTAACCGTTGCTGTAACATTGATCGCTGCCGGTCTTCCTCCAATAGTCTGGTTAGTATTCATTGCCACTGTATTGTGGTAAACATTATAACCAGCTCCCTGGTTGATGATGATTCCGTATCCGTTATCGGCTACGCCACCACCCGCTGAATAGCCATAACTTGCCACATCACTGATGAAGTTATTATATACCGTAATGTTTGCCGCAGCGTTGTTGGAATTCAAATAGATTCCGTTACATCCATAACCAGTGGTATTGGTATTTTTAATATCGGATATTTTGTTGTTAAACACGGTTCCGTTAATTGCGTTTCCGCCAACAAGTATACCCGATGCTGTACTGGTTGTAGTTGTTGTTACTCCAAAAATCTGGTTTCCGGAAATCACAAATCCCTGTGCGTTTTGCACCGCTACTCCTCTAAAACCAAGTTTATCAACAGCAGTTGCAGATCCTATAACATTACCCGTAATCACAAATCCCTGATCCGGAGTCGTTGCATTTCCGATAGCGAAAATAGCATTCTGCATTTTGTTGAAGGTGTTATTAATAGATGCAAAACCGGTATTGGATGCTTCTGCAGCACCTCCTAAAGCAGTACCACTCACCACAATCCCTGCCACGGTTGTTGCCGGTGTGTTTCCGATGATTTTAAGGTTTTTGAATGTCGCATTCAATGCTCCGTTTGTAGCATCGGCACTCGCTACCCAAAGTACAACCCCTGCTGCATTGGTATTGGTGATTGTTAAATCACGGGTAGTTGTTCCGTTATTACTTCCGTCGATAGTTACATAATCTGCTCCTGCTATTTTAAGAATAGCCGTTGCATTAGATCCTGAAAATGCTGCTGTAACACCAGTTGCCGGTTTAATGGTCAACGTGTTTGTTGCACTGGCATCTGGATTGGAATTAATCGTAATCGGATAGGTTTCTCCCGTATAGGTTGCATCTGTTAATGAGAAGGTAACCGGACCGGATAAACATTTTGAGTTATAGTCTGCTACAGCCGCTGTTAACGTTGCATAGTTTCCAGAAGCTCCAACAGTATAAACACCACTTAAAGGGCTGTAAATATTGTATGTAAACGGTGTGGTTGGCGGCGTTGCTGCTGCCGGCGGATTAATTGTAAATCCTGCTGCACCTGCTGCCGGTAATACGGCCACATTTGGAGTTCCAGCATTATCCTGAGCCACAATATAATAGAAAACGGCATCTCCTAATACTGCTCCAGCACCAATTGTAAATTCATATTGTCCAGATCCTAGACTGGTCGCTACAGCTGCCGTATAGGTTCCTGCATTGATTTTCCAGTAGGCAACCGGTAAACCGGCACCTGTTGTTGGCACTCCGCTTCCGTCTGTAATTGTTGCTGTAATTACTTTACTACCCGGTACGCAAGAACCTGCTACTACCGTATGTACTATTGCCGGAGCTGTTATATCTGTTGGGATACCGGCAAATTCATCTGCTCCGATATCCGGAGTTGTTACATTTCTTACATCTCCGTCAAAATCATCCGTGATACCCGCTACCGGTGTACCACCATTTTCGATTTGTGTCGGTATTGTAGTATCGATGTGTAAGAAAGTAGCATTTGCGCCTGTTACGGAAACCCAGTTCGGATTTTCTGTTACAGATGAAGCATCTCTTGGTGCCACTCTGGCTTTAAAAGCTGCCAGGGTTGCATCGGTATTTGTTCCGTCTGTAAAAATTGTCGTTCCAAAATACAGGTTATTATTGGATACGGCATCATACGTTGTTAACGTTGTTGAAGATCTTCTGTAGGCTGCTGCAAGTCCCGCTCCGGTTGTTGCAGACTGGTTTACAAAAATATTGTTTCTGAAAGCTACTGTAGGCGTTGTTGAAACAGATACAGCGCTTGATCCGAATAATGCTCCGGTACTTGTTCCGTTTAAACGAACGGTGTTGAAGTTAACATTTACCGTTGTTCCTCCTGTAATGTTGATCCCGATCAAAGGGTTGGCTGCATTTGCAATCGGAGTTCTCAAGTCGCCTACAATATTGTTGTATAGTGACGTTGTTGTTCCACCAGACACTAAGATACCATTTACGGTTCCGGAAGCATTGTTTGCCTCAATATTGAAGATCTTGTTTTTATAAAGATTCTGTATGGTTCCTCCCGTTATGGAAATAGCAGAAACGGTTGCCGCTCCTGTTGTTGTTAAACCGCTGATGGTATTGTTAAAAAAGTTCTGGTTACCGGCAGCAGAAGTGATTCCTACGATACTGCCCGCAGTAGTAACATTTGTAATTGTATTTCCAGACACATTGTTTGTACCGCCAACCAAGCTGTACCCCGCATTCAATACGGTTGAAGCACCAGTTCCGTTGGTAATATTGTTAAATGTGTTGTTCGTTATTGTTTTTGCCGGATATCCCGCAGTTCCTCCATCGGCCGATCTGAAACCGCCTAATGTTGTTGCTCCGGTTAATGTAACATTTGAGAAATTATTTCCGGTATTGGTTTCTGAACCACTTGTAGTACTTCCGAAAGAGTCATAGAAGTACACGGTTCCACCCGCTCCGGTTTTACTAAAACCAGTAACAATGGCATTGTTGTTTACGATGGTTACCGCATCTGTAGGGTGGGTTACATTATTACTGATAAACGTAAATCCAGCGGTTGTGTTTACCGATAAGTTCGTAAAAGTATTGTTGTTGATGTTTGTATTTAATGTAGTAGCGGCATTAATAATCAAAGTTATTGCTGCCGTTCCTGCTACTGTGTGTCCAAATGTATTGAAGTCGTTGTTATTGATATTCAATGTTGTGGTAGCACTTACCGTAGTTGCCTCATTGGATATCCCAAACATCGTTCCGCCGGCAGCAGCGCTGCGTAAGGATACTGTATTGTTATTGATTGTATTCACAATAACACCGGTTGGTGCGTTATTGAAAGCTGGTACAAAGATTCCTCTTAGGGTTCCTGCCGTAACGCCTCCGTTTGAACTGGCTACATTGTTATAAGAAATATTAAAATTCTTGGTATTTCTTACCAGGATACCGTTAACCGATCCGGAAACATTCGAATAACCGGAAAAGGTTCCCGTTGTTCCAAAGTTTGTTATCGTGTTCCCTGTTGCCAGTGCTGTTCCTCCAATATCCAATCCGGTATTGTGATCAGCCGCCGCTGTTGGTCCCACATATACGATTCCGATGTTTACATCAGTTATCGTATTGCCATAGATTTTCAGGTTGTGATTTCCTCCGTTAGCTCCCGTTGCTGTAGCTGCTGTTGTAACGGTAGTACCCGAGTGGACAGAGTTACTGTAAATACCGAAGGTATTTTGATAAGTACGGTTTAAATCGATAGTATTGTTCAGGATGGTGTTATTCTGCGCACCATTTGTAGTAGAGGCATACAGCAACGCAACACCCCATTCGGTCATGTTGTTCGTTCCTGCTGCCGCTGTTGAATTGGCTGCATTTTCCTGCATTGTAAAGCCCTGGATCGTAACCCAGTCTGCTCCTACTAATTTAAAAATAGCATCATTTAAAGCTCCCGACGTTTGAGGTGTTGGTGCTGTAATTGTGCTGGTACTTCCTACTATTGTAATTGTATTTACCGCTGTTCCTTCAGCTGTAATGACATAACCGCCCGCAGGTGCCGTTTCATTTCCGGAGAGTGTTATCACGACCGGTCCCGAAATAGTTGCTGCGTTCAATGCCGTAATAGCCGAAGCCAGGTTCGGATATGTGGCACTTAAACCCGATCCGCCGTTTGTAGCTACCTGTGCGTTGGCTACAAAGACCGATACAAATAAAAAGAACATTAAACATATATGTTTAATGTTCTTCGACCATGCAAATTGATGGGCATCGCTGTTTTTAAGCAACGCTTTACTTTCGCTGCCTAATGAATAGTAATTTTTATTCATATGAAATTATTTAGTCGGTTAAATTACTAAATTTTTCATCATACAATAAAAAAACTATAAAAATTTTAAAGATTTAACAATTTAATATTTTGGCGGTTAAAATATTCACAAATAAAAAAAGCCTCTCATAATGAGAGGCTTTTTATTAAGCTTGACCTGTTGGTCCGAAATTTAAAGGTATCGAAGGCAATTCTGCCTCTTTGATTTCACCATGAGCTGCTTCAAACCGTGTTATGTTTTCTGCTAAAGCTCCTAATAAACGTTTTGCATGCTGCGGAGTAAGTATAATTCTGGATTTTACTTTTGCTTTTGGCACTCCCGGCATAATGTTCACAAAATCAATTACGAATTCTGTGTTGGAATGATTGATGATTGCCAGATTGGAGTAAATCCCGTCGGCTACCTGCTCATCCAATTCAATATTGATTTGTCCTTGCTGTTTATTATCACTCATGATTCTTAGTAATTAAATTCTTCTTTTGCAGCCATTAATTCGTTGAATTCTTCTTTAGAACCTACAATAATATTATCGTAATCTCTCATACCTGTACCAGCAGGGATTCTGTGACCCACAATAACATTTTCTTTCAATCCTTCTAATCCGTCAACTTTACCAGCTACAGCTGCTTCATTCAATACTTTCGTTGTTTCCTGGAACGATGCTGCCGAGATAAACGATTTCGTTTGTAATGACGCTCTTGTAATACCCTGAAGAATCGGAGTAGCCGTTGCCGGAACCACATCTCTTGCAACTACAAGGTTTCTGTCATTTCTCTTCAGTAAAGAGTTTTCATCTCTTAATTCTCTTGGCGATATGATCTGACCTGCTTTCAGGTTATCAGAATCACCCGCATCTTCCACAACTTTCATTCCGTATAATTTATCATTTTCAACGATAAAGTCACTTGTATGAGCCAACTGATCTTCTAAGAATAGTGTATCACCCGGATCCTGGATTTGAACTTTACGCATCATCTGACGAATTACAACTTCAAAGTGCTTGTCATTAATTTTTACCCCTTGTAAACGGTACACTTCCTGAATTTCATTTACCAAGTACTGTTGTACAGCAGATGGTCCCTGGATTCTTAAGATATCATCCGGAGTAATTGCTCCGTCAGATAGTGGCATACCTGCTCTTACGTAGTCATTTTCCTGAACTAAGATCTGGTTTGAAAGTTTAACTAAGTATTTCTTAATCTCACCAAATTTAGATTCTACAACGATCTCACGGTTACCTCTTTTGATTTTTCCAAAAGATACTACACCGTCAATCTCAGATACTACAGCCGGGTTTGAAGGATTACGAGCTTCTAACAACTCGGTAATTCTTGGTAAACCTCCTGTAATATCCCCTGCTTTTGAAGAACGACGAGGGATTTTTACTAAAATCTTACCTGCTTTAATTTTCTCTCCGTCATCAACCATAAGGTGGGCACCCACCGGTAAGTTGTAAGAACGGATTAATTCTCCGTCTTTTCCGTAGATTAATAAAGTAGGAATTAATTTTTTATTTCTGGCTTCAGAGATTACTTTTTCCTGGAATCCGGTTTGCTCATCGATTTCAACCATGAACGATTGTCCCTGTTCGATATCTTCGTAAGCCACCTTACCTGTAAATTCTGAAATAATTACACCATTATACGGGTCCCATTTACAGATTGTAGTTCCTTTATCTACTACTTCACCATCTTTAACAAAGATGCTTGATCCGTAAGGGATATTATGTGTATTTAATACAATTCCTGTTGTTTCGTCTACTAATTTTAATTCTGTTGAACGGGAAATTACAATATCGATAGCATTACCTTCATTGTCTTCTCCTTTAACAGTTTTTAAATCTTCGATTTCAAGTCTTCCTTTGAATTTCGTAATGATACTTGATTCTTCAGAAATGTTACCTGCTGTACCCCCAACGTGGAATGTACGTAGTGTTAACTGTGTACCCGGCTCACCAATAGACTGTGCTGCAATAACTCCTACTGCTTCACCTCTCTGGGTCATTTTACCTGTTGCCAGGTTACGTCCGTAACATTTTGCACAGATACCTTTTCCAGCTTCACAAGTTAACGGAGAACGAACGTCTACTCTTTCAATTGGAGAAGCGTCAATAGCTTTAACGATAGCTTCTGTAATTTCATCACCTGCGTGAACTAAAATTTCGCTGGTTAAAGGATTGATTACATCTTGTAACGCAACACGTCCTAAGATTCTTTCTCCTAAAGTTTCAACAACTTCCTCATTCTTTTTCAATGCTGATACTTCAACACCTCTTAAAGTACCACAATCTACAGAGTTTACAATAACATCCTGAGAAACGTCATGTAATCTTCTGGTTAAGTACCCGGCATCTGCCGTTTTAAGAGCCGTATCCGCAAGACCTTTACGAGCACCGTGAGTAGAAATAAAGTATTCTAAAATTGAAAGTCCTTCTTTAAAGTTCGATAAAATCGGGTTTTCAATAATTTCACCACCACCAGCGGTTGATTTTTTAGGCTTAGCCATCAAACCACGCATACCGGTTAACTGACGAATCTGTTCTTTAGATCCCCTCGCTCCAGAGTCAAGCATCATATACACCGAGTTGAATCCTTGCTGGTCTTCTCTAATGTTTTTCATCGCTAATTCTGTAAGCAATGCATTGGTTGAAGTCCAAACGTCAATAACCTGGTTGTAACGCTCATTATTAGTAATAAGACCCATGTTATAGTTCATCGAAATCGCTTCAACCTGACCGTTTGCATCCGCAATAAGGTCTTGTTTCTGATCTGGAATTTTGATATCCCCTAAAGAGAAAGAAAGTCCTCCTCTGAAAGCGAAACGGTATCCCATATCTTTCATATTATCCAAGAAGGCAGCAGTAGTAGGTACATTGGTAACACTTAAAATTTTACCAATAATATCTCTTAAGGACTTCTTCGTTAATACTTCATTTATATAACCAGCTGCTTCCGGTACTACTTCGTTAAATAATACTCTACCTGCAGTAGTCTGGATAATTTTATATACTAATTCTCCGTTTTCATTAAAGTCTTTTGCTCTGATTTTAACACGGGCATTCAACTCTAATTTCCCTTCATTCAAAGCAATATTTACTTCTTCTGCCGAGTAAAAAGTCAGGCCTTCACCTAAAATTTTATGATCCGGAGTAGACAAACGTTCTTTGGTCATGTAATACAGACCCAAAACCATGTCCTGAGAAGGTACCGTGATTGGCGCACCATTTGCAGGGTTCAAGATATTGTGTGAAGCCAACATTAATAATTGTGCTTCCAAAATAGCTTCCGGTCCTAATGGTAAGTGAACCGCCATCTGGTCACCATCGAAATCGGCATTAAACGCCGTACACACTAACGGGTGTAACTGGATCGCTTTACCTTCAATCAATTTTGGCTGGAATGCCTGGATACCTAATCTGTGCAAAGTAGGAGCACGGTTTAGCAGTACCGGGTGTCCTTTAATTACGTTTTCAAGGATATCCCAAACTACCGGCTCTTTTTTGTCGATAATTTTCTTAGCCGACTTCACTGTTTTAACAATTCCTCTTTCGATTAATTTACGAATAACGAATGGTTTGTACAGTTCCGCAGCCATATCTTTAGGCAGACCACATTCGAACAATTTCATTTCCGGTCCAACAACAATTACCGAACGGGCAGAATAATCCACACGTTTACCTAATAAGTTCTGACGGAAACGACCTTGCTTACCTTTTAAGGAATCCGAAAGGGATTTTAATGGTCTGTTTGATTCTGTTTTAACAGCAGAAGCTTTTCTTGTGTTATCGAATAACGAGTCTACAGATTCCTGTAACATACGTTTTTCGTTTCTTAAGATTACTTCCGGAGCTTTAATTTCCATTAATCGTTTTAAACGGTTGTTACGGATGATTACTCTTCGGTACAAATCATTTAAATCCGATGTTGCGAAACGACCTCCATCAAGCGGCACTAACGGACGTAATTCCGGCGGAATAACCGGGATTACTTTTAAAATCATCCATTCCGGACGGTTTTCTCTGTTATTGTTTGCTTCACGGAACGATTCTACAACCTGAAGTCTTTTTAAAGCTTCTGTTTTACGTTGTTTTGATGTTTCATTATTAGCAGCGTGACGCAGGTCGTAAGACAAAGCATCTAAATCTGTACGTGCCAATAAATCCATAATACATTCCGCACCCATCTTAGCGATGAATTTATTCGGATCTGTATCATCTAAATATTGATTCTCCATCGGAAGGGTATCTAAAATATTCAAATACTCTTCTTCAGTTAAGAAGTCTAATCGGTTTAAAGTTTCTCCTTCTGGATTTTTAGCAATACCCGGTTGAATTACTACATATCTTTCGTAGTAAATAATCATGTCTAATTTCTTAGACGGCAAGCCTAGAATGTAACCAATTTTGTTTGGAAGGGAACGGAAATACCAGATATGAGCGATAGGCACCACCAAATTGATGTGTCCAACTCTGTCTCTACGTACTTTTTTCTCCGTAACTTCAACTCCACAACGGTCACAAACGATTCCTTTATAACGGATTCTTTTGTATTTACCACAAGCACATTCGAAATCTTTTACTGGACCGAAAATTCTTTCGCAGAAAAGACCGTCACGCTCTGGTTTGTGTGTACGATAGTTGATGGTTTCCGGTTTTAAAACCTCACCTCTTGATTCTGCCAGAATGGATTCCGGGGAAGCAAGTCCTATCGAAATTTTGTTAAATCTTTTAACGGTATTTTTATCTTTTAATCTCGTCATGATATGAATACTATCGATTTATTAAAAACGCTATAAAAGGGAGCAATCAAAGATTACTCCCGTGTGAATTTATTCTTCTAATCTGATGTCTAATCCAAGACCTTTCAATTCATGCATTAATACATTGAATGATTCCGGTAATCCTGGTTCCGGCATAGTTTCTCCCTTAACGATAGCTTCGTAAGTTTTCGCTCTACCAATAACGTCATCCGATTTAACAGTCAAGATTTCTCTTAGTGTACTTGATGCTCCATAAGCCTCAAGAGCCCAAACCTCCATCTCTCCAAAACGCTGACCACCGAATTGTGCTTTACCTCCTAATGGCTGTTGCGTAATTAATGAGTATGGACCGATAGAACGTGCGTGCATTTTATCATCAACCATGTGTCCTAATTTCAACATGTAGATGATACCTACAGTCGCCGGCTGGTGGAAACGGTCTCCTGTTCCTCCGTCATACAGGTAAGTATGACCGAATCTAGGAATACCTGCTTCGTCTGTTAAAGCATTGATTTGCTCTAAAGAAGCTCCATCAAAAATTGGCGTTGCAAATTTCTTACCTAGTTTCTGACCTGCCCATCCAAGAACAGTTTCATAAATCTGCCCGATGTTCATACGCGATGGTACACCAAGTGGATTCAATACGATATCTACAGGAGTTCCGTCTTCTAAGAAAGGCATGTCTTCGTGACGAACAATTTTCGCAACGATACCTTTATTTCCGTGACGTCCCGCCATTTTATCCCCAACTTTCAGTTTACGTTTCTTAGCGATATAAACTTTAGCCAGTTTTAAAATTCCTGATGGTAATTCATCTCCAACAGTGATTGTAAATTTCTCTCTTCTCAATGCTCCCTGAAGGTCATTCAACTTAATTTTATAGTTGTGGATCAGGTCGTTCACCATTGCATTGGTTTCATCGTCTGTAGTCCACTGTCCTTTTGTTAAGTGTGCGAAATCTTCAACAGCATACAACATTTTTTGAGAGTATTTTTTACCTTTTGGCAATACTTCTTCTCCCAAATCATTCATAACACCCTGAGATGTTTTTCCATTCACGATATCAAACAATTTCTCTACCAATCTGTCTTTCAATTCATTGAATTTCACTTCAAATTGTGTTTCTAAAACTGCTAAATCATCTTTATCTTTAGAACGTTTACGTTTATCTTTAACCGCTCTTGCGAATAATTTTTTATCTAAAACCACACCGTGTAATGAAGGAGACGCTTTTAATGAAGCATCTTTAACATCACCTGCTTTATCCCCGAAGATCGCTCTTAATAATTTCTCTTCCGGAGTAGGATCTGATTCTCCTTTTGGTGTAATTTTTCCGATTAGAATGTCGCCAGGTTTTACCTCTGCACCAATTCTAATCATACCGTTTTCATCTAAATCTTTAGTTGCCTCTTCACTTACGTTAGGGATATCATTCGTTAACTCTTCGTTACCTAATTTTGTATCTCTTACTTCCAGTGAATAGTCATCCACGTGAATGGATGTAAAGATGTCATCACGAACAACTTTTTCAGAAATTACAATCGCATCCTCGAAGTTATACCCTTTCCAAGGCATGAAGGCAACTTTAAGGTTTCTACCTAAAGCCAGCTCTCCGTTTTGCGTTGCATAACCTTCACAAAGTACCTGTCCTTTTGCAACTCTGTCTCCTCTTCTTACGATTGGTTTCAGGTTGATAGAAGTACTCTGGTTGGTTTTTCTGAATTTGATTAACTGGTATGTTTTTTCATCCGGATCGAAACTAACTGCTCTTTCCGCATCGGTTCTGTCGTATTTGATGGTAATCATGTTCGCATCAACATATTCAACAGTTCCGCTACCTTCAGCATTGATCAGTACTCTGGAATCAGACGCCACCTGACGCTCTAATCCTGTACCAACAATTGGTGCTTCCGGACGCAATAATGGAACTGCCTGACGCATCATGTTTGATCCCATCAATGCACGGTTCGCATCATCGTGCTCCAAGAACGGAATTAATGAAGCCGAAATGGATGCAATCTGGTTTGGCGCAACGTCTGTATAATCTACAACTCCTGGCTCAACCACAGGGAAATCTCCTTCTTCACGAGCAATAACTCTGTCAGCGGTGATGGTTCCGTTTTCATCCATATCAATGTTTGCCTGAGCAATCATTTTTCCTTCTTCTTCTTCTGCACTTAAATAGATCGGAGTAGAAACCAAATCCACTTTACCTTCCGTTACTTTACGGTAAGGAGTTTCAATGAATCCCATTCCATTCACTTTTGCATATACTCCAAGAGATGAAATCAAACCAATGTTTGGTCCCTCCGGTGTTTCAATAGGACATAAACGTCCGTAGTGTGTATAGTGAACGTCACGTACCTCGAATCCGGCTCTTTCTCTGGAAAGACCTCCTGGTCCAAGGGCAGACAATCTTCTTTTGTGTGTAATCTCGGCCAGTGGATTCGTTTGGTCCATGAACTGAGATAACTGGTTGGTTCCAAAGAAAGAGTTGATTACTGATGACAATGTTTTGGCATTGATCAAATCAATTGGTGTAAACACCTCGTTATCTCTAACGTTCATTCTTTCTCTGATTGTTCTTGCCATACGGGCAAGTCCTACACCAAATTGTGCCGACAATTGTTCTCCAACTGTTCTAACACGACGGTTTGATAAGTGATCGATATCATCAATCTCTGCTTTAGAGTTGATCAATTCGATTAAATATTTTACGATTGTAATGATATCCTCTTTGGTCAAAACCTGTTTTTCCATTGGGATATCCAAACCTAATTTTTTATTCATTCTGTAACGACCAACTTCACCTAAGTTGTAACGTTGATCGGAGAAGAATAATTTATCGATAATACCACGAGCCGTTTCCTCATCAGGCGGTTCTGCGTTACGCAACTGACGGTAAATGTGCTCTACAGCTTCTTTTTCTGAGTTTGTCGGGTCTTTTTGTAATGTATTGTGGATAATAGCGTAATCAGCCTGATTGTTATCTTCTTTGTGTAACAAAATAGCTTTAACGTTCGCATCAATAATTTCCTCTACATTGTCTTTATCTAAAATCGTATCACGATCCAAGATAATTTCATTACGTTCAATTGATACTACTTCTCCAGTATCCTCATCAACGAAATCTTCATGCCAGGTGTTCAGAACACGCGCAGCAAGTCTTCTTCCGATGTACTTTTTAAGACCTGTTTTAGAAACTTTGATTTCTTCTGCAAGGTCAAAAATCTCTAGAATATCTTTATCTCTTTCAAATCCGATAGCACGGAAAAGAGTTGTTACCGGTAATTTTTTCTTTCTATCGATATAAGCATACATAACGCTATTGATATCGGTAGCAAATTCAATCCAAGATCCTTTAAAAGGAATTACTCTGGCAGAGTATAATTTTGTACCATTCGCATGGAAAGATTGTCCGAAGAATACACCCGGTGAACGGTGTAACTGAGATACTACAACACGCTCGGCACCGTTGATAACGAAAGTACCGCTTGGTGTCATGTATGGTATTGTACCTAAATATACATCCTGAACAATTGTTTCAAAATCTTCATGTTCCGGGTCTGTACAATACAGTTTTAAACGTGCTTTTAAAGGCACACTGTACGTCAACCCTCTGTCAATACATTCTTCAATTGTATAACGTGGTGGATCAACAAAGTAATCAAGGAATTCCAATACAAACTGATTTCTTGTATCTGTAATTGGGAAGTTTTCCATGAAGGTATTATAAAGACCTTCGTTGCCTCTTTCGTCAGATTTAGTTTCCAATTGGAAGAAATCTTTAAAAGATTTTACCTGAATATCTAAAAAATCCGGGTAATCAGGGATGTTTTTCGTCGAGGCGAAATTTAATCTTTCAGTCTGATTTGTTAACATCAATGGACAAAATTTTGATTAAAAAAAAGTAATTTTGTGTAAATACACAGTCGAATTGTACTTTCTTTTTATAAGCGATACATCTCTGAAAATGAACAGAAAGTTATATTTCATTTTCTTTCTTCGTAGCGATTAAAAAGGGTCGTATTTCGAACTATTGCAGGTTTGAACATACAATAAATTCATTATACGCAAAATGGTTTAGGCCTTTGAGAGATCTTCTCAAGGCCTAAACCTAGCTTTTTATACTAAAGCTTAGCTTATTTAAGCTCAACTACAGCTCCAGCTTCTTCTAAAGATTTTTTAAGACCTTCAGCCTCATCTTTAGAAACACCTTCTTTAACGTTAGAAGGAGCACCGTCTACTAAGTCTTTAGCTTCTTTAAGACCTAAACCAGTTAATTCTTTAACAGCTTTAACTACAGCTAATTTAGAAGCACCAGCATCTTTCAATACTACTGTGAATTCAGTTTGCTCTTCAACAGCAGCAGCTTCTCCACCACCTGATATAACTACAGCAGCAGCTGCAGGCTCAATTCCGTAATCGTCTTTTAATATAGTTGCTAATTCGTTAACTTCTTTAACTGTTAAGTTAACTAATTGTTCTGCGAATTGTTTCAAATCTGCCATTTTTTCTATCTTTTAAAATGATTTGTAAAATTATAATTTATTATGTGCGTTCGTATTGAAATACTACTCCGCTCCTTCTTCGTCCTTAAATTGGTTTTGAAGAGCAGAGATAACTCTCTGTGCCGGAGACTGAAGTAATCCGATGATTTCTCCGATAACTTCTTCTTTAGATTTAAGAGATGCTAATGAATCAAGTAAGTTATCTCCAATGTAGATCTCTTCGTTGATATAAGCACCTTTTAATAAAGGCTTATCAGATTTTTTACGGAATTCTTTGATAATTTTTGCAGGTGCGTTAGCGATGTCTGCAATTAAAATAGAAGTGTTTCCTTTTAAAACTGTTGGTAATTCACCATAGTTGTTATCAGAAGCTTCCATAGCTTTTTCAAGCAAGGTGTTCTTAACAACTTCTAATTTAATACCAGCTTTAAAACAAGCTCTTCTTAAGTTTGAAGTAGTTTCTGCATTTAATCCAGAAATATCTGCTACATAAACAATATTAGTACCAGCTAACTGTGCAGTTAAATCTTCAATCGCGATTGATTTTTCTTCTCTAGTCATACTAAAAATTTTTAACTACCAATTATACTGCTTTAGGATCTAAAGCAATAGCAGGACTCATTGTAGATGAGATGTGGATACTCTTAATATAAGTACCTTTCGCTGCAGTTGGTTTTAATTTGATTAACGTTTGAATAATTTCGTGAGCATTCTCCGTAATTTTCTCAGCTTCGAAAGAAACTTTTCCAATTCCAGCGTGAACGATACCAGTTTTGTCAACTTTAAAGTCAATTTTACCAGCTTTCACTTCTTGAACAGCTTTAGCAACATCCATAGTTACAGTTCCTGTTTTAGGGTTTGGCATTAAACCTCTAGGTCCTAAAATACGACCTAACGGACCTAATTTACCCATAACAGCAGGCATCGTGATGATTACATCAACATCTGTCCAACCGTCTTTTATTTTTTGTAAATAGTCATCTAATCCTACGTGATCAGCACCAGCAGCTTTCGCTTCTGCTTCTTTATCCGGAGTAACTAATGCTAAAACTCGAACATCCTTACCTGTACCGTGTGGTAAAGTAACAACACCTCTTACCATTTGATTCGCTTTTCTTGGATCTACACCCAAACGAACTGCGATATCAACAGACTCATCAAATTTTGCAGAAGATACGGTTTTGATTAAAGCAGATGCTTCTTTCAAGCTGTACAATTTGTTCTTCTCAATTTTTGAAGCAGCCTCTTTTTGCTTTTTTGTTAATTTTGCCATGTCTTTTTCTTTTTACGATTAAAAAGGAGCATTCCCAGTTACAGTTATACCCATAGATCTAGCTGTTCCAGCTACCATACTCATTGCTTTTTCAATTGTAAAAGCATTAAGATCCGGCATTTTGTCTTCAGCAATAGTTCTAATTTGATCCCAAGTAACGTTTGCTACTTTCTTACGGTTAGGTTCACCTGAACCAGACTTTAATTTTGCTGCCTCTAATAATTGAATTGCAGCAGGTGGCGTTTTAACAACAAAGTCAAAAGACTTGTCTTTATACACAGTAATTTGTACTGGTAAAACTTTGCCAGGTTTATCTTGTGTTCTAGCATTGAACTGCTTACAGAACTCCATGATGTTAACCCCAGCAGCCCCCAAAGCAGGTCCAACCGGTGGCGACGGATTCGCAGCACCTCCCTTAACTTGTAGTTTAACTACTTTACTAATTTCTTTTGCCATTTTTAAAAAATTTAGCACATCTTCATTGGAAGCGAATGATGTGGTTTATGTATGTAACAAAAATTATACTTTTTCAACTTGCATAAAACTCAATTCCAAAGGTGTTTTTCTTCCGAAAATTTTCACCATTACTTCAAGTTTACGCTTTTCTTCATTTACCTTCTCAACAGTTCCATTGAAACCATTGAAAGGTCCGTCAATAACTTTAACCGTTTCACCAACTGCATACGGAATAGCTGCATTATCTGTTTTAACAGACAATTCATCTACTTTACCTAACATTCGGTTTACTTCCGATTGTCTTAACGGAACTGCGTCACCTCCTTTAGTTTCCCCTAAGAAACCAATAACACCGGTTATTGATTTAATGATATGAGGAATCTCTCCTGTAAGGTTTGCTTCAACCATTACATATCCAGGAAAGTACACACGATCTTTACTGATTTTTTTCCCGTCACGAACCTGTACCACCTTTTCAGTCGGAACAAGTACCTGCGAGATATAATCACCCATACCGAGACGATTGATCTCAGTCTCAATATAGTTTTTAACTTTATTTTCCTGACCGCTAACCGCTCTAACTACATACCACTTTTTGACACTATTATCAGTCATATCAAAAAAATTAAGCCTTTTTTAATAAATTAAAGAATCCACCAAGAATCTTAGCGAAGACTACATCAACTCCCCATGTTGCCAATGCGAATAAAATCGAAAAAATAGCAACAACAATAGTTAAACGTTGTACCTCAGACCATTGTGGCCAAGTCACATTTGATTTTAGTTCTTCAAATGCTTCTGATATGTAATTAACAACTTTTGTCATCATATTCTGTTTTTGCACGGGCGGAGGGATTCGAACCCCCATCAACGGTTTTGGAGACCGCTATTCTACCCTTGAACTACGCCCGTTTGTTTAAAAAACCAGCAGCAAAACTGCTGGTTTTTATATAGTTTTATAGAAATTAATCTAAAATTTCAGTTACCTGACCAGCACCTACTGTTCTACCACCTTCACGGATAGCGAAACGTAAACCTACGCTTAATGCGATTGGGCTTAATAATTGTACTTCAATAGTCAAGTTATCCCCAGGCATAACCATTTCTACACCAGCTGGTAAAGAGATAGTACCTGTTACGTCAGTTGTACGTACGTAGAACTGTGGACGGTAGTTATTGTGGAATGGAGTGTGACGTCCACCTTCTTCTTTTTTCAAGATATAAACCTCAGCTTTGAATTTAGCGTGTGGCTTAACAGATCCTGGCTTAACAATAACCATACCTCTACGGATATCAGCTTTATCAATACCTCTCAATAATAAACCTACGTTATCTCCAGCTTCACCTCTGTCAAGGATTTTACGGAACATCTCAACTCCTGTAATAGTAGAAGTTAATTTATCAGCACCCATACCGATGATTTCAACAGCATCTCCAGTATTAGCAACTCCAGTTTCGATACGACCTGTAGCAACAGTTCCACGTCCTGTAATTGTAAATACGTCCTCAACTGGCATCAAGAATGGTTTCTCAACGTCACGTACTGGTAATTCAATCCAGTTATCAACAGCTTCCATTAATTCTAAAACTGTAGCAACCCATTGTGGCTCACCGTTTAATGCACCAAGAGCAGATCCTTTAACAACAGGACCATTATCACCATCATACTGATAGAAAGATAATAAATCTCTGATTTCCATTTCAACAAGCTCTAATAATTCAGCATCATCAACCATATCCACTTTGTTCATGAAAACAACCATTCTAGGCACACCAACCTGACGACCTAAAAGGATGTGCTCACGAGTTTGTGGCATTGGACCATCAGTAGCAGCAACCACCAAGATAGCACCATCCATCTGAGCAGCACCAGTAACCATGTTTTTCACGTAATCCGCGTGACCTGGACAGTCAACGTGAGCATAGTGACGGTTAGCTGTAGCATACTCTACGTGTGAAGTATTAATAGTAATACCTCTTTCTTTTTCTTCAGGAGCGTTATCAATTTGATCAAATGATTTTGCTTCAGAATAACCTGCATCAGACAATACTTTAGTAATAGCTGCTGTCAATGTTGTTTTTCCGTGATCTACGTGTCCAATAGTACCAATATTCAAGTGGGGTTTGGAACGATCAAAAGTTTCCTTTGCCATGATTTAATAATTTAATCTTAGTTATATAATTAGTGTTCAAATTTTTCAAAACAATGAGCCAATGACGGGATTTGAACCCGTGACCTCTTCCTTACCAAGGAAGCACTCTACCCCTGAGCTACACCGGCTTTTGCGGAATCCGAAATTAAAATCCGGAAAACCGAATTCCTCTTTCCAAATTCTTCTTTTGTGGGGAGAGCAGGATTCGAACCTGCGAAGACTTAGTCAGCAGATTTACAGTCTGCCCTCGTTGGCCGCTTGAGTATCTCCCCTACTATTTTATTATCAGTTACTTACAACTTAGAGCCGATGGAGGGACTCGAACCCACGACCTGCTGATTACAAATCAGCTGCTCTAGCCAGCTGAGCTACACCGGCAACTGCAATAAAAAAGTCCGCTATTTCTAACGGACTGCAAATGTAGAGAATTTATTTTTTAATCAAAACATTTTTCATATTTTTTTTATAGCAATCATCATTTATACCAAATCTACCCTAAAAAGAGCATCATAAAGACAACTGTTTTCCAAAAATATTAAATATGCGTTCTGATTCTACCCTTTCTTTTTAGCAACAAGCGCTCCAAAGAGTCAACAGACAAGTCTAACGCCTCTTCAAATGTTTTACTTTGCTTTTTAACCACGAACTCATCCCCAGGAACACTGATCTTCACCTCCACTATCTTATTTTCTTTATCACTCGTATTTTCTACTTTCAAAAATACATTGGAAGAAACTACCCTGTCGTAGTATTTTTCCAGTTTCTCTAATCTCTCTTGAACAAAACCAACTAATTTCTTGTCAATATTAAAATTGACAGCCTGAACATTTACTTTCATAATTAAAACATTTATTGGGTTTAACTTTCAGAATCGTTTCGGTTTCTAGGATGTGCTTCCTGATAAACTTTTTTAAGTTCAGAAAGACTACTATGTGTGTAAATCTGGGTAGAAGACAAACTAGCGTGACCTAACAATTCCTTAACTGAATTTATATCGGCACCATTGTTCAGCAGATGCGTCGCAAAGGTATGCCTAAGAACGTGTGGACTCTTTTTTACCTTCTCAGAGACAGTACTAAAGTAATCATTTATTAATCTATAAACAAACGATTCACTGACTTTATTACCCTTTTTACTCAATATTAACAAATCATTAGGAAGCCCCTCATTTAACATTCCCCTTTCCTTAAGATAATCTTTCAGTAACCGATCCGTACAATCTAAAACGGGCAGTAAACGCTCCTTATTGCGTTTCCCCAAAACCTTTAACGTTTTGGCATGCGGATTATAATCCCGGACTTTTAAACCTATCAATTCCGAGCGGCGTATTCCCGAAGTATAAAACAACTCCACGATTAGCCTGTTCCGGATCCCTTCAAAGTCTTCCGCATAATCCACCGCTTCGGCAACCGCCTGCAATTCCTTTTCCGAAAAAGGAATCTGCACTTTCCGCGCCACTTTTAACGATTTATGCTTCAGAAGCGGATTTACCGCTATCTGCTTCGCTTTTAGCAGGAATTTATAAAATGATTTTAAAGATGATATTTTCCGGTTAACAGAAGTATTTGAAATTCCGGATTCAACTAACGAGACCAGCCAGGCTCTGACATGACCGTAATTGATCTTTTCGAGCGCCACGTCGAACTTACCTTCTTCAAGAAAAGTCTCAAAAGAGAGAACATCATTCAGATAAGCAGTTTGGGTGTGGCGAGAATAATTTTTCTCTTTTTGCAGATAATCCTGGTAGGCTTGCAAAGAAGTATGCATAAAAAAAACCGTTAGTAACAAAGTTATAAAAACTTTTATTACTAACGGCTATAATAAAATCCAAAACCGATTAATTCTCTAAAGAATCTCTCAATGTCTGAATATAAGCTGCTTTTTGAACCTGAGCTCTTCTTGTTACTGACGGTTTCGTGAATGCCTGACGACTTCTTAGCTGTCTTACAACTCCAGTTTTGTCAAACTTTCTTTTGTAACGTTTTAACGCTCTATCAATATTTTCTCCGTCTTTAATTGGTATAATCAACATAATATAACACCTCCTCTCGTTAATGGGTGCAAAATTAGACTATTATTTGGAATTCCAAAATAAAAAACAAGAAATAAATCTTCTTTCTATTTTACAATACCCAAATAGATGGCTTTTTTAATGAGTCCTGCTATGTTTTTTACCTGTAACTTAAAAAAGATATTTTTGCGATGGGTCTCAATGGTTCCCCTGCTCAGAAAGAGCTTGTCTGCTATTTCTTCAGAAGTGTATTCTTGCGCAATCAACCGGATAATTTCTTTTTCCCGGTGGGATAATATGGTTCTTTTGAACGCAAAAGCATCCAGAGTGTTTCCCGGTACTGTCAGGTATTTTTCATTTTTTAAAACAATAGCATGAATTGCTTTGACCAGCTCTTCCTTACTGGTTTCCTTCAACAAATATCCGTCAATATCCGCTATTGTTTCCATACTTTCAAACATACTCAAAACCAATATTTTCACATTGGGATAGGTTGCCTTTATGATTTTTATAAATTCAACACCGTTCATCTCCGGCATCGAAATATCCGATATGAGAATATCCGGCTGCATTTCTCTCATTTTTATCAATGCCGCCTGTGCTCTATTTTCGACAAACAAAATTTCAAAGTTACTCTGGCCGGACAAAACAGCTATCATACCGTCCAGAAACATTTGATGATCATCTACAACTGCAATAGTTATCATATTATATTGTATGTGCTAAATTGGAATATCAATAATTACCGTTGTACCTCTTCCCAACTGACTTTCTATAATCATACTGCCATTTATAGCCGAAAGTCTTTCTTCAACATTCTTTAAACCGATTCCTTTTGATATCGTATTATCAAATCCCCTACCATTATCCTCCACAATTATATTCAACAGGTCATTATGCCTTGTAACATTCAACATAACATCGGTAGCTGCGGCATGTTTCGAAATATTAGCAACCAGCTCCTGTACAATCCGATAGGTCTGATGTTTGACCGATTCAGAAAAGGAATTTAAAGCTCCCTCCGGATAAACAACTGCTTCTATCTGAAACTCCTCCCGGTATTGATACTCTTCTTTAAGCTCGTTTAACAATACTTCAAGATCCTTATCTTTTAAATAATTCAGGCTTAAATTATGAGAAATGCTTCTCAGGTTCCTGCAAACAAGTGTCATCTGCTCAATGATAATATCAATTCCTTTATTCTTCATTATAGTATTCGCCTGAGACAGCTGTAGCTTTACTCCGGCCAGTGTTCCGCCTATTCCGTCATGGATTTCTTTGGCAATCCTGTTTCTTTCCTGATCCTGCCCCTGTACAACACCGGTAATTCTTTTTAACTCTTTTTCCTGTTCCAGCCTCACAATTTCCTTTTTATGGATTTCACTTTCTTTTTCATTGATGATTTTTTGTGTCCTGATCCGATTTTTATAAACCCACAACGCGATCAGTAATGCAACCACCAGTATAAGCCCAACGATTAATATCAGCTCCTTCCGGTTTTGCTGAATGATCTTCTCTTTTGTCAGCAGCTGTATCCTTAAATTCTTTTTATCAACTTCATATTTTGTTTGTATCTCGTGAAATGCTTTATTTTTTTCAATCGTAAAAACACTATCCTTCAACCTATTACATGCCTCCTTATAAAAATAGGCCTGTTTAAAATTTCCCGATTCGCTATAAACCTGTTCGATGGCCTGTAACAAACTCCATTTTTGGTCCTGGGAAATTCCTTTTTCGGAAAATTGCAGTGCTGTATGGTAATTTTTAATTGCCTCATCATACGTTTTTAATGTCCGGTGATATCCCCCTAAATTAAAATACAAATAGAAAAGCAAGTTCTGATCTTTTAATTCTTCCGCGATTTTTTTCGCCTGCATCAGATACCGGAAACCGGTTTGCCTTCCGGCAACAGTAGCGGCATAACTGTCACTTAAATTGATCAGTATATTAAACTGTTCGTATTTATCATTTAATGCAACCGCTATCGCATAAGCTTTTTTATAATTATCGATTGCTTTTTTAGCATTCCTCTTTTTTTCAAGAATCGCGATGTTATTATATGTTGCCAACAGCTCAAACTTTAAGTTATTTCCGTAGGCAATTTGCTGACTTTCCGTATAGGCTTTTAATGCCTTAACAGTATCATTTTGCAAATCATACAGGTAACCTAAATTATTTAGGGCCACACTCTGGTTTCGCATCAACCCGTGCTTTTCGGCGATATCTAATGATTTTAGGAAATTTTGCAATGCGCTGCTATAATTGCCCTGATCCCTGTCTATTAATCCCAATTGATTATACCCAAGTGCGGTAATGGTATAGTTTCGGGCTTTCCCTGCATACGGAAAAGATTTACAGGTATATGCTTTTGATTTTTCCAGTTGTTTTTGAAGGTAATAGTAGTATCCCAGATTATAATAACACCTGGACAGTAAAAACGGATCGTTGTTTTTCTCACTTTCAGCAGTAGCCATTCTTATATAATAAAAGGCGGAATCCGGCTGGGACGAGAGTGTCCTTGCATAATTATCAATATGCTTTATCACCAATCTATCATCATGCTGACCACACAAAACACCAGAATTAAATACTGCCAGAAATGAGATGGTTAACAAAAATATTCTGCTCTTCATATATTTTTTCGTATAGCATATAAGAAAATTCAAACTGTTTGAAATATACAAAAAATACCCTTTTTATGGTATTTTTTGTATCCTAAATACCAAATAGATTTGAAATATAAACTTTAGCAATCATGAAAAAAAGCCTCTTGTTTTTACTCTCAGCACTTCTACATTTTACGATTGTGAACGGACAGGTAGCAGCCGAAAAAAAAAACAATATATACTTAACTATTTCTTCCGATTATGAAAATGCGAATGTCTATGAAATTTCGGCTTTAATAATTTCCAATACCCAAAACATTAAAATGAGCGGGGAATACGTTTCCGAAACAAGCGTCAACATCACCCCTATCCCAGACACCACCATTCACATTTGCCCAGTCACGGCATCAGCTCCAAAAAACCAGCATAACGGCGGTACTACGGTGATACGTACCAGTACCGGCGGTCCGGGAAAAACATATTATCCTGAAATCATTCTGTATCCCAACCCTGCCAGTGATTTTTTAACGGTAAAATCCCCTGCTTTTCCCATAACCAGTTACAGCATCTATGATACCAGCAGCATTCTCCATACCTCTAAGATAACAAAATCAGCACATGAAATCAATATGGATTTAACGAATTTACTTCCCGGCCATTACCTTTTAATTCTGGAAATGGAGTATGAAAAACCAGTATCTGTTCAATTTATTAAAAAATAAGCGGAACCCGAAAAGCTTACAGAGTAGGGAACATTAAATTACAATTAATCATGAAAAAAAACATTACTTTTTTAGCCGTAGTATTTAGTTTAGGTATTACATCCGGTGTTTATGCACAGGTAAATGACAATGGTACAAACGTTGGTATCGGTATTGCAGCCCCTCCGGTTGCCTTTGGAACGGATACCAATATAAAATTAGATATTGACGGTGGAGTCCGAAACGGGAATAAAGGCGATATCATTGCACAGCGATTCAGTTCCGGTTCCATTTACAGCACTACAAATTCACTGACTACCGGAATCATCGGTTACAACTCCAACTGGTCTGCTCAAAGTACAACTCTGGGAATAAGCTGCAACGTTGATGTAACCCAGGCAAGATCGCCATTTGGCACCTCACAAACACTTGGTGGAAAATTCACTACAAAAATAGATGGGATCTCCGGAAGTAATCCTTTTAATATCGGCGGTGTTTTCGGAAACTTAAAAGGTGCCTGGAACGGTACTTTAAGCAGTGGTTATGCCGGTGCTGTCATCGGTATCGATGAAATCAACGGTTCCTCAACCTATGGCGGATATTTTGAAGGCAAAGGGTATTTCAGTAATAAAACAGGAATAGGAACCAAAAATTTCCCGACAACCATAGGCGGCGCAAACATAAGCAGCTATAATTTATTTGTAAAAGGCGGTATTCTTACGGATGAAGTAAGAGTAAGAACCGGCTGGGCCGATTATGTATTTGCCGATGATTATACTCTAAAACCATTGGCCGAAGTAGCTGCCTTTATTGCTAAAAACAAACACCTTCCGAATGTTCCATCCGAAAAACAAGTAGCCGAAGAAGGACTTAGTCTTGGTGAAATCTCAAAAATACAACAGGAAAAAATTGAAGAGCTAGTATTGTATCTGATTAATCAGGAAAAACGAATTGAGGCTTTAGAAGCTAAAATCAACCAGAAGTAATTGTCATAGTTTAATCTTTAAAAATATTAAATTATGAAAAATATAAAATTAATACTCGGTATCCTGACACTCCTTATTTCCGGTGGAAGTTATGGGCAGTCAAACTATTTCTACTATTATAACGGTGAAAAGTTTTTTTTGGAATTAGATACGCAAAATATGGCAATCAACACAAAAGAAAACACTACCGCGTTTATAGAACCTTATTTAAGTGACAATGCTTCCTTAGGCACACTTACCGAAGACTATACCAGAGGAAGTGTTATTGCTGTTGATGAATTGGCAAAAATGAATCAAAACATCAAGACCTATTATTTTGAGATACAATACCCTCAAGGCCTTGAAACCAGCAATTATTTTGCCTTACTCAACAACTTTAACACGATCAATGCAATTGTAAAAGCCTCGCCAAGTTTCAAAACCAGCGATGGTAAAAAAATTGGCCTTTCCAATAACTTCTATGTCAAACTAAGAAGTGAGGCAGACGTCAATTTATTATATGATACTGCAAAAAATTACAATCTGGAAATTTTGGGTCATGATCAATATATGCCGCTTTGGTTTATTGTAAGCTGTGCCAGAACAAACGACAAAAATGCTTTGGAATTTGCTAACATTTTCCAGGAATCCGGTTTGTTTGAAAGTACGGAACCTGCCTTTATCTATCATAATTTAGAAGCTTCGGCAGATCCCTATTTCAACAATCAATGGGGGCTAAAAAACACCGGTCAATACGGCGCTGCTTATGCCGGAATAGACATTAAAGCAGAGCAGGCCTGGGGAATTGCGACCGGAACAGGCATAAAAACAGCCATCTATGATCATGGTTTTGAAATGAATCATCCGGATTTAGCAGCCAATGTTTTCGGTACCGGTTATGATGCAAAAACCGGAACATCACCTGCACAGGTAAGAGGTCCTCACGGAACGCCATGTGCCGGTATAACCGGAGCCGTGCAAAATAATAATTTAGGCATCAGCGGCGTTGCGCCGAACACCCAACTGGTCTCTATCAGTATCAACTTACTATCTTCCGACACTCCTATAGAGTTAGCACGTGGTTTTAACTGGGCAAGAACCAATGGTATTGATGTAATCAGTAATTCATGGGGAGGTTATGCTCCGTCAAACATTATAACAGATGCGATCAATAATGCCCTGACATTGGGACGTGGCGGAAAAGGATGTGTTGTTGTTTTTGCAGCGGGTAATGAAAACAATACCAATATTCGTTATCCCGGCAATTATTTCCCCAACATTCTTGTTGTTGGTGCCATGAGTCCGTGCGGGCAACGAAAAAGCCTTTCATCCTGTGACGGGGAAACCACCTGGGGCAGTTGTTATGGTTCCCAGTTGGACATTATGGCTCCCGGTGTGAAAATGCCGACTACCGATCGCCAGGGATCTGCCGGGTATGATGTTTCAAATTACATGCAGGCTTTTAACGGAACTTCTTCCGCATGTCCGGTTGTTGCCGGTGTAGCCGCTCTGATTTTATCCAAAAACCCGAACTTAACTGCCGTACAGGTAAATACTATTATCGAACAATCTGCTCAGAAAGTAAGACCAGACCTGTATAGCTATTCCACTATTGGAGGAAGACCTAATGGAACCTGGCATAGTGAAATGGGATACGGACTTGTAAATGCCTATCAGGCTTTATTGATAACGCCAAGTCCATGTGTTACGAATCTAACACTAACGACCAATGTAACTGCTCCTGCAACAGACACCAGACAAGCTTCTTCGTCCATTACTGTAAGCAATACAATTGGCAGTGGGGCTACCGGAATATACCATGCAGGAGAGACTGTAATACTTACTAATGGTTTTACCGCTGTTAACGGTGCTGTTTTCCGATCCTATATTGAGGGTTGCTCCGGCAATTATGTAGCCAAACAAGGAGATGAAACCGTAATCAGTTACGAGACTATTCATAATCTTCCTGAAAAGAAGGCCGTTTTATCTGACGACAAAATCCAGATTGTTCCCAATCCGAACAACGGTATTTTCTATATCAACATTAAAGATATGGCGGAAGGTACTATCCAAATTACCAATCTGATCGGGGCAACGGTATACAGCAACCGCTTTAAGAAAGAGTCCGAAGACCTGAAAATAGACATTCAGGATAAAGCTGACGGGATTTATATTGTCCGGATCGTTTCCGGAGAACAAACCCTTACAACAAAAATCATTAAAAATTAAAACCGGCTACCCATTATTGGATTTGCGGTAAATAAAAAAACCTGTTCAGCAAGCTGAACAGGTTTTTGATATTTAAAAGTAATTACTTTTTATCCTTTTAGTATATTTCTTGAAATTACTAATTTCTGAATTTCAGTAGTTCCTTCACCAATTGTACACAATTTAGAATCTCTGTAGAATTTCTCAACAGGGAAATCTTTTGTATATCCATAACCTCCGTGAATTTGTACCGCTTCATTGGCAACTTTCACACAAACTTCCGAACTATACATTTTTGCCATAGCACCAAGTGTCGTTACCGGTCTGTGATTGTTCTTTAAGAACGCTGCTTTGTGTAATAACAATTCTGAAGCTTCAATCTCTGTAGCCATATCTGCTAATTTGAAAGAAATTCCCTGGAAATCACTGATTGGTTTTCCAAACTGGTGACGTTCTTTTGAATATTTTAAAGCAGCTTCATAAGCACCTTTTGCAATTCCTAATGATAAAGCACCAATGGAAATACGTCCTCCGTCCAGAATTTTCATGGCCTGGATAAATCCTTCCCCTACTTCACCCAAACGGTTTGCATCGGAAATACGGCAATTGTCGAAAATTAATTCTGCTGTTTCACTTGCGCGCATTCCTAATTTATTTTCTTTTCTTCCGCTTGTAAAACCAGGTGTTCCGTGTTCTACAACAAAAGCTGTCATTCCTCTGGAATCTCCTTTTTCTCCGGTACGAACAATTACTACTGCAACGTTCCCCGATTTAGCATGTGTGATAAAATTTTTAGCACCATTCAGTACCCATTCCTCACCATCTTTAACCGCTGTGGTGTTCATTCCTCCGGCATCAGAACCGGTATTGTGCTCCGTTAGTCCCCATGCTCCGATCCACTCTGCAGTAGCTAATTTTGGAATCCATCTCTTTTTTTGCTCCTCATTTCCAAATGTCAGGATATGATTTGTACAAAGAGAATTATGAGCCGCTACCGAAAGCCCGATAGAAGGGTCTACTTTTGAAATTTCTTCAACAATCGTAATATATTCATGATATCCAAGACCTGAACCTCCTAATTCTTCAGGAACTAAAACTCCCATGAATCCCATTTCACCTAATTTCTTAAATAAATCAACAGGAAATGTTTGTGCTTCATCCCATTCCATAATATTAGGACGAATGTGTTGTTCTGCAAAGTCTCTGATTGATTGGGCAATCATCGCCTGCGTTTCATTATAATCAAAATTCATTTTGTTGTTTGTTTGTTTAAAAATCCAAATATAAGGCAATTATATCAACTTTTTCTACTGGAAAATCTTTAATTTTTGTTAAGTCTTCTTTTGATTTAATCCCGCCATTCATACTCCGGTAAGTAACAATCTCTTTGGCCAGCGCAAACCGGAAGTAGGGAAATTGTGCCAGATCTTTTAAAGAACTATTGTTGATGTCAATTTTTTGAAGCGGCGGTTGCTGCAAAACCGGAAAATGCACGATGAGCTGTTGTACAACTTCCGGAGACAATCCCCAGATGTATTGAAATTGTTGTGTACTGACAAAAGCACCCAGTTTTTCTTTTTCGGCCAGTATGCGTTCCGATAAGGCAGGACCGATACCGTAAACCTTCATCAGGTCTTCTTTTGTTGCCTTATTAATGTCTATAATGAAGTCTTTTTCTTTTGACCGGGCATGTTCTTTAAAAGTACTCCCATAATTCCGGGCTGGTCCCGGGCTGTTTACCCATTCCGGGAATTTAAAATAGGGTGCGATTTCGGCTAACTTTTCATCCGAAACTTTTGTGATGTCCTGGAATTCTTTTGGAGAGTTTACAAATTTATGCTGCTTCCGGAAGGCGTGCAACCGGTCAATTTCTTCCGTTGTCATCCCCAGGGTATATCCTTTATAATCGGAAATAAAATTGGGGTTAAAAGGATAGATCTTTAGTGTTTCGTTATCCTTTATGGCTTTCAGACTGTCTATCCTGGACTGCAATGCCAGCCATTTTTCTTCTTCCGGATCTGGAGGATCCGAAACATAATCCTTTGACAACACAACATAATACAGTATCTGAATCAATACAATCAGGAACAACAACACAAAAATTCCACTACGCTGTTCCCGGGTAAACTTTAAGTAGAATTTATTGCTGTTCATGGCTATATCCTTTATAGGTCAAATACAGAACTTCGTTTCGTATATACCATGTCTTTCAATTTCAGCCAGAAAGCCAGTGTAAGATAAACTCCGAACCACAAACCCACTGTAAAAAAAGAAAGGTAGATAAAAAAAAGCCGGACGCTGGTCGCTCTCATTCCCAACCTGTCTGCCAGCCGTGAAGACACTTCAAATCCATGTTTCTCGAAAAAATGACGAATGTTCGTTATTAATCCCATAATACGTAGTTTTAATTTCGTTCCAAAAATAATCCAAAAATAATCCATAAATATTCATTACAATAATAACTGCTGCCCTATTTCACAATTAAGGCATCTTTTAGCATCACAATATTCTTTTTTGAGATGCAGCAGAGCCTGACTATCAAAAGCATTTTCCGCCATTATTCCGAAATGTCTGAATTTTTCAATTACAGTATTTTTTTCGGGCGGTATTTCCCGCAATACATCCATTAGTTTTTCTACGATATCCTGCCCCGAATGCTGTGCATATAAAAATTGTAACGGCAAAATGGTATTGATAAATACCAAATCAATAAAAGATTTGCTTATCCTTTTTGGTTTCATCGCACTTTCTTTATCAAAAAGATAGTGTGTCTGCCAATATCCGGAAACTTTCAGGTTAAACATTTTGTAAAAGGTTTTTATCGTATCTCCTTTTATTACAACATCAAACAAATTAGCCTGTTCATAGTATAGCTGTGCTAATTGCACCAACCTGATGGTCGGAAAATTACCGGGTCTTAACTTGTAAAACTGTAATGGCTGAACAAACCGTCTGGGTAACGGGTATTTATCCTGTAAATAAAGCCATCTTTTTTTCAGCTGTTTATAATAGGAATCCTCTTTGGGTACCGTTAACAATCCGCCTCTTCCCAGAAATAATGCTTCAAGATTTTCATATTCATACTGTTCTTTCCGGATTACCGTGAAAGGAATTGATTTTGCAATCTGAAAAAAAGCCTCTCCGTTTACATTCAATCCAAAATTTCTGGCAATAGCACAAAACAATGTGGTTTCCCAGTCATTTTTATTTTCTTTCAGCAATTGTGCAATTGGTAAAATCTTCTTTTCGAGTCTTTCAAAAAAAAGACGCTCTTTCCATTTGAGCAGGACAATCTGATTGACTTCTTTTAATTGTTTCTCACAATATATCCAGCTTTTATCGGCTATCAGGTCATAATAACCGGAAAGCAGCGTTTCAGGAACATATTTCTTCAGGACCAATACCGGAATTTCCGTATTGTCTTTCCGGAACACTTCCATATCGTGTTCCCAGACCACGTGCAGTATGACGTTATCGTATTGCTCATTTGTTTCATGGCGGTGTAAATACCAGTCTGACGAGCGGATGTGTATTTCAACATTCCCGACCCATTTCTGATTGTCGATAATAATCTGGGCATTGAAAAAATCCGGACCTTCATGTTGCAGATACTGGCCGGAATGAAGTATTTGAAGTGCCGTTCCTTCTTCCGTTTTCAGTTCGGATATGGCAAATTTCTTGTATTGCCAGATATGGTGTAAAAAAAATTTCCTGCATGGCGTATAAAATATAACACTAATATAAGAAAAATTTATCTTTGTTATTCTATACACTAACAATGAGAAAACGTTACACAGCACTACTCCTTTTTTTCTTTAGTCTTACTTTCGGCCAGGTTGCCGTAATCCCTTCAAAAGGATTAAAAATAACCTACCTGAAAAGCTCCAACGGGAAACGCATTGAAAATCAGGATCCGATACTGGTTTTTGCAACCGGTAAAGAAACACTACTCACCACCGAAAACATTCTGATTCATAAAGCTCCGCTTCCTTACGAGCAGACTTTTATTGATCATCCGGCAAACAGCTACACGCAATTTTCCAGGCTAAGCACCAACGATTGGATCAGTACAAAAGACAGTGTGGCTTTAGCAAAACAGCAGTTTGAGATTACAGGCGATACCAAAACCATTTTGGGCTATCCCTGTAAAAAAGCAAAAACGATCATTAATTCGAACACTATTGAACTTTGGTTTACCAATGCTGTCCAGGAAAAGGGCGCTCCCACTGTTTTGGGGCAGAATCTCGGACTGGTTTTGGAAATGAACCGTAATAATAATTTTGTAATCACGGCTACTAAGGTTGAAAAGCTGCAAAAAATAGCCCCAAGAGGGATGGCTTTTAATTCGTTTAAAGGCAAAAATGTTGATTTGCTCAGCTACCGCGACCTACTCTGGAAAAGCCGTTTTACAACTATAAAAGTTTTTGAAAACGAGCTGATTAATTTCTCCGGCGAATCGAAGTCCAATGACAGCATTATCCGGTTTGCAAACGGTACCATCGTTCTAAAGAAAGTACGTTTCCCGAAAATTATACCGGGCAGCCAGGTTTTTGTTGATTTACTGGAACAATCCAATGGTGATGCCTACGACCGGACGGGATCGGTTTTTGTTATTCCGACGGATCAGAAAACGTCTTTTCTTGACGGTTTAAAAAACGGCGCCAAAACACTTCCGCTTTATGACAACGGAAATGGAAAACAGTATCAGGGGGTTGTCCGCACCAATGATTATGCACCGTTATTGGAATTAATGCGTTTCTTCACCCCTTTTGGGATCAAGCAATACAATCATATTGAGTTAAAGGATAAAAAATGGCATGATGCCGTTCCGTATCGCCAGGATATTTCAGAATTACAAACGGCATTGAGCGATCAGGAAATCTGGATTGGTACGTTTATCGGAAATTATGATAAAGGCGGCCATCAGATAAGCCTGAATATTACCATTCATAACGAGGAAAAGCAATCTCCAAAAAATACGTTTGTTTTACCGCTGTTCAATACGACCAATGTAATGGAAATGGCGGAACAGGAATATGCTACGATGTTCAATTCCGAAAAAGGGCTGGAAGTTTCCTTTACCCTGCCAAAAGACGTTCACAATGCCAAACTGCGTTATATCACAACCGGTCATGGCGGCTGGGAAAACGGTGATGAATTTGTCCCTAAAAAGAACAGCATCTTTTTGGATCAAAAAGAAATTTTTGCTTTTACTCCGTGGCGACAGGATTGCGGTTCCTACCGGTTGTTTAATCCTGCCTCCGGAAATTTTAATAACGGCCTGTCTTCATCTGACTACAGTCGTTCCAACTGGTGCCCGGGAACGGTTACCAATCCTATCCTGATTGATCTTGGTAATCTAAAAGCCGGAAATCATACTATCCGCATCCGTATTCCGCAGGGTGCTCCCGAAGGAGGAAGTTTTAGTTCCTGGAATGTTTCCGGAATTTTAATTGGTGAATAAAAAAAGCCCCTTTCGTGCGAAAGGGGCTTTTTTATGTATTCTAAAACTATTTAATCGAGTTGATAATATCGTGTTTCGTGATAATATGGTGTTTCCCATTTCCTAAGTCAACCAAAACTGCCTGATTGTCTTTATTGATCAATTTGGAAACTTCATCAATTGGTGTTCCTAATTTTACAACCGGGAAAGCCGCTCCCATTACTTCGCGGATAGGTTTGTCGGCAACATTTTTATCGGCAACGTAACTCTGGAATAAATCGGTTTCATCAACAGAGCCTACAAATCCGGTTACATCAATTACCGGGATTTGTGATATTTTGTGTTTGCGCATACGCTCAATAGCATGGGAAACCAATTCTTCTGTTCTTACTACCACCAACGGTTTGTCGATATGTTCTTTGATCAGATCTTCTGCTTTGGTTATTTCTTCTTCCAGGAATCCTCTTTCACGCATCCAGTCGTCATTAAACATTTTTCCCACATAACGGCTACCACTGTCATGGAATAAAACCACCACTACGTCTTCCGGTTTGAAATGTTCTTTTAACTGAATCAGTCCTTTTACAGCTGCTCCGGCTGAATTACCTACAAAGATCCCTTCTTCCAAAGCAATTCTTCGCGTGTAAACTGCCGCATCCTTATCGGTAACTTTTGTAAAACCGTCAATTAATGAAAAGTCCACATTTTTAGGTAAGATGTCTTCTCCGATTCCTTCTGTAATATAGGAGTAAATTTCATTTTCATCGAAAATACCGGTTTCGTGGTATTTTTTAAATACCGAACCATACGTATCGATTCCCCAGATTTTGATATTCGGGTTTTTCTCTTTCAGGTATTTTGCCACACCCGAAATCGTTCCTCCTGTTCCCACTCCAACAACAAAGTGTGTAATTTTACCATCTGTCTGTTCCCAGATTTCCGGTCCGGTCTGCTCATAATGTGCAATCGCATTGGAAGGATTATCATATTGGTTTACATACCAGGCATTCGGTGTTTCCTCTGCCAGACGTTTGGAAACGGAATAATAGGAACGTGGATCGGTAGGTTCAACATCTGTCGGACAAACCACAACTTTCGCGCCTACAGCACGCAGGATATCCATCTTTTCTTTGGATTGTTTATCTGAGATCACACAGATTAGTTTGTAACCTTTCACAATAGCTGCTAAGGCTAAGCCCATACCGGTATTTCCGGATGTCCCTTCAATAATCGTTCCGCCCGGTTTTAATCGCCCATCTGCTTCTGCATCTTCAATCATTTTTACCGCCATACGGTCTTTAACCGAGTTTCCGGGATTGAATGTTTCCACTTTAGCCAGCACTAAGGCATTTACTTCCTGGGTAACTTTATTTAATTGCACTAAAGGAGTATTTCCAATAGTTTCCAATATGTTTTTTGCGTATTTCATTATTTTATTGTTTCTAAAAAAGTCGTTTATATACTATAAACTAAATTATTATAAAGATATTGATATTTAAGAGTGTCTTGTCTTAACTGAAGAAATTCCAAACCAGACCGAAACGAATCATAAAATCATGATACGGATTATTCGTGTCCGAATAGAAGTTATAACCGGTAAAGCTGGAATTGAAATGTTCTGCTTTCAGGTAAATTCTGGTTTGTCTGATTTTGGCATTGATAAAGAAGTCCAATAGTGGAAAGTTCCCGATTTGTTTTTTCTCCTGAATATAAAATTCGCCCAATAGCGGATGGTAATCATTCGCATAGTATTTTGAAAAATAGTTCAGGGTAACACCCATTTGCAGGTATAATGCTTTTGAAAAGTAATAGTCGTTAAAATACAGCGTATTTCTTGCTACCAGTTCCGGAACGTTTAATATCCGATCCGATTGTTCCACCTTCTGGTATAAAAAGGTATTGTCCAATCCGAATTTACCAACCTTAAATTCTCTTCCGATTCTGGCGGAAAAATAATTGATCGTGTTGTTATACTGCGTTGGGGTAACCAGGATCTGGGTTTCATTCTGACTGTTATTTACAAAATACAGATGATCATCTAAAATTGTGTATTTCGCAGCAGCATCAAACCATTTGGTTTTGGCTTCAAACTCGAAATTTTTAATTTTTTCGTTTTTAAAATTGTTTTTCCAGTTATAGGCAATATAACCGCTCTGATATAAATTATAGTTCAGGTCCGGTAATTTATTCATGGTCTGGAAACGGAATGAGAAAATATTTTTTTCATCCAGCGTATAACGAACCGTCCCGTCAACTTTTGCCAGTGACTGATCGGTTATCGAGTTAGACAGCAATAAGGTTCCTTTCCATTTTCCTTTGTAGTATGAGTATTGTGCCCCGTATGAATCTATCATATCATTCTGGGCATTCGGAACAGCAATTGTTCCATCACTGTTCAGTACAGTATTATTATAGAAATAATTATACTTATACTCTTCTAAGTAAAATTGAAAATCACCGAATAACTGGTTCGAATAGGCTACTCCTATTTTATTATAAATACTGTTGAATCTTGTTTTATTGTTGACACTGCTGGAATAGGCAGAACCGAATCGTTCATTTGCCGTTGGCTGGGCATAATTAAAAAACTTATACTCATAATTTAGCTGATGCAGGAAAACAAGACTATTCGGATTGTCCTTATTTAACCGGAAACTGTGGTCAATAAAAATTCTTTTTCCTTCCAGAGAGGATTTTGTGTCATCCGAAAAATAGACATCCAAACGTGCCCTGTCGTCATAAGGCGGGATGCTGTTCTCAAAATCCGATAGGTTCTTAACACCGCCATTTTCATGATTTAAGATATCCTGTACGGCGAAGTGCATTTTTAGATTATAACGGTTATCAGTGGTATGATAGCTGGTAATAAATCTGAAATTTCCGGTACTGGAAAGCTGGTTAACATATTTACCTAAAGAACGAAGTCCTTTATAACCAACCGACATATTGAAATTTTTAGATGTATTCAGGGAAAGAAAGGCATCCAGATTTTGTCCTTGCTCCATCACCGATTTATAATACAGTTCGGTCATTGGCGTCGGCATCGAATAATACTTAATATCCTCAGCTCTCATATAGGCAAAATGCTTTGCTTTGAAACCAAATTCCGGATAGGCATTATAGGAAGTCAATCCGTAATCCAGCGTGTTATACGTTTGTCCTTCATTAGCAAAAGGCATTAATCCAAAAATATCTTTTCGCAGATAATTAAGTGCGTATTCTTTTTTTATGGTTAGTGAAGTGTCTACATAGGTAGTATCTTTTTCCAGAGAGATAATTTTATATTGATTAATCGGGGCAACATGTTTTTTCTCATCTGATACTCTCAATGATTTTCTTGGCTTAATCGTATCCAATTGTTCCTGGCCTAACATTGACAAAGAGCAGAAAAAAAATACCGTCAAAAAAAGATGCTTCATAATTCTATATTAGAAAGGCAAAGGTATTAGAATTTTATAAATAATAAGGTCATTCTAAAAAATGAGCGTAATTTTTATACTATCCTTTTATTTTTTTAACCCGGTATTCTTACAAATAAAAAAGCGCCCCGATTGGGGCGCTTTAAAAATATATCGTTAAATATTATTTTTTATGTTTTAATGCTTTTCTTACTTTGAAAGCATCGATCATTTTAGCAGCACTCTTACCTTGAGCAAGAACAGTGCTACCATTTAAAATAGTGAATACACCATTTTGAACTTTAACTCTAACAATAACTGTTAAGTCACCATCTCCGTTACCTCCGGAAGGAGCTCCGGAATCACCTTGAGAGTTAGATGTTAACATTCCTGTTGATTGTGTAAATGATCCAGACAATGTGCTAGAACCACCTCTAAGATAATCAACTGTGATTGGAATATTGAACTCAGGTAATCCTAAAGAAGGAAGACCGATATCGTTATAAAGGTAACCAGCAATGATATACTCACCATCAGGGTACTCGCTTAATGGCATGTTTAAATGCTCAGGGCAATCTCCTGTTTGAGCACCGTTTCCAAAAGGATTAAGTGTAGCAGCATCGAAAACTAAGATATCAATATCATACTCTTCTTCACAAAGAGAATATGTCTCACCTCCGAATGAGAAAGTTTTATCCCAAGATAAAGTTAAATCTAATTCGTCTTTAACAACGTTTTTGATTGTTACATTTACAACCTGATCAATAGTCGCATTTAAGTTAAATGTTCCGCTTAATCTTACTGCAAAAGTTTCGTTATCATCAACTGCATCATCAATAACTGTAGGAATTTTAACAGTGTAGCTTGATGCATTTGCAGGGATAGTAACCATAAATCCGTCAGCACCTAAACCTTCATCAATTCCGATTGGTGTTCCAGGTAATGAGAAATCGTCATCGATAGTAGCTGTACCACCTGGCAACAATTCAAGTTTCACCTGAATCGGAGCGTTGATAGTTCTGCTTGGTGTTAGTACGATTGACACAACTTCACCTTCATTAACGGTATAAGAAGTCTGTGCTACTGATACAGTAGGCTTTTGGTTGTAAACAAAATCAACCTCATTATCATTACAAGATACTAAAGCGAATCCCGACAACAATAATGCAAAAGCTGAATTTAAATATCTTTTATTATTTTTTTTCATATTGAAATTTTATTATCGTGTTAGATTACTTTTTTAACAAGCCAGCTTAGATTAGTATAACCAGCTACACCAACAATAGTAACATTAGTAAATCTTAAATCACCATTAGACTGAACCTGACCAACTCCAGAAATTGCATTTGTAGCGTTGTGAGTCCAATCTGTAATTTTCAATGTACCACACACATCACTAAAGTACATATCATACTGAGTGAATCCTGGTGTAATATTTGACTTGTACTCACCGATACCTACAGCTGTAATTAAAACAGGTTGAGGACCAGATGTATAATTAAGAACATAGTTACCTGCTAAGTTAGAGAAACATTGTCCTACTAAAGTAATTCTTACTTTACTAAAGTTTGATCCAACAACAGTTGCGCTAGCAGAAGAAGCTCCTGTAATTTTCAAAACGATGTTTTTATTATTACCTACAGTAATAGCACCACTGTGAACAGTAATTGGAACTAAAACCGTTTTACTTCCTGCAGGAATGATAGCAGTACGGCTAGCTGTAGGGAAATTAAATTGCACCCCTTCAGTTGCAGTACTAGCTGCATCTACTTCATAAGTAACAGCAACATCCTGATCTACTGGTAAACCATTATTACCACCGATTAATTCAATAGCAGCGTTAATCGTTTTATCAGTACCATCGGTTACGATTGAAGCACTTTGAGTAGTTCTAGGAAAACCTACAATAGCTCTAGAATCACCATAAGAAGGTGCTTCATCACCTAAATCACACGATACTGTCGCTGCAGTAGCCGTGATTAATAAAAATAATAATTTAATTTTTTTCATAAACTTAATTTTTTTTATGGAAGATTCCAGAAAATCTTGTTAGTAAATGCATCATTTTGAGATTGACTTGGAACGTTGTTACCATTAGCAGTATACTCAGATCCAGGATACATCAATCTTACCGGTTTAGCTGGTCTGGTAGCAGTAAGTGCTAGGTCTGTCTGAGGGTAACTAGTTCTTGTATATTCAATCCAAGACTCAAGACCATTGATGCTCATTAAAGCAATCCATTTTTGAGTCATGATAGCCTCAATTTTGCTACTAGAACCATCCCAACCTAATTTATCAATACCGTTAGTATTAGTAATATAAGTTGCTCCACCTGTAGCTCCTAATAAATCAAAAGATTTTTGGATACCCGTTTGGAATAAAGCTTTAGCATCACCAGTTAAATACCCGTTATGAACAGCCTCTGCTTGTAAGAAATAACTTTCGGCAGCTGTGAATAAATAACCATCCTGAGCAGAATTTTTAACAATACCAGGTCCGAAGTTTGCTAAGTTATCAGTAGCCTCGATACCTGTTTGTCCTTGAATAACTCCTTCATAAGCACTACCATTTTGTTTCCATAATCTAGGTAAACGATTATCAAATGCAAGAGAAGGATTACTAGGACTGTATTTAACACCATTTAAAGATTCAATAGCATTTTTAGTAGCTACAGTTGAAAGGTAACCAGCTCTAGCCGTTGTTTCATTAATGTTAAATCCATAAGTATTGTAGAATGGATTTTGTTTATCATTATTAGCATTAGAATAACCTGGATTAACTTTAGCATCAGCTGTTAAGAACTGAGCACCAGAAGCCGTTAATTCATTCATTTCAGCTGTAATGTAAGCCTGACTGGAAGCAACTCCGGATTCTCTTATTAACAATCTTAATTTAAGTGTGTTAGCAAATTTCTCCCAGTTAACCATGTTTCCTTTGAAAATAGCATCCTCATTACCAACAGCTGTAGTGTTAGCAGGAGCATTATGAATCATAGCAACAGCTGTTTCCAACTCAACAACTAAAGATCTGTAAATATCTTTAGCATTATCATAAGCAGGAGTAGTGTTCAATGGATTATGTGCCTGAGAATATGGCATATTTCCATATAAATCTACTAAATACTGAAAGTAAAATGTTTTTACAATCTTAGCAATAGCTTTATGGTTATCATAATTATCAGCAGGATAATTTTGAATGTTTGTTAAACCTAAGGTTGTTAGGAATAAATTCTCCCAGGTTCTTGAATAGAATGAGTTATCAATATTCAAATCGAACTCAACAGTGTAAATACCTGTGTAAGAATTTACGTTACCACCCCAGCTGTTCATAAACAAGTTACCTAACCTGTTTTGATCAACTGCAAATGTTCTATATGGCTGTGTAATAGCCCCACCTAATGCCAAGTTTGGAGTTACACTCTCATATATTGGGTTAGTCGGTGAGTTATTAATATCCAAATAATCATCACATGACGACAAACCAAGTGCCGCAACTAATGAGAATATATGTACTTTATACTTTTTCATACTTCTTTAAAATTAAAATGTTAAGTTAAGACTGAAACCGATAGTTCTAGTGTTTGGATACTGATTAGTACCATTAGCACCACTACTACTTGTACCTGAAGCCAATCCAACCGCATTACCATTATTTATTGATCCTTCTGGATCATCATATCCTCTGTTTTCTCTTGCAAGAACTGTAAATGGATTTCTAGCATTTACACCTACTCTTAAACTAGTCAATCCTGTTCTTTCTAACATTTTAGAAGGGATTGCATAACTTAAAGCCAACTCACGAACTTTGAATGCTGTAGCATCTAAAATGTAGTTCTCATCAATGTTAGAGTAAGTATTAGCATAATATTGTTGAATTCCTGTTGAAGATCCTCCTCCAGTTACAACTGAATTATTAGCAACGTAAGTACCAGTAGCTGTATCTAAATAAGAAGAGTTTGGCATAATAAATCCGTTTCTTCCGTTTTCAGCTGAATCCACTAAATATCCAAAAGAACTTAATGTATTTTTAGTACCTGAATAATACTGGTGACCAGTTCTGTAATCCATTACTGCGGCTAAACGTAATCCTTTGAAATCAATTGAAGTATTTAATCCTAAGATATAATCTGGAGTAGTTTTACCTAACTTCATTAATTCAGTAGATTTTAATGGGTTTCCTGTGTTAGCATCAACAATGATACGTCCTTCACCATCTCTTTGGTATCCAAAACCTTTGATGATAGGATATTCTTCACCTTCTTCAGCAAAAATACCGTAAGTCCCGTAAGGAGAGTAAATTGCAACAGAGTTAGTGTTATCAGAAACTTTTTCAACAGTAGTTTTAGTTTTAGAGAAACTGAATTTTGCTTCCCATGTAAAATCTTTAGTTTTGATAGGTGTAATACCTAAGTCAATCTCGATACCTTTTGCTTTAGTAGCACCAATGTTAGTAACATAGTTAGGGTTACCAGAAGCATAAGAAGAACTCACACTAGTGATCAAGTCAGTGTTATCACTGATATAACCAGAAGCTTCTAAAGTAATTCTGTCATTTAAGAAACCTAAGTTAATTGTAGCCTCTTTAGACACGTAGAACTCTGGTTTGATATAAGGGTTTGTTCTTGAATTGTATGCAATTGTAGGTTGAACGTTTGGAACGTAAGAGTTAACTCCGTTGAACGGATAACCTGTAGATTGTCTGTATAAGTTATTGATCTCGTAAGCACCGATATCGGCATTACCAACTTTTACAACACTGAACATTACTTTAGCATACGATAATACTTTGTTATCTTTTAAACTTTCGAAAGCTTTAGTAGGCACGAAAGAGATACCAGCACTTGGGTAGAAATAACTGTTGTTATCTTTATCTAAGAAAGATACCCACTCGTTTCTTCCTGTTAAGTTCAAGAATAAATAATCTTTATACGCTAAATCAACGTTTGCGAAATAAGCATATTTTCTAACTCTGCTTTCTGCATTAGAAGCATTTGGCACACTTGAAACGTTACCAATATTGTATAATCCAGGAAGCGCTAACTGTGTTCCGGAAACTGAAGTTTGAGTAACAAATCTATCTTGGATATTGTTACCAATATTCGCTTTGAAGTTGATATCTTTAGTTAAATCATAGTCAAAGTTAACTAATAAATCACCATAGATATTTCTTCTTGCCAAGTTAGAAGTACTGAAGTTAGAAATAATTGATCCGTCAGAAATCTGGTAAGGATCTTTATAGTCATTAGTATAACCTAAAGCTCTGTTTTGTTGGAAACTAACATTCGCTGTATAAACTACATTGATGTTTTTGTTAATTTCATAAGACACTTTACCAATACCGTTGAAAACATCAGCTAAAGCCTGGTTTCTTACGTTATCAACAACCCAGTAAGGATTTCTTCCATAGTAAGAATATCCGTGCTCGTTACTAGCATTATCAAACATTTTGATTGGAATGTTAGTAGGTGTCTGTAGTAAGTTGTAGTATAAACTTGAACTTGTAGTATTCGAAACTTGTGTAGTGTAAGCAACGTTACCTTCTACATTGAATTTACCAACTTTTTTACCAGCTCTGAATTGGAAGTTTGTTCTATCTAAAACGTCTCTGTTTACAATGAACTCATTTCTGAATTTGTTAGCTGAGAAGAAAAGGTAACCATCTTCATTACCAGAAGATAAAGTAACTCCGTTTTGAGTTAAAATTCCTGTTTTAAAGAATTTTTTGATATTATCACTTCCTTGAGACTCATAAGGCAACATATAATAGTTACCATCAGCTTGAGGTAAACCTGTAGGCTGGATAGATCCGTCAAACTCAGGACCCCAAGCACCATTCTCATAAGAATAATGTTGTCCATCCCATCCTTGACCATATCTTGTTTGTCTTTCCGGAAGGTAAGCTACATTAGAAAAGTCAATTGAAGAGTTAATACTAACTGTCATTTTTTGACCTTGAGCAGAACCTTTTTTAGTTGTAACAATTAAAGCACCGTTAACACCATCAGATCCGTACAAAGCAGCACCTTGAGAACCTTTAATAGTATTTACTGACTCAATTGTTTCAGGTGGCAACTGTTGTAAAACAGCAGCTGATGAAATAACACCATCAATTACAACCAAAGCTTGGTTATTTTGAGTAAGTGATTTTGCAGCACGGATAACGATTCTGGTTGTAGCATCAACAGCACTGTTTGTCTGGTTGATTTGTAAACCTGAAACTTTACCTGTTAAAGCCTGAACAACACTTGGGCTGGAAGCCTGGTTCAATTCTTTCGCTTTAACAACCTGGTTAGCGGAAGTTATCGCATCCACTCTCTTTTTAATACCTAAAGCACCAACAACAACTTCATTTAATTGTCTTGCTTCGGCTTGCAGTGCAACATTTACTTTGTTACTAGCACCAACAGTAACTGATGATGATTGCATTCCAACAAATGTAAAAACCAACACTTGTCCTTGTGATGCTTTGATGGAATAATTACCATCCATATCAGTTTGCGTGCCTTGTGTTGTTCCTTTGATCACAACACTAACACCAGGTAATGGTAAACCTCCCTCGGTCACAGTACCTGTAACAGTTTTCTCCTGTGCGAACGAAAACTGCATTGAAAACGCTAGTAAAAGCGTAAAAATCCATTTAAACTTCGATCTCATATTAAATTTATTTGAGTTAGTTATTCCGCAAACTTCTTAATAATTTCTTAAATAAACAAATATAATATAGGAATTGTAGCATTTTATTTGTGTTAAAAAAACACCCTAAGAAATACAGTATGCAAAAAAAAGTCCTAATATCCACAGCAGATTACTCAGAAAATTTGTTGTTTTTTTATATTTTTACCAAAAACAAAAATGCTTTTATCGAATTACTCAAAGTTAACATTAGAAGCCGGAACCGATGAAGCCGGAAGAGGCTGTCTTGCCGGTCCCGTTACCGCCGCAGCCGTTATTTTACCGGAAAACTGCCTGATAGAAAAACTCAACGATTCCAAAAAATTATCCGAATTAACCCGCGATCGCCTCAAACCGATAATAGAAGAACTGGCATTATCCTACAAAGTCATCCATCTTGAACCGGAAATAATCGACGAGATCAATATCCTGAACGCATCCATAAAAGCCATGCAGCACTGCATTACCAGGCTCAGCCCTGTTCCCGAATACATTATCGTAGACGGAAACCGCTTCAAACCGGTTAACGACATTCCCTACAGCTGTATCGTTAAAGGCGACAGCAAATACCTGAGTATCGCCGCCGCTTCCGTTTTAGCCAAAACATACCGCGACGAATACATGAACCGAATACACGAAGAATTCCCCATGTACAACTGGAAACAAAACAAAGGATATCCAACAGTGGAACACCGGGAAGCAATTCAGAAATACGGCATCACCAAATACCACAGAAAATCATTCCGGCTGCTTCCGGAACAGTTAAAACTGGATCTATAAACACAAAAAAATCCTGACAAAATTTTGTCAGGATTTTTCTTTCTAAATTGTCTTAAAATTCTCAAACCATTTCCGCCTCAAAAAGAGCCGCAAAATGTTTGGTGATTTTTGCTTTCACTTCTGCCTCATCCACATGATCCACTCCCAATTCAACATTTAAAGAAGTAACTGCCTTATCTTTTATCCCGCACGGAATAATATTATCAAAGTAACCCAGGTTCGAATTTACATTCAATGCAAATCCATGCATCGTAACCCAGCGGGAAGCCCGAACTCCCATCGCACAGATTTTTCTTGCAAAAGGTGTTCCCACACCTAACCACACTCCTGTTTCCCCTTCGCTTCTTTCACAGGACAATCCGTATTCTGCCAAAGTCAGAATAATTGCCTCTTCCAGCAGACGCAAATATTTATGAATATCCGAAAAGAAATTTTCCAGATCCAGGATAGGATACCCTACAATCTGACCGGGACCGTGATACGTAATATCTCCGCCTCTGTTAATTTTATAAAATGTCGCTCCTTTTTCCTCCAGCTGCTTTTCATTGAGCAGCAGATTCGAAAAATCACCGCTTTTACCCAAAGTGTACACATGCGGATGTTCTACAAATAAAAAATAATTCGGAGTTGCCTCTTCCTTATCTTCTCTTCGATTGCTTATTTTAATATCTAATATTCCCTGAAATAATGATTCCTGATAATCCCAGGTGTCTTTATAATCTTTAAGGCCAAGATCCCTTAGCGCTACTTTTTTATTCATTTTGTTGTAATTATTTATTTTCCAGAAAAACATCAAAACTCATCGATTCCGGTTTTTCCACATAATCCAAAAACGGGAATTGTATCGTAACTGTTTTTCTGTCTTCACTAAAAAGCGCATTTTTCGCACTAACCGATTTTATTTTTTTCGGGAAATGGTATTTCACCGTATAATTAAATGCCGCCAGCATCGGCCGGATCGAACCCAGACTGTCCACTATTTGTTTTTGCAGCACGGCATCTTTTACTTTTACCGTTCTGGAGAATTTTTTTCCGTTAAACGAAAACTTCAGTTCCGTGTTGCCATCTTCCATTTTTGAAATCGGACTCTGACTTCCCTTCCCTTTCGATTTCAATTCATCAATCGATTTCATCACCGTCATCATATCCACCAGATCCATGGTACTTTTAAAATCACTGAAAAGTGAGAAAAAGAAAGTCTTTTCACTTTCATTGATTTTCATGTTCACGGCAAAATTTTCCATCTTCTTCAGTTTTGCCTGTTCTGCCGCCGGCAATTTTGCAATACTGTCCTTTTTCTGCGCCAGCAATTCCTTAAATGTAAAAGTAGAATCGATCACTTCCGACTTCCCTTTCCCGATCATCTCTTCACCGCCCATTTCCATTATTGCCGAAGCATCAACATCAAAAGAAATCTTTCCGCTTCCGTCGCTGTTCAAATTAATATTCTCTGTAAAATTACAACTGGTTGCGATTACCGAAACGCATAAAACCAAAAACATCCGAACCTTTTCAATCATAATAGTATCAATTAAAAATGTGATTCAAAGATACTGCTTTCCGCATTTATAACCATCATAATCATTTTCAAAATTTGAAATTGACTCATTCTCAAATTATACCTATCTTTGCACGCTTAAAATAAATCACAATTATGCAACTTTCAGAACAAGAAATCATCAGAAGAGAAAAATTGGGCAGGTTGAAAGAACTTGGAATAAACCCATATCCCGCAAATTTGTTTCCCGTAGATCATACGTCGAAGCAGGTCAAGGAAACTTTTGAAGAAGGAAAGAAGGTAATTGTGGCCGGACGTTTAATGTCATCCCGTATACAGGGAAAAGCTTCCTTTGCCGAAATTCAGGACAGCGAAGGACGTATTCAGGTTTATATTAACCGTGATGAAATTTGCCCGGACGACGACAAAACATTATACAACGAAGTTTTCAAAAAACTAATTGACTTAGGTGACTTTATCGGTATTGAAGGAGAACTTTTCACCACACAGGTTGGCGAAAAAACCCTGCGTGCTAAAAAAATCTCATTACTAAGCAAAACATTACGTCCGCTTCCGCTTCCAAAAGTAGATGCCGACGGTAATATTTTTGATGCTTTTACCGATCCGGAATTACGCTACCGTATGCGTTATGTGGATTTAGTAGTAAATCCGCAGGTAAAAGACGTTTTCATTAAGAGAACCAAGCTTTTCAACGCAATGCGTACGTTCTTTAACGACAAAGGTTATTTTGAAGTAGAAACACCAATATTACAATCCATTCCCGGTGGTGCAGCAGCAAGACCATTTATCACACACCACAACTCTTTAGACATTCCGCTATACATGCGTATTGCTAACGAATTGTACCTGAAAAGACTGATTGTAGGTGGTTTTGACGGTGTCTATGAATTCTCCAAAAACTTCCGTAACGAAGGTATGGACAGAACCCACAATCCGGAATTTACCGCAATGGAAATCTACGTAGCCTACAAAGACTACAACTGGATGATGGAATTCACCGAAAATCTTCTGGAATATTGCGCCCTTCAGGTAAACAGTACGACAAGCGCAACTTTTGGCGAACATACTGTTGACTTCAAAGCACCTTATGCCCGCGTGACCATGACGGATGCCATCAAACAGTTCACCGGATTTGATATCTCCGGAAAAACGGAAGAAGAATTAAGAGAGGCAGCCAAATCAATGGGAATTGCCGTAGACGAAACAATGGGGAAAGGAAAACTGATCGACGAAATTTTCGGAGAGAAATGTGAAGGAAACTTCATCCAGCCTACTTTCATCACGGATTATCCGAAAGAAATGAGTCCGCTTACTAAAGTACACCGTGACAATCCGGATCTGACGGAGCGTTTCGAACTAATGGTTTGCGGTAAAGAGATCGCTAACGCATATTCTGAGTTAAACGACCCGATCGATCAGCGAGAGCGTTTTGAAGCACAGTTAGCCTTATCCGAAAGAGGTGACGACGAAGCCATGTTTATTGACAATGACTTTTTACGCGCTTTGGAATATGGTATGCCACCTACATCCGGTTTGGGAATCGGAATGGATCGTTTAATCATGTTCCTGACCAACAATCCATCCATCCAGGAAGTTTTATTCTTCCCTCAGATGCGTCCGGAGAAAAAAGCCATCCAGATTGAATTGGAAGCAGAAGAAAAAGCCATCATTGCTATTCTTGAAAAAAGCAACAACGCTTTAGAATTAGCCGAATTGAAAAATCAGGCAGGACTAAGCGGTAAAAAATGGGATAAAGCCATGAAAGCCTTATCACAGCACGGACTGACCAAAGTTGTTGTTAACGGCGAAAGCAAAGTAGTGGAATTACAATCGTAATTACCCTCAATCATATTTACAAAAAAGGAGTTCTTCACGGAGCTCCTTTTTTTATTTAACCGCTAACAACCAGCATTTACCGTATTTAATCGACAAAAAATACACTTAAAAGAAAATAACATCCGCTCCCCGCTTTAATCGCTAATTTTAAGCAAAACTTCACGGAATCAACAACTTAAAACCAATAAGATTATGAAAAAGCTCTTTATTTTAATCTTAGGTATTGTATCCTTAACCTGCAACGCACAGCAGCAACCCGTTTTGACCGCCGAGCAAAAAGCCAAAATGGAAGTAAAAAGAATGGCAACCGATCTGGATTTAACAACAGTCCAGCAGCAACAGCTGGAAAAGATCTTACTTGAAAACAATCGGAAAACCGGCGACATCAAGCAGCGTCTTCAATCTGCCAAACCGGAAGAAAACCAGACGTTAAAAGAAGAATATATCGAAAGCCTGAAAACACTAAAAGCAAACCTGAAAGCCGTCTTAACAACCGAACAACAGGACAAATGGGATGCTATTTACAAAAAACGTTTCCAGGGACAGCATCAGCCACAAAATCCGGCCAGTGCACAAAAAGCACCATAAAAAAAGGACTCAACGGAGTCCTTTTCTTTTTTTTACAGCGTATAATTCAAATTGACACTCCACCGGTATTGGGCTTCCACCCTTCCTCCGGTTAAATTCTGATTGATCGGCAGCATGGTATTCAACCCTAACGAAAATTTACCTTTACCCACTTCAATACCGAATTTTCCAAAAAGGATATCACCGGCCGTATTGCGAAGTTGCTGCTTGTATTGATAATTATTGCCATACACCTCACCGGCTATTCCGATTTGCGGTACCAGGGCAAACGTTTTAACCGCCATCATATAGAACAATGTTGAAGCATAGTTAAATTGATTTCCAAAACGATAATTTTTCTGATTTTCCGTTTTCAGCGTATAACTCGCCATAGTATTCAAACCAAAATCGCCCTGCTTTAAAACATATTCAGAAGCAAAAATATAATCCCAGCTTCCGGTTCCTACCTGGAAACTCGGATTCACACTACCGCTGTTAAACTCCTTATATTTTCCCGTTGGCGCCTTAACACCACCACCCAATTGCAGCGTGTGCCGGAACAGTGCACTGTCCTTTGTGGTTTCATAAACCGTGTACATTCCCAAAACCGTAATATCACCCAATCCGGATATCTGCTGGTTTCCCGTAACCGTTTCCCTATTGTGAAAATGATAGGGTGCCAGCACCGAAAGCTGTACTTTTTTCACTATCGGAATACGCGCCCAGACCTGAATGGTATTGAAATTTTCTTCATACCAGGGAGAATCCGAAAACAAACCGTCATTACTTTTATAATGCTGATTAAAATAGCGGATTCCAACAAAATTACTGTTCAGCATCGACGAAAATCCCAGACTCCCGCCGCTCGCCGAACACCCGCAGGCATCGCAGTCATCATAATATTCCAGAGGCTGAAAATATCGTTTAAAAGGGTTTGCCCAATTGAGACTGTCTTTTTCTGCCGCCTGTGTTAAAGCTGCAAAAAAAAGCAATAGTACTATACTATATTTTTTCATTTTTATTTCTTTTTTACGGACCTGCAACAGTCCACTTTTTTACTGAAAAAATGCTTTTATCACAATGCGATACCGTTATAAAAGCATTTTGAAATTAGAATACTTTCTAACCAAAAACACACTCCAAACCGGCGCTGTTTTCCATTAATATTCCGAAAACCGTTTATCGGTTAAATATTGCATATCGGTTAACGTTTTCAAAAACGCCACTAATTTTGTTTTTTCATTTCCGCTCAGTGGAATCCCTAAAGAACCACTACTCTTTAAAGCCGGATCCAGCGTTGGCGAATCCACCACACCCTGCGCATAGTGGTTCAAGACCGCTTCCAGTGTAAAAAACCGGCCATCATGCATATATGGTGCTGTTTTTTCAATATTCCGAAGGCTTGGCACTTTAAACTTATAGTAATCTTCCGGCAATTCGGTAACACGGTAACGCCCGATATCGTTGATAAGCGGATTCACGGCTAAGCCATTGTTACGGTACGAATTGTCCGTAAACAAATCTGTCGCATGGCAGGAAGCACATTTTTGATTAAAAATCGTATAACCGTCAAGTTCTTCCTGGGTTAAATTGCCACCCGGTTCATTTCGTCTGAACTTATCAAATCGCGAATTGGAAGAGGTTACCATAACCATAAACTGTCCCAGGGCTTTCAGCATGTTTTCAGAATTGATCGCCCCATCGGAAAATGCCTGTTTAAACAGTTTCTGATAGGCCTTATCACTTTTCATCATACTCACAATTTCTGCAAGGTTACCATTCATTTCAATCTCACTGGTTAGCGGGATCAAAGGCTGTAAATCCAGATGCGTTGTAGCGCCATCCCACATATAAGCCGTCTGAAAGGCAAGGTTCTGGATAGGTGGTGTATTCCGGGTCCCAATATTATCGCCAACACCATGGCTAAAGGTGTGCCCATGATGTGTAAAAGCATCCTCCTGTATATGGCAGAATCCGCAGGAAACCAATCCGTCTGAGGATAAGCGGCCGTCATAAAACAGTTTTTTACCAAGCTCAAATCCTTTTTCCGTAAGGGGATTGTTTTGCAGATTATAAGCCAAAGGCGGAAAATTGGAAGGCACTTTAAAGGCAATCGGAATATTTTGATATTCGTCGGAATCACCATCGTTCGAACAGCTCCACAACAAAGGGAGCATGAGCAATACTAAGATTTTCACTTTCATAATTTTCGTATTTCAAAAAGCTGCCAATCCAAAAAAAAACCGGCAGCTTTTTAAATTGCTTAATCGTTATGAACGTGATCTACAGCAAACATGGACTGTACATTAGCCGTGATAGAAGCCAAAATCGCTCCACCCATAATATTGGGTTGTTGTGAAAGCCCTATTTTATTTGCTCCGTCAAGGATCTTAGACAAATCCGCCATGATGTGCACCTGTGGCGTGATCGTTGGCCGCACCAAAGCTTTATCCGGGAAGTTAAGTGATACTTCCGTATAGTTATAATTCGTTCCGGTTTGTCCTGTATGTACCTTAAATAATGTTGACTGTGCAACTGTTGCAGAAGTGAAGTTTCCTTCGAAAGCTAAAAACTTATACCCGGCACTCCAGGACCACATCATCCCTTCTGCCTGAGCCTGAGCCAGGAAGTCACCCTGTCCGGCAGCTCCTAAATTAAACTGTTCCTGGTCTACTCCTATTCCGAATTTAACCGATTTGTAATTTCCGGCCGGAATATCGGCAAGCTCAACGGTAAACAAAACCGGACTTTGCTCTTTTATAATGAAATAGCTTTTACTTTTCGGATACGTATAGGTAGATCCGTCATCTTTTGTCAATACAATATTGCTGACAATATATTTAATGTTGTCCACCTTAATGGCTTCACCCTGCGATGTGGTATAGGTCGCCCCCATAATAAAATCGGTTTCCCCATAACGGTGATCGAATTTTAATTTTAAACTTCCGTTACCTTCTGTTGAATTTATTACGTCATCATTACTACATGACCCTAAAGCAATAGCACATGCAATTGCCAATACTTTTTTATAGAATTGAAATTTCATTTTTTATTTTTTAAAATATACGACATGTCATTCCCCTGATGGAAAATACCATCAAAAGAGTGTTGTTTTGCTCCGATGGAGCGTCCGTTAAATTTTAAGAAATAAAAGCCGGCGGATGAAAAACGGCATTGGTACCCAAATGGGTATACAAATTAGAATAACTGAAGTTTTTTTGTGTTTTTCCGACAGATGGCAGTACTGCTAATTCGAAGTTTTTCTGAATTTCCAGAAACAATACTTCTACTTCTGCTCTTACATTTTTCTTATCGGTCGATAACGGCTTTTCCGTTTCGGAAGATTTTGCCAATTCTTTCATTAAATGACACTTTCCGTTACAGGCCATTTCGGGTTTTGCCTTGTTTTCACAAAGTACGGTAGTGATGTAGTCATAATTAATAACATATTCAAAAACCGGAAGTATCGGTTTGAAGAGTACAAAGAAAATGATTATGACTATTCCTGATTTCACGCGGCAAAGGTAGCCTTCAAAAGCGGTAACTCCAAAAAATATGGTTATATCTTTTTACAGAAACAATATAAATGTTATATTTTTTTAACTTTTTTTTATTACACCCGATTTTAAACCTTTTATTCCAACGGCTGTCAAAGGAACATAACAACTTACAAAAGAAAGTATTATGAAAAAACTAATTTTAGCAATCTGCCTAACAGCAACAATGTTTGGATTTGCACAGGAAAAAGCAACAAGAGGAGAACGCGAACGCATGACTCCGGAGCAACAGGTACAATTACAGGTTAAAAGAATGACCCTTGATCTTGATTTAACTGCAAAACAGCAAAAAGATGTAGAAAAGCTTTTAACAGAACAAAGCCAGAAACGCGAGGCAGTAAAAGCGGCTCAGGGTGATGTAAAGAAAAACTACAAAGAAATGACCAGCGACGAACGTTTTGCCATGCAAAACAAACGTATGGATGAGAAAATTGCCTTTAAAGGCGAAATGAAAAAAATCCTGAATGCCGGCCAGATGGAAAAATGGGAAAAACGCGACAATATGCGCCAGGAAAGAATGGAAAAAAGAGTGCAAAACTTTAAAAATAAAGAACGTCAATAATTTTTCGGCAGTTTTTTTAGTAAAATATCATAAAATAAGTTAGTTTTGGCTTCCAAACACTGATAATTTATTACCAAATGAAAAAATTAGCGGCCCTATTTTTTATGATTATTGCTTTTTCTGTCAGCGCTTCTGCACAGGAGCTAAGCAAGGAATTAGCCAGTAAGGTTCAGAATGACATGACTGTTTTAACAGCACAGATCAAGCTTACGGAAGCTCAGAAGGCAGAAGTAACAAAAGCTTTTGTGATGAAACATCAGAATTTAGCAGTTAAAGATTTATCAGATGGTCGTAAAAAAGAATTGGCCAGAGTAGTTGAACATTATTTAAAAGCGCCGTTAACGCCTTCGCAATTAGAGCAGTTAAATGCTCAGCCGGACTTAGTTAACCGTCTTACACATTAATAAAAAAAGCGCACTATATAGTGCGCTTTTTTCTTTTTATACTTTTCTGTTATAATTCCTGAGCCACTTTCCCAACGGCAGCAATTGTAAAATCCAGGTCTTCATACGTCAGTGCATCCGTTATAAACCAGGTTTCATAAGCCGAAGGTGCGATATAAACCCCTTCTCTTAACAAGCCGTGGAAGAATTTTTTAAACGAATCGTTATCACCGTTTTTCGCCGTATCGAAATCCACAACCGGACTTCCGTCAAAATGAACGGAAATCATCGAGCCCACTCTGTTGATCGTGTAGACAATACCGGCAGCATCCAGTTCTTTACGGATTCCCGCTTCCAGATAAGCCGTTTTTTGCTCCAAACGCTCAAAAAGACCTGCATTGGTATTGATTTCTTTCAGCATGGCTAATCCGGCCGCCATTGCCAGTGGATTTCCGGACAGTGTTCCTGCCTGATATACCGGCCCTAACGGTGCCAAATAGTTCATGATCTCATTTCTGGCAGCAAAAGCACCAACAGGCAATCCGCCTCCGATCACTTTACCGAACGTTACGATATCGGCTGTAATGTTGAACAATTCCTGCGCACCACCTTTTACCAGACGAAATCCGGTCATTACTTCATCAAAAATAAGCAAGGCGCCGTTTGCTGTACAAAGTGCCCGTAATCCTTCTAAAAAGCCTTGTTGCGGCGGCACACACCCCATGTTTCCGGCTACCGGCTCCACAATGATGGCTGCAATTTCATTTTTGTTCGCTTCAAACAATGAACGCACGTTATCCAGATCGTTATAACGGGCTAACAAGGTATCCTTTGCTGTTCCCTGTGTTACTCCAGGGCTATTTGGCGAACCAAAGGTTATCGCTCCGCTTCCTGCCTGGATCAGGAAAGAATCGGAATGACCGTGGTAACAACCTGAAAATTTTATGATCTTATCCCTGTTTGTAAAACCTCTTGCCAGACGGATAGCACTCATACAGGCTTCCGTACCGGAGTTTACAAAGCGTATTTTTTCTATTCCGGGCACCATCGAAATGGCCAATGCCGCTATTTCTGTTTCCAAAGCTGTCGGCATCCCGAATGAGGTTCCCAGCCTGGCTTTTTCAATTACCGCTTCCACAACCGGAGCGTGTGCATGTCCCAGCAGCATAGGTCCCCATGAGTTTATATAATCTACCAGACGGTTTCCGTCTTCATCATAAAGATAGGCTCCTTTAGCTTCTTTAACAAAAATTGGCGTTCCGCCAACTGATTTAAATGCACGAACCGGTGAGTTCACACCACCCGGCAAAACTGCTGATGCTGCAGCAAACAGCTCGCTGCTTCTTTTATATAACATTATGATTTTACTTTTAGTATTTGGCCAATTGATATTGCATTTGAGGTAAGGTTGTTTATTTTGATCAACTCGTCAACCGTTACATTAAATTTCTTAGAAATGGAGTATAAGGTATCTCCCTGCGACACCCGGTAAGTAGTGCCGTCTTCAGCAACTTTATTTGTTACTATCGGTGTTTCTTTTTTGATTACCGGTTTATTGTAACCAGCTCCGATAACTTCCGAATCGTATTTGTACAATTCATAACGCTCGATAAGTCCGATTAATTTATCCGGATATTTCGGATCGGTAGCATAGCCGGCATTTTTAAGTCCTTTTGCCCAGGCAGTATAATCTCCTTTAGGTAATTTGAACAAAGCGGCATAGCGGCTTCTGGTTGTCAGGAACAGGGAGTGGTCGCGAAAAGACTCCGCAGGATCACTGTATTTCCGGAAACATTCCTGTTCGGCATCATCATCATGACGAACACTTTCTCCCGTCCATCCGGCATGACACTTGATCCCGAAATGGTTATTTGCTTTGATACACAGCGTTCCTACACCCGCACCGGATTCCAGGATTCCCTGCGCCAGCGTGATACTCGCCGGAATACCATGATTTCGCATGTTATCCTTAGCCGTTTCTTTAAATTTGGAAATATATTCATTAACTATTTCAGTCGTTACTTTCAATTTTGAAGTAGCTTCTAAAACTTCTGTAGGTTTTGCATTTTCACCCGCATTTCCTGATTTTGTTCCTCCCGTATGTGTTTTTACGGTCGTGTGTTTTTTAGTAGTGCTATTTTTTGACGATGCCGTCCGGACCTTCGAAGAAGACCCGCAGCTGTAAACAAAAATGACAGTCAGCAGAATACAAAACTTCTTAATCATTATTTTTATTTTTAAAAGAATTCAATTGCTATTCGTTTATTATCAGTGGCATTTTTTTCTGTGCCAGTATTTTATTCATTCCTTCGATTCCCTGTAATCCTCCGGTATGGATCACCAAAATCTGTGCCTTTTCAGGAAAATAGCCCTTCGCTATCATGTCCATGACACCAAACATCATTTTACCGGTATAAACCGGATCCAGAGGTACGCCCGTTTCGGCATAGAACGCATTAATAAAACGGATCAGTGCTTCATTTATTTTCGCATATCCTCCAAAATGATAGTCATTAATAAGCTCCCAACGGCTATTATTCACAAACTTACAAATATCCTCAGATAAAAACGAACCTTTTAACGCCGGAAATCCGAGAACTTTTTGGGTACTGCCACTGGTATTGATCAATCCGGATATGGTTCCTCCCGTTCCGACAGCGCAACAAATATGGGTATATTTTATTTTATCGTCTTCCTCTAAAATCTCTTCACATCCTTTAACGGCCAGCTCGTTGGTTCCGCCTTCCGGCAGCAGGTAAAAAGCGCCGTATTTTGCCTGTAATGCTTCCACAAATGCTGCTTCCGCTTTTAACCGGTAGGCCTCACGGGATATGAAATCAAATTTCATGCCTTGCTGTTCGGCAAACCGCAAAGTCGGGTTTTCCTGAATCTTGTCCCTCAGTTCTTCTCCTCTGATAATCCCGATCGTTTCAAATCCGAAATGAAATCCGGCAGCCGCAGCCGCAGCTATATGGTTTGAAAAAGCACCGCCAAAAGTCAACAGCCTTGTAAATCCTTCTTTTTTGGCTTTTTCAAGATTGTAATACAGTTTACGATATTTATTACCGGAAAGAAAAGGATGAATTAAATCTTCTCTTTTAACCATTACAGAGATTCCATCGGGAAGGATTAACGGCAATTGCTGACTACTGCTTTTCATACTTTACAAAAGTATCATTTTAAACAAAAACAGCTCCCAAATGGAAGCTGTTTTTAAATATTTTAAATAAAATTTAATTTTTAATTATGATTTTCTTACTTATTTCCAGATTGTCAGCGGTAGCCATTTTTACAATATAGATACCATCACTCAAATTAGAGGTCGGAAATTCATAAGAGGCACTGCTTCCCAGTTTTGATTTGGTAAAGATGGTTTTTCCAACGACATCATACAAAACCAGTGTATTGATATCCAACAGCATCGGGTTGTTAATGGTAAGGTTATGCGAAGCATTATTCTGGTAAACTACCAGGCTGTTTTTGATATCTTCACCAACGCCCAATATATTATCATCTTTAAATGTAATCTCATAATCCGTTTTATTGGTACCTGCCGGCAGGTTCAATTCGTAAACACCATTTTTAATATCATGGTATACATTATTTACTTTATCATGCAGGTAAACATTGGAAACATCTTCAAAATTGATAATTTCCTTTACGGTGATTTTATAATTGGCAGGCAGATCATTTTTAAAACCTACCGGAATACGTTTGTCTTCATCAAAGGCAATAGCGCTGATAATACATTCTTTATTGTCTATCACAAAAAAGGAATCAGAAGGCAAGGCATCATCCGATGACAAGGCATCCATACCTCTATCGTAACTGTCGGTCGCTTCCGGATGAAAAACAATCACACCCTGGCGAACGCCCTGATTATCAATTAAAGTATTGATACGGATCTGCGGCATTGGCAATTTACTGCCATTGGTATAGTCAATACCGGATACCGCTTGTATAGGCGGGAAATTCTCATCCGTACTGTCGCTGTTATTCACAAAAGCTGTTGAATTTGCGCTTTTTTCAAAATCAGAATTGGTAACCGTTCCTTCTTTTACAAATACGCGGTATTTATTTTTCATTGTAACGGTACCGGCACCCACGCCCATAACCATAAATCCTTGTCCAACCGGAGAAAAACGTCTCTCAAAATGCTGACCCGGTATCGAAACCACCGGTCCCTGATTACCGGAACCGTCATAAGAGTAAAAAATTGCCGGTGTATAAACCCCCGGACCTGCTGTTCCGGCAAGTACCTGTGCTAAAGTTGCCGCCGGCGTAAACGTGCCGTATCCACCCTGGTAGTTTGCCAGATAATGCGAATTTACCGTTTTATCCTGCTCCCAAAACTGAGCTGTTCCGTCACAAGCCGGATTATCCAGCAGAAAATAGCTCAAATCAATTGCTGAAGGGTACGGATTTCCGGTTAACGTTTGCTGTCCCGCAAGTGTCGGGATAACAATATCACCGTCGTTTGGACGTCCTCTAAAGTCGATACGCTGTTTGGCTCCCGGATTGTTGGCAACCGTACCATCCACATTATTGGAATCGGTACCGGCTGTTCCTTTCATAGTAAATCCTTCGCCGGCAGCTAAAGGCTGACCGTTTCCAATATGTGCCCAGCCGGTATAAGCCGTTGAACTGATAAATTTCCATAACCATCGGGAAGAAATCGACAACGGACTGGCTTGTCCGTCCCAGGATCCCCATGGCAGTATCGTTGCAGCAGTACTACTCGTAATGCTTACCGGTCTGTAAAACAAACTGTTTACATTGCCGTTTAAATTTCCTAAAACACCTTCCTGACCGGATGCTACCGTTCCCACCGGTGAACACCAGTAGTTATAATCATAATTATCCGAAGTACCTTCCTGGTAAACGGTCATCTTACCGCCTCCGCTATTCTGGGTATTGCCTGCAACACCCTGCATAAGCTGGCCTCCTCTTCTAAGATATACATATCCGTCGTTACCGGTTAAACTGGCTAAAACGACATCCTGTTTGACAAACAATAATTCATTATTGACAAAAACATAACTGTTTGGGCTCACATACATCTGGGCCTGGCTTAAAAAAGCGGCACCAAATAAAAAAATTACTAAAAGGCTTTTCTTCATCATCATTAAATTCTGTTTTTTAAGTAGTTACAAAAATACACATTTTATTTTTAAAAAAACATCAAGGGATATAAAGCCTTTAAAACGGGACAACAAAACCGGGGAACGATTCCCTTTTAGCACTTCATATATGTTTCATTCATTTGTAATTCATAACAAATTACACAGTTAAATTTACTCATTTTTTTTAACAAAAAAATCAATTTCAGGGTCAAATTTTACACTCCGTAAAAAAAATATATTCATTTTTAACACATAATTACGGTTTTACCATAAAATCGGTTCCGGAATTTTAATTATTGTTTTCAAAAAATGCACTTTATCGATTAAAGGGAATCCTTCATCGAAATTCAGTCAAAACGCACCTCACGTGTGATTCTTAGTACATACTTTCGTACTGTAAAATTAACCCCTAAAGATTTTATAGTATGTTAACCAGCCCCCAAAACAACAGAAAATCTGATGACTTTTTTAAAGTTATCAACGTTTTTAATTTTAATCCGTTTAATCTTAAAAACCTTTCCTTTTTAAATGTGATAGCCTTTTTATCATTGTTCATTTACAATACCGGTTATACACAGGTTAGCAATTATACTTTTTCCGAATCAACTTCAACTTATACCGCAATTACCGGAGCTTCAATTGTTTTCAATAATGGTTGGGACAATAACACAACACCAAATAATATTGCGATTGGGTTTACTTTCAACTATAACGGTACAAACTATACTACTTGTTCGGTAAATAGTAACGGGTTTATAACTTTCGGAACCACATTATCCAACACTAATGAATACAATCCGATTTCTTCATCAACTGCCTATAGCGGAGCGATCAGTGCATTGGGAGTAGATCTAAAAAGTAACGGTTCTGCCATAACCTATAAAACAATAGGAAGTGCTCCTAACCGTGTTTTTGTGGTACAATGGACTAATGCCGAGAGAGATGCTGAAGACGGAGATTTCAACTTTCAGATTCGTTTAAATGAAACTTCCAATACCGTTAACATTTCATACGGTAGCTGTCAGCCATCAGACAATAGTGTTGTATATGTTCAGGTAGGCCTTAGAGGTAGTTCAAACAGTGACTTCAACAACAGATCACAACCTTCTAACGGAAAATGGATGGGAAATACTAATGCTGGTACAAATAACAACGATGCCAACAGAACAAGATCAGGAAATTCCAATGGTTCATATCCAAATACAAACTTATTATACACCTGGACACCATCTTCAACACCATCTGGAGTTTGTACACCTTCATCTTCATCAAGTACCTTTTATATCTCCAGTTATAAAACAACCGGAGCTGTAGTAGATGCTCCTACAAACACAACAGGATACAGTACTTCCGGATATGGCGATTATACTGCTCTAACACCGGCACAGCAAATTCCGGGTGGCGGAATCAATGTTAGCCTTGTTTTGTCCGGAGGACTACAAACTGCAAGAGTTTGGGTAGACTGGAATAAAAACAACACTTTTGAAGATGCTTCAGAAATCGTTTTTACAACCAATACAAGCTTCAACTCCAATACCTTTGGTTTTGTGGTACCAACAGGAACAGCTCCTGGCGATTACAGAATGCGTATCCGTACAAAATCTACAGCTGCCTGCGGATCTAATTCCGATGGTGAGACAGAAGATTATACCATCCGTGTAATTCAGGATTGCCCTGCAAAAATAACAAGTGCTCCAACAGTTGAACTGTGCGGAACAGGAACGGTAACCTTAACAGTAACCGGTACTTCCGGAGTAACTTCATACAAATGGTACACTACCGAAAGCGGAGGAACAGCTATAGCCGGTGCTACATCAGCATCATACACTACGCCATCCCTATCGGCTACAACAACCTATTATGTAACAGCTTTAAACGGATCATGCGAATCTCTGGTTCGTACACCAATTATCGCAAAAATAAAACCGGTTCCTAACATCACCATTACTCCTGCTTCTCCTCAAATATGCGGTGAAGAAGATTTAGTACAAATCTCCGCTGCAGGAAGTACAGAAGTGGTCGATTTATTAAATGAGACTTTTGAAGCATCTGGATTTGGCGCTTTTACAAAAGTAAATATCGCCAATGGTGATGCGCTTACAGAATGGCAGCAAAAAACCAGTGTTTACACAACTGTTTCCGGTGTTTGGAAACCGGCAATCAGCTCCGGAGCGATTGGCAATAAATTTGCCTTTACAACTTCTGACTACAGTAGTTCCAGCACAAAAAACTTAGCATTACAAACAACAAACAGCTATAACACTACAAATTTCATCGATTTGACATTGACATACAGACAGTATTTCTCTTGTTATGGAAACGGAGACAATGCTATCGTTGAAGTTTCAACAAATAACGGTACTTCCTGGACAGCGGTACAAACATATACCTCAAGTCAGGGATCACCTGGTAAATTCACAACTGTAACTATCCCGTTGAATAGCTACGTTGGAGTTGCAAACCTGAAATTAAGATTCCGATATGTTGCCGTTTATTCTGACGGATGGGCTATTGATGATGTTGTTTTAAGCGGAACAAGACCTTTAACATCAAACTTTACCTGGACAGGAGCTACAATTGATGCCTATACTGATGCTGCCGGAACAGTACCATATACCAACCAGGCTGTAAACGTCGTTTACATCAAACCTTCTACTGCTCAGTTAGAAGTAAACAACTGGTCGTTTACTGCCAATGTACAATTAACCAATGGCTGTACCGCTTCAAAATTAGTTAACGTTACAAACAAATCTAAAGTTTGGCAGGGTAACAACGGTAACTGGAATGATCCTAACAACTGGCTTCCTGTAGGAGTACCAGCAGCAGACAACTGTGTAATTATCAAACCGGCTACAAATTATGCTAATGTAAACGGAACCAACTATGTAGGTTTAGCAAAAACATTAACCGTAAGAACAAATGCCCGTCTTGAAGTTCCAACAGGAAACGGTGTAAACGTGGTTAACAAAATTACAGTACAAAACAACGGTACTTTCAATTTAGCGAACAGCGCCAGTATTATCCAGACAGATAATGTTGCCAATTCCGGAATTGTAAACATCAAACGTACGACACAACCAATGTATCGTTATGACTTTACATACTGGAATTCACCGGTAACCTTAGCTTCTAATTTTACTTTAAGCGCTTTATCACCAAACACTTTGTCTGACAAATACTATCGTTGGCAGCCAACAATCAACGGAGGTTACGGAAACTGGATTGGTGTAAATGCAACCACAACAGCTATGGATCCAAGAATGGGCTATATCGTGAGAGCACCGCAATCATTTGATTTAAATCCGGCAAATAAAACAACCTATACGGCAACTTTTGTTGGAACACCAAATAATGGCGACATCACTATTCCGATCGCTATCGGTACAGATGCAAACGTTGGTAATGGAGTAACCGCTGATGACGACCAGTGGAACCTTATCGGAAACCCTTACGCCTCAGCAATTGACGTGGTATCTTTCTTAAACGAAACAACGAATAAAACATTATTGGACGGAACCGTATATGTATGGACACACAATACTCCGATACAAACCGGAACAGCAAATCCTTTTTATGGAAACTATTCTTATAACTATACCTCTTCCGATTATGCTACTGTAAACAAATTCGGGGCTACAGCAACAGCAATTTCAGGAGGCACACAACCAAGCCGTTATATCGCTTCCGGTCAGGCTTTCTTTGTAAAAGGAATTGCAAACGGAAATGCTAAATTCATCAACAGTATGAGAGTTAGCGGATCTAACAATACATTCCTGAAAAGCGGAGCTGCACAAATTAACCCGGAAACACAGGCTGTGAATTCAGGTGAACTTGAAAAACACCGCATCTGGTTAAACTTAGCGAATGCTAACGGAGCGTTCAGTCAGATTCTGGTAGGATATGCTGAAGGAGCAAGTTTAGACTTCGACAGAGGATTAGATGGTCAGGCTTTCGGAGGAAACGGAGTAACATTCTACTCTACTATTCCGGAAATGAACCTAACCATTCAGGCACGTCCGTTACCATTCAATGAAGACGACAAAGTAGCTTTAGGATTTAACGCTAATGCTCAGGATACTTACCAGATTGGAATTGACCACCTGGACGGAGTATTCGATACGCATGCGATTTTCCTAGAAGATAAAACATTAAATGTGATCCACGACTTAAGAACAGCGCCATACAGCTTTACTTCTGCTGCAGGAACATTTAACGACCGTTTTGTATTGCGTTTCTCAAACGGAAATTTAGGAAACGTAGATTTCACAAATGAAAACGGAATTAAAATACTTAGAGGAAATGAATTAGCAGTTCACTCTTCTTCTGAAAGAATTAAAAGCATCGTTGCCTTCGACGTATTAGGCAGAAAAATAGATGAGTACAAAAATGCTGATGAAAATGAAATTACACTTAAAAATGTAAAAAAATCAACCAGCGTAGTACTTTTAAAAATAACCTTAGAAAACGGTGCTGTTGTAGACAGAAAGACTATTTTCTAAAATTGAAAAACGCTATTATTAAAAAAGCCCTTGTTTAAACAGGGGCTTTTATTTTTTTCGCAGGTAGCGCACAAAACCATAAAACGGTCTTCCCGACAAATACTCCGGATTTTTTTCATTGCCGTAAGCTTCCCGCTCAAAGCTGATATTCCGGTAAGCGGTATGCTTGTCCGGATACTGGCACAAACGAACCAGATATTCCAGCCCGTACCAGATAAAAAAAGGCACAATCAGCAGCTCTAACTGCTGCTTGATATGAATTTTTTCATGGTTTAAAAAAACCGGATCCTTTTTATCTTTTACATCTGCCAGGAACACAAAAGGGAATAAAGTGATTCCTCTAAAACCTTTGGGCGTTAAATATTTTAATACAAGTACGATCATTAACCTTAAAGTTCCTAAATTTGTCCGTATGGACAACCAAAATACTAAAAATAAATTAATCCCTGGAGAAGACTATTATCTCACCCCGGAAGGTTACAAGGTTTTTACCGAACAATTCCACTTAAAAAGAGGATATTGCTGTAAAAACGGCTGCCGTCACTGTCCATACGGCTACAATAAAAACACCGGAACGATACGCAAATAGAAATGGACGTCCTTTCATTAAAATACAGAATCAAAATCCATAAATCCTATCACAGGTCAGATATTCGTTATCCTTAGCGAGGCAACGCTTCAATTTATTTATTTTTCAATTCTAAGCAGTAACAATCATGACTTTTCAAGAACAAATTTTAGAAGGGATTCCTTCCGTTTTACCACAGGCTAAACCATACGAGAGCACTATTAACCACGCTCCCAAACGTAAAGAAATATTAAGTGACGAAGAAAAAAAGCTGGCTTTAAAAAATGCCCTGCGCTACTTCGAACCAAAACATCACGCAGAATTAATTAAAGAATTTTCGGAAGAATTAGAAACATACGGCCGTATTTACATGTACCGTTTGCGTCCTGACTACCGGATGTATGCCCGCCCTATTTCGGAATATCCGGGAAAATCGGAGCAGGCAAAAGCCATCATGCTGATGATCCAGAACAACCTGGATTATGCTGTGGCACAACATCCGCACGAATTAATCACCTATGGCGGAAACGGAGCCGTTTTCAGCAACTGGGCACAATACCGCCTGACGATGAAATATCTGGCAGAAATGACCGAAGAACAAACGCTGGTGATGTATTCCGGACATCCGATGGGATTATTCCCTTCCCACAAAGAAGCACCGCGGGTGGTTGTCACTAACGGGATGATGATCCCTAATTACTCCAAACCGGACGACTGGGAAAAATTCAACGCTTTAGGCGTAACCCAATACGGGCAAATGACAGCCGGCAGCTATATGTATATCGGTCCGCAGGGAATTGTACACGGAACCACCATTACCGTATTGAATGCCGGTAGAAAAATTGCCAAAAACGGAGAAGATCTGGCAGGAAAACTGTTTGTAACCTCCGGATTGGGAGGAATGAGCGGTGCGCAGCCTAAAGCCGGTAATATCGCCGGATGCATTACCGTTTGTGCCGAAGTAAACCCGAAAATAACACATATCCGCCACAGTCAGGGCTGGATTAACGAAGTTATCGAAGACATTGATGCTTTGGTAGCCCGCGTTCGCATAGCAAAAGAAAATAAAGAAGTGGTTTCCATTGCCTATCTGGGCAACGTTGTAGACGTTTGGGAACGTTTCCATGACGAAAACATATATATCGACCTGGGATCCGACCAGACATCCTTACACAACCCCTGGGCAGGTGGTTATTATCCGGCCGGGATTTCGTTTGAAGAAGCAAACGACATGATGGCAAACAATCCGGAATTATTCAAAGAAAAAGTTCAGGAAACATTACGCAGACATGCTGCAGCAATTAACAAACACACCGCAAAAGGAACCTATTTCTTTGACTACGGTAACGCCTTCCTGCTGGAAAGCTCCAGAGCCGGTGCCGATGTTATGGCGCCAAACGGTATTGACTTTAAATACCCGAGCTATGTTCAGGACATTATGGGACCAATGTGTTTCGATTATGGATTCGGGCCTTTCCGCTGGGTTTGTACCTCCGGAAAACCGGAAGATCTGGCCAAAACAGATGCTATTGCCTGCGAGGTTTTAGAAGAAATCATGAAAACTGCTCCGGCAGAAATACAACAGCAGATGGCCGACAATATCCGCTGGATCAAAGGTGCTCAGGAAAACAAACTGGTCGTAGGATCACAGGCACGTATCCTGTATGCCGATGCAGAAGGAAGAGCCAAAATAGCAGAAGCCTTCAATCAGGCAATTGCCAAAGGCGAAATAGGCTATGTTGTTTTAGGACGTGACCACCATGATGTATCCGGTACCGATTCTCCTTATCGTGAAACCTCAAACATCTATGACGGTTCCCGTTTCACTGCCGATATGGCTATCCATAACGTGATCGGAGACAGCTTCCGTGGCGCTACCTGGGTTTCCATTCACAACGGTGGCGGCGTTGGCTGGGGAGAAGTGATAAACGGTGGTTTTGGTATGGTTCTTGATGGTACCAAAGAAGCTTCAAGACGCTTGGAATCAATGCTTTTCTGGGACGTCAACAATGGAATTGCCAGAAGAAGCTGGGCACGTAATGAAGGAGCCGTTTTTGCAATTAAAAGAGCAATGGAAACGCAGCCTTTACTAAAAGTGACAATTCCGAATATCGTAGATGACACCTTACTTTAGTTAAATATAAAACCTATTAATTATGAAAGCTATAAAAATCCTTCCGATACTACTGCTCTTCGTTATCAGCTCCTGCAGCTCCGTAAGAGTAGCTTCCGATTTTGATAACCGAACCGACTTTAGTCAATACAAAACATACGCTTTTCATAAGGACGGGATTGACAAAGTTGAAATTTCCGATTTAGATAAAAAACGCATCCTTCGCGCCATAGACAATCAGCTCTCGGCAAAAGGATTCAGCAAAAGTGACCAGCCGGAACTTCTGGTAAATATTTTTACCAAATCCAGAGAACAGGTCAGCGTAAACCAATTTAACGCCGGATGGGGTTATGGTGGTGGCTGGGGCTGGGGATACGGCTGGGGCCCTACTTACAGCTCCGTGAGTACCACCACCGAAGGCACGCTGTATATCGACATCATCGATGCCCGTAAAAATGAATTGATCTGGCAGGGAACCGGAACCGGAGTACTGACTCAGAACCGTGAAAAAAAAGAGGAACGCATCAATGAATTCGTTACGAAAATCCTGATGCAGTTTCCGCCACAAAAAAAATAATTTACCGGCTTATCATAAGCACTACAAGCCTACCTTTGCGTAGGCTTTTTTTATTCAAACATCATGAAAGACATTAGCACACTGGAAGACATCAAAAAGCTGGTGGACACCTTTTACGAAAAAGTACAGCAGGATACTTTGATCGGCCCTGTTTTCAATGAAAAAATACAGGATCGCTGGCCGGAACATCTGGCAAAAATGTATCAGTTCTGGGAAACCGTACTGCTGGACAACCACACTTATTCCGGCAGGCCTTTTCCGCCGCATGCCTTTTTACCGGTAGGCAGCAACCATTTTAACCGCTGGATACAACTCTTTACCGGAACAACCGATGCTTTATTTACCGGACCTGTTGCAGACGAAGCCAAGCAAAGAGCTGCTAAAATGGCAGAAATGTTCCATCATAAAATAGAATACATTAAAAATAACCAAATATAACCGCCGATTTGAAATTCCAATTGCTAACTCCCTAAAGATTTCGTAATTTTACAGCAAACAGCAACAATAAAGAATCATGAATGCATCGTTTGAAACGAATCCGTTACTAGAAAGATTACCGAAACACTTACAGCAGTTTATCAAACCGCAGGATTATGACGAATATACTCCGATTAATCAGGCTGTATGGCGCTATGTGATGCGTAAAAATGTGGATTATTTAGGAAAAGTAGCCCACAGTTCTTATCTGGACGGCTTACGCCAAACTGGGATTTCCATCGAGAGCATCCCCAACATGTACGGAATGAACCGTATCCTTAAAGAAATAGGCTGGGCAGCAGTAGCTGTTGACGGATTTATTCCGCCAAATGCCTTTATGGAATTTCAGGCTTATAACGTATTGGTTATTGCCTCCGACATCCGTCAGTTAGAACATATAGAATATACCCCGGCACCGGATATCATCCACGAAGGAGCCGGACATGCACCCATTATCGCCAATCCGGAATATGCAGAATACCTGCGCCGTTTTGGAGAAATAGGCTCTAAAGCCATTTCCTCTGCAAGAGATTACGAAATGTATGAAGCCATTCGTCTGCTTTCCATTTTAAAAGAAGCCGAAGGTACTCCTCAGGATGAAATTGAAGCTGCCGAAAAACGTGTTGACGAACTGCAAAACGATATGGGCGAATTATCGGAAATGGCACAGATCCGGAACCTGCACTGGTGGACAGTGGAATACGGTTTGATCGGAACTGTTGAAAACCCTAAAATTTACGGCGCCGGACTTTTATCCTCTATCGGGGAAAGCGCCTGGTGTATGACCGATAATGTAAAGAAAATCCCGTATGATATCTCTGCAGCCAACCAAAGTTTCGACATTACAAAACCGCAGCCGCAACTGTATGTAACACCCGATTTTGCACTTTTGAGCCTTGTTCTGGAAGAGTTTGCAAACAAAATGGCCTTGCGTACCGGCGGATTATCCGGAATCCGGAAATTGATCCATTCCAAAGCATTGGGAACGGTAGAACTAAGCACCGGAATTCAGATTTCAGGAGTGTTTACCAACGTCATCGAACACGAAGGAAAACCGGTTTATATCCAGACAACCGGCCAAACGGCACTTTCCTATAGAGAAAAAGAATTAGTAGGCCACAGCACCGCTTATCATGCCGAAGGTTTCGGAAGCCCGATCGGAAAATTAAAAGGCATCAATCTTGCTATTGAGGACATGAGTCCGAGAGATTTAAGAGCGTATGCTATTTTTGAAGGAGAAACCGTTACCCTGGAATTTGAAGGAGACATTACCGTTTCCGGGGAAATCATTACCGGTTCCCGTAATTTACAGGGCAAAATCATCACCATCAGCTTTAAAAACTGTACCGTAACCCATAAAGACACTGTTTTATTCCAGCCGGAATGGGGCATTTATGATATGGCTGTCGGAAAAGAAGCGATTTCCGCTTTTTCAGGACCGGCCGATGTGCACAGCTTTGACCTGATCACACATGTTCCGACCTCAAAAACCATTAAGGCGCAAAAAACACCGGAAAGAATTAAACTGGAAGAGTTGTACCATAGTGTAAGAGCCATTCGCGACAACAATGCTCCGGATACCTTACAATCAGTATTTGAAACGTTAAAAGCCGATCATCCAAAGGACTGGCTGTTAGCGGTAGAAATTGCCGAACTGGCTCATAAAAACAACAATCACGCTTTGGAAACGGCTGTTGTTTCCTATCTGGAACAACTAAAAACGGTACGTCCGGAAGTTGCCCATTTAATATCCGGCGGACTGGAGCTTATTTTCGAAAGCGAAAACGTAAACAAATAATACAAATCAGTAACAATTGTTACAACCATATTTTAGCAAGTCCCATACCTTTGATAAAAATTAAAGTTATGGGACTTTTAGATATATTAGGTTTTGGAAACAAATCGGAAAACATTAAAGCGTTTATTGCCAAAGGAGCAATTATCATTGATGTGAGAACTCCCGGTGAATTTGCCGAAGGACATATTACAAACGCTAAAAACATTCCGCTCAATGCTATTGCCGGCAAAATCCAGGATATCAAAAAGCTGGGCAAACCGGTCATTACCTGCTGCCATTCCGGAATGCGGAGCGCACAGGCTGCCACTATCCTAAAACAGCACGGCATTGAAGCCCTGAACGGTGGCGGCTGGAGCAGTCTGAACAGCAAACTGTAACAGCATTGCTGCTATAAAAACATCCGAACAGCCTTAATTTAACACGAATCTTTTTTTCATTTCCTGTTACTTTTCTTATATTGTTGGCTATAATTTTTAAAACACCAACTCATGAACCAGGAACAAGATTATGATGCAAAAGGCAATCCTATTTACCGGCATACCCAGGAAAGTGACGATTCCCGAGTGGCCAGCAGCTGTCGCTATTTAGACGAAATCACAGCACATTTAGAAAACCATATCGGGGATGTTCACCTGGTTTTTCACGAAATAATTTCCGAATTTGTTCATATAGATGTTCTTTGGATCAAACCTACAGCGGATTATCCTTACAATGTACTGATTACTTCCGGTATGAGTGACAAACCGATGCATCTTCCGGATGGAATTGAAGGAAAAGAAAACTGGCAGTATGGCGAATTAATGGTTATTCTTCCGGCTGACTGGAAAATCAGTGATGAAGATTTTGAGGATGACAAAAATTACTGGCCGGTCCATTTTTTAAAACTGATTGCCCGCTTACCGCATCAATACAACACCTGGGTTGGCTACGGACATACAATTCCGAACGGAGAAGAGGCTTATCCTTTTGCCGAAAACACCCGTTTAGGATGCATGATGGTACTTCCGCCTTATGTTAGCTTTAATGAGGAGTTTTTACAATTTAAGGCCGAAGACGGCAACCTGATTAACTTCTATGCTCTGGTACCTTTGTATAAAGAAGAAATGGAATACAAAATGACTGAAGGTGCCGATGCCTTACTGGATTTATTTGACGAATACAACATTGACGAAGTCATTACGTTAGACCGTCCGAATGTATGCTTATCATAAAAAAACAAACCCGCTTTATGCGGGTTTTGTTTTTATAATTTAAGCTGCTCTCCTATCGCCTGTTCGTTATCCAGAACCCGGTTTTCATATTCCAGTTTCCAACCCATCGAATTGGTCAGGATCAATAGTTTCGAAAGCTCACTGATCAGGCGGTTTTTAGCATTCGTTTTTAATGCTGATTTTTCAATTTTCTGAGCCAGATCGGCTTTTACTTTTTTATTAATCTTGTTATAATCATCGCCTGTAAACGGATTCATTCGGCTTTGATCTACATCATAAAACTGAATATCGGGACTGATTTTTATTTCTTCTTTCGGAATATTCAGAATGGTAATTGTTTTATTTTTTTCGTCTATATCATATTTTATCTGCCGTAAATCATAGGCTACCGTAACATCGGCATTAATGATAATCAGCGCTTTCTTTTCAAATGTCAGCAAATCCATCAGGTATTTTTGCTGGTCTTTATAGGTCATTACCTGCGCATAATGCCCTTCGGTCACCACCAGTTTCCCCACATTCCTGATTTGCTGCTGGATCAGGTCGGTATTGTATTCCGTAGTGGTTGTTGCCTTTTCGGAAGTCACAAACTTATAAATCACAAACCCGATGATTATAAAAATCAGCAGGTAGATTATTTTTCCGGAACGCGCCAGTGCCTGCACTACCGGAACCAGCATGTTTTTGATATTCGTTTCGTCCGATGTTTTCCTTGCCATATTAAAAAGTGATATTGGGATATTGTACTGCTAATGTAGCAATCTTTAGCTGTAGATTTTTTAAAAACTTTGCATGTTGTTCCGAATCGGGATTAAAAGAGCGGTGTGCCAGTCCTTTCCGGATGCTTTCCACCTCATCCATTACAGGATAAGCGGTTTCGGCAATCCTGCTTTCAGAAAAACGCTTCCAGATATATTCTATCGCTACCGCATTGGGATGGATCATATCCTCTGCATAAAAGCGATAATCGCGTAGTTCGTCCATCATGATCTCATAACTCGGGAAATAGTCTATAAAAACGGCTTCTTCCGAAAATTCGGCTATGGTCTGGTGAATCGCAGTGATCAGATTCGCTTTACTCCATTGGTTTTCCGTAAAACCATCTTTAATATGGCGCACCGGCGACACGGTAAAAATGAGCTGCGCCTCCGGATTCAGCCGGTGAATTTTCGAGATAATACCGGCAAGACTTTCTTTTATAGCCGGAATACCCAATAATTCTTTATTAAATTGCTTTTGCGGGACTTTATGACAATTCGCCACTATTTTACCATCTTCTGTTTTTCGATACACCCAGGCCGTTCCCAGAGTGATTATAACGTGGGTTGCTGCCGCTATTTTATCATGCGCTGTTGCGGCAATAGCATTCAGGTTCTGAAGCAGCACTTCCCGATCGGTTTCACTCAAATCGGAATGCCCGTCGAATGTATGCCACTGTTCGTTATGAAAAAAGACATCTTCTGCTGTAAATTCTTTCCTGAAAACAGCAACGTCAATCAGTTTTTCAATGGCGAGCGGATGAAACAGTATTCCAAACGGATTGCAGTAATGCTGAAACTTAAAATAGTCGAGTTTCTCACTCATATTGACCGCAAAACAGGAACCTAAAGACACTACTGCGGAAGTATAATCTATTGGATTTTTACTTTTTAAAACAGGTATTTGGGTTCTGAACTGCATGATCCGTTTGTTTTTTACAAACTTAGGGATTTTATTATTTGAAGAATGTCCCGCTTTAAATAAAAAACCCAAAGCAAAATTACTTTGGGTTCTCTATCTTATTTAGGTTCTGTCTATTTTACATAGTCAATTGCTTTTTCCAAAGCTTCGTTGATTCCTCCCGGATTTTTACCACCGGCAGTTGCAAAGAACGGCTGTCCGCCGCCGCCGCCCTGGATATATTTTCCAAGTTCGCGAACCACTAAACCGGCATTCAATCCTTTTTCGGCAACCAGTTCTTTAGAAATATAACAGGTCAGCATCGGTTTCCCTTCTTCGGCTGTAGCCAGTAAAAGGAACAGATTTGTTCCGATGTTCCCCAGTTCATAAGCCAGGTCTTTTGCTCCGTTCGGATCCAGGTCAACCTGTTTTGCCAAGAATTTCACTCCATTGATTTCCTGTATTTCGGAAATTAGTTCTCCTTTTAAGTTTTTCGCTTTTTCTTTTAACAAAGCTTCAACCTGTTTTTTCAGTTTGGCATTTTCATCCTGTAAAGAAACCACCGCTTTAATTGTATCCTGCGGATTCTTCAACTTTTCTTTGATCTCTTTCAGCGTATTTTCCTGTGAAGCATAGAACGCTTTTACAGCATCGTTTGTAATCGCTTCAATACGTCTGATTCCTGCAGCAACAGCTCCTTCACTGGTAATTTTAAACTGCCAGATATCTGCCGTATTCTTCACGTGGATTCCACCGCACAACTCCATACTGTCGCCAAATTTAATCGCACGAACATTATCGCCGTATTTTTCACCGAACAAAGCCATAGCACCTTCCTCAATTGCCTGCGCAAAAGGAATGTTTCTTCTTTCAATTAACGGCAGTTGCTCCTGAATTCTTGCATTTACAAAATCTTCAACCTGTTTCAATTCTTCATCGGTTACTTTTGCAAAGTGTGAAAAGTCAAAACGCAAATAATTTGGCGCTACCAACGATCCATTTTGCTCCACATGTGTTCCCAATATAGAACGCAATGCCTGGTGCAACAAGTGTGTTGCCGAGTGATTGCTTGCCGAATGTAAGCGCAAATCGTTGTTTACTTTCGCTACAAAGGTAGCGTTCACATTTTCCGGCAGTGTGGTCGCAAAATGTAAAATCAGGTTGTTTTCTTTTTTAGTATCCACGATCTCAATCGTTTCGTTTGCCGAGACCAAAACACCTTTATCACCAACCTGTCCTCCTCCTTCCGGATAGAACGGGGTGTTATCTAACACTAACTGGTATAATTTACCATCTTTTTTACTGTCTACTTTACGGAAACGGGTGATTTTCACGTCATTTTCCGTTTGGTCATATCCAACAAATGTTTCAATATTACCTTCTACTAATATAGTCCAGTCGTCTGTTGAAACTTCTGAAGCGGCACGGGAACGTGTTTTTTGCTCCAGCATGGCTGCATCAAATCCGGCCTCGTCAAGATTATAACCTCTTTCTCTTAAAATCAAGGCTGTTAAATCGATCGGGAAACCAAAAGTATCGTATAATTCAAATGCTTTTGCTCCGGAAACGATGATTCCTTCCGTTCCTGCAATTACATTTTCCAATAATTGCAATCCCAGATCCAACTTTTTCAGGAAAGAAGCTTCTTCTTCTTTAATCACATTGGTAACCAATCCTTTTTGAGAGGTGATTTCCGGGAAGAAAGCCCCCATCTGGTCGCTTAATACCGCTACCAGTTCGTAAATGAACGGTTCTTTTTTGTTCAGGAAAGTAAAGGCATAACGAATCGCACGACGTAAAATACGGCGAATCACATAACCGGCTCCGTTATTGGACGGCAATTGTCCGTCAGCAATTGCAAACGCTACCGCACGTACATGATCGGCAATAACACGGATCGCGATATTAACTTTCTCTTCTTCCTCGTCTTTAGCTTTAATTGTATATTTTCCACCGGTAAGGCTTTCAATTTTTTGGATAAGCGGCGTAAAAACATCCGTATCATAATTGGATTTCACGTTCTGCAATACCATACACAAACGTTCAAATCCCATTCCGGTATCCACGTGCTGTGCCGGTAATTTTTCTAAGGATCCGTCCGCTTTACGGTTGAATTCCATGAATACGTTGTTCCAGATTTCCACTACCTGCGGGTGATCGGCATTTACCAGGTCTTTACCGGGAACCAATGCTTTTTCTTCCGCCGAACGGATATCGACGTGAATTTCCGTACATGGTCCGCATGGTCCCTGATCTCCCATTTCCCAGAAGTTATCTTTCTTATTTCCCAATAAGATCCTGTCTTCTGCAATTAGGGTTTTCCAGATATCATACGCTTCCTGGTCGAAAGGCACGTTTTCTTCTTTACTGCCTTCAAAAACGGTAACATACAAGATGTCTTTATCGATTTTGTAAACTTCTGTCAGTAATTCCCAAGCCCAGTTAATCGCTTCTTTTTTAAAGTAATCTCCAAAACTCCAGTTCCCCAACATCTCAAACATGGTGTGGTGGTATGTATCGATACCCACCTCTTCCAGGTCATTGTGCTTGCCGGATACACGCAGACATTTTTGTGTATCGGCTATACGGGCGCTTTTTGGTGTTCCGTTTCCAAGAAAAAACTCTTTAAACTGAGCCATTCCGGAATTGTTAAACATCAAAGTAGGATCGTCTTTTAAAACGATAGGAGCCGAAGGCACAATCAAGTGTCCTTTGCTTTGAAAAAAGTCGAGAAACTGTTTTCTGACGTCTTGTGATTTCATATACTGCATTTATTATTGATGCGAATTGCTTTTCGCCCGTATTTTATTAATTTATTTACAACCGTTAAATAAGGCTTTTCCATGCCGGGCATCCTCGTTATCATGAACTTACACTTAACATACCCTACCCTAACTACCAACAAATAAGCTAAATGTTTCCCTACAAAAAAACAATTTAATGAAACATTTATTAAATTTGTTCGTCTAACCTTACAAAAGGTTGCCATTTAACTTTTTATAAGGTGCAAAAATAGCATATTTTAGAAAATGTCGAAGGTAAAATATTATTACGATTCTGAAAAATTAGCCTATCAGAAAATAAAACCTAAAAAAGGACGTCGTTTAGGGTATGCAGGACTGTTTATTGTTTCCGCTGCTTTATTCGGTTTTTTGTGTTTTATTGTCCTGATCAATACGCCGTTTTTTGAAACACCAAAGGACAAGTTACAGGCAAGGGAAATAGAAAATTTAAAGATTAATTATTCCATTCTAAATAAAAAAATGGATCAGTTGGACGAGGTTTTAAGTGATCTGGAAGAACGTGACAACAATTTGTATCGTGTTTATTTTAACAGCTCGCCGATACCCGACGAACAACGCAGAGCCGGTTTTGGCGGAATTAACCGCTATAAGGCACTGGAAGGTTTTAACAATTCGGAACTGGTCCTGAATACGACCAAACGGGTGGATGTTATTACCAAACAATTGGTAATTCAGTCCCGTTCACTGGATGAAATATTAAAACTGGCCAAAGACAAGGAAAAGTTATTATCGGCTATTCCTGCCATACAGCCGGTTAAAAATGAAGATTTGAAGCATATGGCTTCCGGTTTCGGATACCGAAGCGACCCGTTTACAAAAGTGCGTAAGTTTCACGCCGGAATGGATTTTTCCGCTAAAACCGGCACGCCTATTTTTGCTACCGGTGACGGCGTGGTAAAAAGAGCAGACAATTCGTTATCCGGTTACGGAAATCATATTGAAGTAACCCACGGCTATGGCTATGAAACACTGTATGCCCATTTAAGCAAATACAATGTACGACCGGGGCAGCGCGTTAAAAGAGGGGATATTATAGGCTATGTGGGCAGTACCGGACGTTCGGAAGCTCCCCATTTACACTATGAGGTTCACAAAAACGGTGAAGTGGTCAATCCGTTAAATTTCTATTACGGTTCGATATCTGCCAAAGAATATGTTTTAATTTCACAATTAGCTAATCAAGAAAATCAATCGCTCGACTAATGCATTTAGACTTACCTGAAAAAAGATATTACAGTATAGGCGAACTTGCCAAGGCATTTGATGTGAATGCATCGCTAATTCGTTTTTGGGATAAAGAATTCGATATTCTGAAACCCAAAAAGAACGCTAAAGGCAACCGGATGTTTACCCCGGAAGACGTTAAAAACCTGCAGCTAATTTACCATCTGGTAAAAGAAAGAGGTTTTACACTGGAAGGTGCCAAAATTCATTTAAAGGAAGGGCAGAAAAAAACACTCGATAAATTCGAAATCATTCGTAAATTAGAAGCAATCAAAGTACAGCTTGGTAATATGAAAAATGAGTTGTAGTTGGGGGAAGGTAATAAGCAAGGGGCAATGAGTAAAAGGCAATGGGCAAATGAGGTGGTGACTTCGTCTGCCGGAACAAATAAAAAATAATCACTTAAAACAATAAAAAACTTTAAACTTAGAGAAATATGAAAAAATGGTTAATTCCCGTAGGTATAATTGTTGTAATCATCGTTATTCTATACAGCTGGGCAAAAGGCATCAATAACACTGCTGTAACTCTGGATGAGACTTCCAAAGAAGCATGGGGTAATGTACAGACTTCTTACCAAAGAAGAAACGACCTTATCGGCAACCTTGTTAACACAGTAAAAGGTGCTGCCGATTTCGAAAAAAGCACATTGGAAGCAGTGATCAAAGCACGTTCGGAAGCTACGAAAACAACCATTGATCCTTCCAACATTACACCGGAACAATTAGCAGAGTTCAACAAAGCACAAAGCGGTGTTTCTTCGGCTTTATCCCGTTTACTGGTAACTGTAGAGCAGTATCCTGATTTAAAAGCAAACCAAAACTTCCTGAAATTACAGGACGAATTAGCCAGTACTGAAAATCAGATCCTAACGGCAAGAACCCGTTTTAACGAATCGGTTAAAGCGTATAACAGCCATATCAAAACATTCCCTAACAGCATTTTTGCCGGGATATTCGGCTTTAAGGAAAAAGCTTATTTCAATGCTGTTGAAGGTGCAGAGAAACCTGTTGAAGTAAAATTCTAACACATGTCTGTAACCGAAGATTTTCTAACCGCCGATGAGGAGAATGCCATTGTAAATGCCATTCAGCTTGCAGAATTAAACACTTCCGGCGAGATTAGGGTTCATATCGAAAATCATACTGAAAAACCTCCGCTCGAAAGGGCTCAGGAGGTTTTTTATACTTTAGGCATGGATCAGACAAAAGCCCGTAACGGCGTATTGTTTTATGTGGGAGTATCCGATCATACTTTTGCTATCATTGGGGATGAAGGTATTCACAATATGGTGGAAGACGATTTTTGGGACTGCACCAAAGACATTGTAATTGAACATTTCAAAAACAAACGATACAAAGAAGGTCTTGTGGATGGTATCATAAGAGCCGGAGAACGTTTGAAAAAATATTTTCCTTTTGAAAGTGACGATACCAATGAATTATCGAACGAAATATCCAAAGGATAAATGACACATTTTATTTCAAAAATCATCAGAAACCTGTTGCTGCCGGTACTTTTTTTACTACTGCAGCCGGTTGCTGCACAATTTAATATCCCGGAAAAACCGAGTTTACAAACGAGTGTTTACGATTATGCCAATATGCTGCGTCCGCAGGAAAAGCAAAGTCTGGAAGAAAAACTCGTTCGGTATTCGGATTCCACTTCCACACAAATCGTTGTGGTTACGATTGCTTCCCTGCAGGGAGAGGACATCGGTATCCTGACGCCAAAATGGGCACAGCAATGGGGCATCGGACAGGCGAAGGAAGACAATGGTGTTTTTATCCTGCTGGCTCAAAAGGAGCGCCGTATCTGGATTTCTCCGGGTTATGGCGTAGAAGACCGCTTAACAGCCGGTATAGTGGGTGAAATCACGCGTAATGTTATTATTCCGGAGTTTAAAGCGGGTAGTTATTACAACGGTTTAGACAAAGGAACAGATACCATCATTGAGGTACTGAAAGGAAAATATAAAGGCACCCGCAAACCCGATCAGTCGAACAGCGGTATCGGTGGTATTTTCTTTTTTATTTTCGTTGTCATCATCATTATTATCATTATTGCCCGTAGTAAAAACAATCGTGGCGGTGGTGGAAACGGCGGCTTTAACGGCGGACCAAGCATCCTGGATATCATTATCCTGAGCAGTATGGGTCGCGGCGGTGGCGGCGGTTTTGGAGGAGGAAGCTCCGGTGGCGGTTTTGGCGGCGGTGGATTCGGTGGCGGCTTCGGCGGTGGCGGATTTAGCGGCGGCGGTGCCGGCGGAAGTTGGTAAAATAATATTAAAATCGGGGCAATTGCCCCGATTTTGTTTTTATAACCTATCCGATTTTTGTATAATCGCTTCAAAAGAGATTGTTCTGTGAGGCTGTAACATTACCGCTTCCTGTCAGGCAATCCTACTTTTAACTTCTTGACACCATTCACAACATAATATTTATACTCATTCCTGCCCTTAAATAATTGCTACATAGATTCCCATCGTTACTAATTCACTTTAGTCAATATTATATCGGTTGGTATTGTGAAAGTTGTTGGTTCATCTGTTCCCCGCATACCCATAGGTAAAGTTACTTTCCAATGTGCAGTTAAAGGATTTGTAAAATCATTTATAGTCATTACTAACTGTCCTCTTACTCCAGTTGGATAGGACGTATTTAAAACCCCTACAACATCAAAAATAACTCCGCTCATTATATTATTATTTATAGCTGAAGCAAGAATAACGGTTTGCCAAGGTGTAATTGAAGTGCCAATATTAATTTGTGAGGTATATAAAACAGTTTCATTAGGTTGTCTGTAATTTTGAATCATTTTATAATGACCATTTATTTCATCTCGATACATTTTTGGCTTTTTGGAGAGATAAGGCACCTTTGTTTCTTTTAAAAGCTTTACCACAAAAGTTTTATCACCGTCTATATAGGTCCATGTACCTATAAATGGGGTAAAATAATTATTTACGTCTTTATAATAACATATAAAGTTCTTACCATGTTGATTATCTGTAGTATAATACTCCTTTAATTTCACTTCTATTTCCGGCTTAACAGCACAGAACTGAAAAGCCAATAGTGATAGTAATGGAATTATCTTTTTCATTACGGTTGTTTTATCAAAACATATTCTCCATAAGGTACACTAAAGCTATTTACATTTGCTGGAGGTCCGTCAAAAGAATTTAATATTTCAAGTCCATTACCGGTATAAACAAATTGAACTTTAAGCTTTGTTTGTCCGTCAAATGTTCTAATAACAAATTTATTACTTATTCCATTCCAAATATTTCTCCTGCTGGGCTCATTAAAATTCAATAATAATCTTCTTTCGTCTTCTCCGCATTCAGGGCATAATGGATAAGTTGATTTAAAAATTCTTGCTTGAGAATAAAGATTATAATCTGTAATATCCGTAAAAGAATTGTTCAAATTTGAAAGGGTATTTACTTTTTCAACTCCATTCTCAATATATTGGTATTCTCCAATTAAATAATCCTCATAATAATTTTTAGGACCAGTAACATTATAAAACATTAGTTTTTTAACAAAGGTTATTTTGAAAGAGTTACCATCATTTGAATAAAGCCAAGTGCCTACATATTGGTCGTTAAATCCGTTGACATCTTTGTAATAAGCTCCTTCAGTACCTCCAAATTTTTCATTACCATACATATCAATTATTGGCGTTTGAGGATAAATATTAAATATAGTACATACAAATATCAGACTGTATATAGATACTTTCATTACGGCTGTTTTACTAAAATATATTCTCCATAAGGAACACTAAAGCTATTTACATTTGCTGGAGGTCCATCTATAGTATTCAAGGATTCAAGCCCATTACCGGTATAAACAAATTGAACTTTTAATTTTTCTTGTCCGTTTTGCATAAATCTTCTAATCACAAACTTATTACTTATACCTCCCCAAATATTTCTACGGGAAGGTTCGTTAAAACGCATTAATAAGCGTAATTCATTCTCACTGCATTCAGGACAAAGAGGATAAATGGACTTATCATAGGGCACAACACTGACAAGATTGTAGTCAAATATATTACTGTGTGATTGGTTAATATACGACAGTGTATTTACCTTTTCAACTCCATTATCAATGTACTGAAATTCTCCAATAAGAAAATCCGCATAATAGTCTCTAACGTCATTCGTTACATGAAAACTATTTTTTTTCACAAACGTAATCTTAAATGTTGTATTGCTGTTTGTGTAAACCCAGGTACCAACATATTGGTTGTGGAATCCACCAATATCCTTATAATATGCGCCAGCTACTCCTCCATAGTATTCAGCCTCATATATACCAATAATTGGTGTTTGTGCAAAAATGTTTAAACTGATTAGGACAAGTATTAAATAAATATATTTTTTCATTTTTATGAATATTAAATAAGAATTATTCTTAACATGGTTTCAAATTAGGCTTGCCTTTAATATTTTCCAATTCACCCCACTTAGTAACATTATCAGTTGCTTCGTATAACCCCATTCCTAAGTCAAAATCTTCAATAATTTTTAATAACGCCAGTTTGAATTTATCCATGTTTCCTCCAGGCTTTATTTTACGATACTCCTTTTCAATCTGATTTTCTATGAATGCCCTTTTCAGGTTAAAATTAGTGTAAAACTTCAAAGGATCTTTAATTTTTATAGCGAAAACACCATCATAAGTAGTCAGTGTTAATACATATTGGGTCCAGTCTTTGGGTTGGCCTCCATTATTATGTTTAAGCGCTACTCTCATTAAATATTCAAGATCATCAAAACTAAACATAGGATAATATCCAAAAGACGGAGGAGGATGGGTATGTGCTGCTCCTATATAATTCCCTCCGATATAAGCTGCCATGTTTAATATATTAGGATTCTGACTGGATGCCTCTATAACTGTTGGTGCCATAATAGAAGTAGAAGTACTGTCAAAATTTCTAAAGGCAAATCCCCACTCGCCCGGTTGATTTTTTCTTGCTTCAAGTGTCGCAAAAGATAGCTTAACAGACGGATTATCGGTCAATCTTTTTAAATGATAACAAGGTGTGGGAGGTGCTGAAGGTACTGTAGGATCATCTTCCAACACCGGCACCGTTGTAAAATCAGGACAACGCGGACAAGGATTCGGCGGTGTCAGTTCATCATCATTTCCGGGTTCGCCATCACCGCCGCCACCTCCGGTACCGCCCATACCGTCCCCACCGGAGTATTGTCCGGCGCCGGCGCCAAAACTGCCGCCTCCGGCTACCATATCGCAGGTCGTGGTGGTTACCTCAAACAAGTGGTTAGGGTTGTTGCAATACTGAGTCGCCACATGCGGTGTGGTCGATCCGCTTCCCGACCAGGACTGGTCACACATCATCACCGTTGCCGTAACACAGACTATTTTTTTCCCTGCCAG
>NZ_MKTM01000028.1:0-144435 GCF_001898245.1 Flavobacterium sp. 40-81
TTGAGTTTAATGATGAAAACACCTAATTTTATACATGAAAAAACCAGCCAGGTAAACCTGACTGGTTAATATATTTTTTATTCTAAAATCTGTCAACCTATTTTAGGACGACTCATGATGAAAACCTTAGGAAATAAGGCTTCTTGAAATAACAATTTTTTGGATTTCTGAAGTTCCTTCATAAATCTGGGTGATTTTTGCATCACGCATCATACGCTCTACGTGGTATTCTCTCACATATCCGTTTCCACCGTGAATCTGTACTGCTTCGATAGTAGTATCCATTGCTACCTGTGAAGCATATAATTTTGCCATAGCTCCCGATTGTGAAATATCCTGCCCGGCATCTTTTTCACTGGCTGCTTTAAAGCAAAGCATTCTTGCCGCAGTGATTTGTGTTGCCATATCGGCCAATTTGAAAGCAATTGCCTGGTGTTTGAAAATTTCTTTACCAAAAGCTTTACGCTCCTGAGAATATTTTAAAGCCAGTTCGTAAGCTCCGGCAGCAATACCTAAAGCCTGGGAAGCAATACCAATACGGCCTCCGTTTAATACACCCATTGCAAAGTTAAAACCAAAACCGTCTGCACCGATTCTGTTTTCTTTTGGTACTTTAACATCTGTAAACATTAAAGAGTGTGTATCGGATCCGCGGATACCCATTTTTTGTTCTTTTGGTCCGATCTCAAAACCAGCCCAGCCTCTTTCAACGATAAAAGCATTGATACCTTTGTGTCCTTTTTCTACATCTGTTTGTGCAATTACAATATAAGTAGAAGCAGTATTACCATTTGTAATCCAGTTTTTAGTACCGTTTAATAAATAGTAATCCCCTTTGTCAATTGCTGTTGTTTTTTGTGAAGTAGCATCAGAACCAGCTTCCGGCTCCGATAAACAGAAAGCACCAATAACTTCTCCTTTAGCAAGAGGAACCAAATATTTTAATTTTTGTTCTTCGTTACAGTATTTTTCAAGACCTGCACATACTAAAGAGTTGTTAACTGACATAACAACCGCAGCAGAAGCATCAATTTTAGCAATTTCTTCCATCGCTAAAACATACGAAACGCTGTCTAATCCTGCTCCGCCATATTTTGGATCTACCATCATTCCTAAGAAACCAAGTTCCGCCATTTTCTTTACCTGTTCTTCTGGGAATTTTTGGTGTTCATCTCTTTCAATTACACCCGGTAGTAATTCAGTTTGAGCAAAATCACGAGCCGCTTGCTGTATCATTAAATGCTCTTCAGTCAGTTTAAAATCCATTTTAATTTAAGTATTTTGTTTGCGTGTTTTTTTAAAAAGTTCCCAAATATAGGGTATAAATATCATACTTTCAACTGGATTGCCTAATTTTAACCCATGCAAAATAGTGTATATAAAGTTATCGGTGTAATGTCGGGGACTTCCCTGGACGGAATTGATCTGGCAGTTCTGGTTTTTACTTTTCAAAATCAAAAATGGACCTATACAATTCAGGAAAGTGACACGGTGGGTTATTCTGCTGATTGGGTTGTAAAATTAAAAGAAGCCGTTTCGTATTCTGAATCCCGGCTGAAAGAACTCAATAAAGATTATACGGAATTGTTAGCGAAGGTGATTCGTGATTTTATAAGCCGGCATGATATTCAGGAAATTGATGCGGTCTGTTCCCACGGGCATACGATACTGCATCAGCCGGAAAAAGTATTTACGCTGCAGATTGGCAATCTTCCGGAAATAGCCGCACTTATTCATCAGAAAGTGGTTTGTGATTTCAGGGTTCAGGATGTGGAACTGGGCGGACAGGGTGCACCTCTGGTTCCGATTGGCGACCGCCTGCTTTTTTCAGGATATGACTACTGCCTGAATCTGGGTGGTTTTTCCAATGTGTCCTTTGAAGAGAACGGAGAACGCATCGCTTTTGATATTTCTCCGGTAAATACGGTACTGAATTTTTATGCCGGTAAACTGGGTTGTGATTATGACGACAAAGGGAAGCTGGCTGCTCAGGGAACTGTTTCGGAAGCCTTGCTGGCCGAATTGAATGCGCTGCCGTTTTATCGCAAACAGTATCCGAAATCACTGGGGTTTGAATTTGTAAAAGAAACAATTTTTCCGATCATTGAACAGTATTCCATTACTGCAGAAGCAGTGTTAAGAACGTTTACGGAGCATATTGCTTTCCAGATTGCCGAAGCGTTGCCGGTTAAAAAAGGAAAATTGCTGGTAACCGGCGGCGGTGCCTACAACGATTTCCTGATTGCGCTTTTGAAAGGCCATTTGCCGGACATGACCATTGCCATTCCGGATCCGAAAACAATTGAATTTAAAGAAGCCCTGATCTTCGGATTATTGGGCGTTTTAAAACTTCGGAATGAAGTCAATGTGCTGGCCAGCGTTACCGGAGCCAGGTATAATCACAGTTCCGGAAGAATTTATGATATACAGTAAAAACTTTGAGACTTTAAGAGTTTCAAGCTATATTTGTGCCACTTAAAAAACAACAATACAATAAAATTATATACAATGAAAGATTTATTGAAGAAATTCGAAAATAAAGAGCCGGAAGTAGTATTCCATTGGAAAGATGCTGAAACAGAAGCAGAAGGTTGGACGGTAATCAACTCATTAAGAGGTGGAGCAGCCGGAGGAGGAACCCGTATGCGTAAAGGATTAGACATGAATGAGGTTCTTTCACTTGCCAAAACAATGGAAGTGAAGTTTTCGGTTTCGGGCCCGGCTATTGGCGGTGCAAAATCTGGAATTAACTTTGATCCTAACGATCCGAGAAAAAAAGGTGTATTACAACGTTGGTACAAAGCGGTTTCTCCATTATTAAAAAGTTACTACGGAACCGGAGGGGATTTGAATGTTGATGAGATCCACGAAGTAATTCCGATGACAGAAGAATGTGGGGTATGGCATCCGCAGGAAGGTGTTTTTAACGGACACTTTAAACCGACAGAAGCTGATAAAATCAACAGAATTGGACAATTACGCCAGGGAGTTGTAAAAGTGATTGAAAACACGACTTTCTCTCCGGACATCAACAGAAAATATACGGTTGCCGATATGATCACCGGTTATGGTGTGGCGCAGGCGGTACGTCATTTTTATGATATTTACGGTGGTAATGTTGCCGGTAAAAAAGCAATTGTTCAAGGATTCGGAAATGTAGGTTCTGCTGCCGCATTCTATTTAGCAGAAATGGGTGCGAAAGTAATCGGTATCATCGACAGAGACGGTGGTGTGATCAAAGAAGATGGCTTTACATTTGAAGAGATCAGAACATTATTCCTGAATAAAGACGGTAATAAATTGGTAGCAGACAATATGATCCCTTTTGAAGAGATCAATGCTAAAATCTGGACTTTAGGAGCGCAGATCTTTACGCCATGTGCTGCTTCAAGATTGGTAACAAAAGAACAGCTTGACAACATGATCGCTTCCGGATTGGAAGTTATCTCTTGTGGTGCGAATGTTCCTTTTGCCGATAAAGAAATTTTCTTCGGTCCTATTATGGAAGAAACCGATAGCAAAGTGAGTTTAATCCCTGACTTTATTTCCAACTGTGGTATGGCGCGTGTATTTGCCTACTTCATGGAGAAAAAAGTTCAGATGACGGATGAAGCTATTTTTAACGATACGTCCGATACGATTCGCAAAGCCATTGAAAAGGCACATGCGTTAAATGCTGACAAGAAAAATATCAGTGCGACAGCCTTTGAAATAGCACTAAAACAACTTTTATAATTAAAAAACACCCAACGAAAGTTGGGTGTTTTTTTTAACTAATAATTATTTACCTTTATCTCCGTTATATAAAAAGGAATAATATTTGCTAATACTATAAAAAGCATCTTATTTAATAGACAATGAAAGGATTCGAAACGGAACAGGAAAAGAAATCATTCGTAATAACAACCATCTTATGCGGGCTTATTGTTGCGCTGTTGTTTCTTTTGAAATTTACGTCCAGTCTTGATATCATGCAAATGCAGCTGGAAGGCGGAGGCGGAGGTGGTATTGCCGTAAATTTCGGTGATAGCGATGTGGGTTCCGGGAAAAACTTCCGGAGCGAGGTTTTAAACGTAGCCAATCATGCTAAAGCAACTCCGGCAGCTCCGGCACCGGAGGAGGAAATAATCGGTCAGGATTATGACGATGCTCCGGTAGTGGCAACAACTAAAAAGACAGAAAAAACAAAACCGGTTATCAAACCGGTTGATAAACCGGCAGTGGTACCGGAGAAAAAACCGTCCAAATCGACCAGTGATGCCCTGGCAAATTTGTTAGGCGGATCTAAAAACGGTGGTGACGGCGATGATAAAGCCAGTGGCAATAAAGGAAAACTGGACGGCGATAAAAATGCTTCCGGTTATTATGGCGGCGGCGGTTCCGGCGGTGGAAAAGGTTCCGGTGACGGAACCGGTGAAGGCAGCGGATCGGGATCCGGAAAAGGCGGCGGTTATGGAAGCGGTAACGGAACCGGTGTTGGAAACTACCAGCTGGCCGGACGTAAAGCGATTTCGAAACCACGCCCTAATTATAACTGCAATGAAGAAGGGCAGGTTGCCGTAGCGATCGAAGTGGACAAAAACGGAAAGGTTATTGGCGCAGAACCCGGAGTAAGGGGAACAACCAATGCCGCGAAATGTCTGCTGGACCAGGCTAAAATAGCCGCACTGCAAACAAAATTTGACCCAAACCCGGGCGCACCTGACAAACAGGTCGGGAAAATTATATATAACTTCAAGTTGACAGAGTAAAGAACTTCTTTACTCTTTTTCTTTTACAGCAAATGAATTATCAGGAAACTTTGAACTGGATGTTTGCACAACTTCCAATGTTCCAGCAACAAGGCGCTTCTGCCTATAAAAAAGATTTAACGAATACCTTACTGCTTTGCAAACATTTGAATAATCCTGAAAAAGGGATCAGAACGATACATGTTGCCGGTACGAACGGCAAAGGTTCGACCTCTTCAATGATTGCTTCCGTTTTGCAGGAAGCAGGATACAAGACAGGATTGTACACGTCGCCGCATTTAAAGGATTTCAGGGAACGTATTAAGATTGACGGTGTGGAAATACCGGAAACGTATGTTTGTGATTTTATAGCGCGTAATAAGGCTTTTTTTGAATCCGGTCATCTGAGCTTTTTTGAAATGACTGTCGGACTGGCTTTCGAGTATTTTAAGGACCAGCAGGTCGATGTTGCAGTGATAGAAGTAGGAATGGGCGGCCGGTTGGATTCGACCAATGTGATTACACCGCTGGTTTCGGTGATCACGAATATCGGTTTTGATCATACGCAGTTTTTAGGCGATACTTATGAGGCGATTGCTTTTGAAAAAGCAGGAATCATTAAACCCGGTATTCCGGTGGTTGTGGGCGAATATAATGCCGCAACCCAACCGGTTTTTATTGCAAAAGCCAAAGAGTGTGCTTCGGAGATTTATTTTGCTTCCGATCTGGAACAGCAGGATTATCCGACAGCTTTGCTGGGCGATTACCAGGCGCACAATAAAAAAACAGTATTGCAAACCATCGAGGTACTGAAAAATGTTTTTACGATTTCGGAAGAAAATATAAAAAACGGCTTGTGGCATGTGGTTAAAAACACAGGACTTCACGGAAGATGGGAGCAGGTTCATAGCAATCCTAAAGCAATTTGTGATACGGCACACAATAGTCACGGGCTGAAAATTGTGCTGAATCAGATAAAAAAGGAACAATTTGAAAAATTATTCTTTGTTTTAGGAGTGGTAAATGATAAAGATCTGGAAACGATCCTGCCTTTATTTCCAAAAAATGCAAAATATTTTTTCTGTAAACCAAATGTTCAAAGAGGGCTGGAAGCTTCCGTTTTACAGCAAAAAGCAGCCGGATTTGAATTATTTGGAGAAGTATATAATTCTGTTTCAGAAGCTTATGCGGAAGCGTTGCGTACAGCGGGAAAAGACGACTTTATCTACGTTGGCGGAAGCACTTTTGTTGTAGCGGAAATTTTATAAATTTTTTTTCGATTTTGTTTGCAGATATAAAAAAGTGTCCTATATTTGCACCCGTAATCAGGAACACAATTACTGATCACAACAACAAAAAGGGCGATTAGCTCAGCTGGTTCAGAGCACCTCGTTTACACCGAGGGGGTCGGGGGTTCGAACCCCTCATCGCCCACCAAAAAACTCCTTAAGAAATTAAGGAGTTTTTTATTTTAATATACCTTCCTAATACAAACCGTCTGGTTTGTTTACTGTTTAAAAAACAAATCTCACCTTATCAGAAAAACGTCAATCATAGTTTTTTAAAATTATAGCCTGATTAAGTTTACCCCGCGGGAACTTGAAAAATGGAATTAAAGACAAACAGATTAAGTAATCTGCATAATCATTACCCCCGGTTTATCATAATTTAGAGGTCTGGGCTTAATTCAAAGATAGTTTAATGTGTAGGAAAATTATGTTTCATTTAACTTAAACCATAGATATTATTAACAGTTACTAAAGCAAATTATTATATGTTTGACCTTAACAATCAAATTCTATTTTATGAAAAAAAACTATTTACTAATTATCATTTTCTTTGCCTTTTATTCTGTAAATGCTCAAAATGAAAACGCTGAAAATGTAAAAAAAAATGAATTAAAATTAAATGTAGTTATCCCGCTAGTTGGCAGTGCATTTGAAGGGACTTACGAAAGGAACTTAAACAGTAAGTCATCCATAGGTGTTACGGGTTTGTATGTATTTAATGATAATAAAAATGAGGATATGAATTATTTTGTAGCACCCTATTACAGAAGATACTTTGGGAAGAAATTTGCTTCTGGTTTTTTTGCCGAAGGATTTGGAATGTTAAGTTCAATAGATGGAAAAAAAATATACACATCAGAAGATCATTCAGTATATACAGAAAATCCCGATGTTATTGATTTTTCACTTGGAGTTGGTTTAGGAAGTAAATGGGTTACTAAAAGTGGAATTATATTTGAAGTTAATGCTGGCTATGGAAAACTATTATTTAACGCTGATAAAACTGACCATACCATAGTTGCGAGATTTGGTTTTCATGTAGGCTATCGATTTTAAAACAATAATTGAATAACACTTTTTAGAACGTCGGGCATAATTAAAGTTACTAACGAAAATATCCAATCAGTTAATACTACTGGTAACAACGATTTCACGTTATTGTTGTTTTCGTTGTGGAAGTTTTAAGACCAAAATATTCTTCATTTTATATTTTTGAAAAAAGTCAAAATTGGGATTAAGTGTTCGATTGTAACCCCTGACAGTCCACACTAACACAAAAACCGCGATTGGTAACAATAGCGGTTTTTGTATTTATTACAACTCATTGCTATAATGGGTCATTTTTTCTTCTTCATGTTTAGTAAAATAAAAATGGGATCCTTAATGGTAATTTTTAAATTAGTACATTTACTTTTGTTATAAGTCACGTTGTTTTTAACATACAAATGGCCTTTACATCTATTTAAAGTCTACAATTTTTTATACCCTAAAATGTCCATATTAAAAAATATAAGGGAGCAACAAAATCTTACTCAGGAAGAATTAGCGGATCGATCCGGTATTTCGACAAGAACAATACAAAGAATTGAAGCGGGAACAAAACCGAAAGGATATACCCTAAAAATATTAGCAAAGACATTAGGTGTTAAAGAAGAAGAGTTACTGCACAAAAAAGTACAGGAAGCAATTGCAGGAAATCCGGAAGAGAAGGCAATCCGTATGGAAGAACCGGTTTTAGTAAATTATTCATTAATAAAATTAATCAACCTTTCGTCGATACTCTTTGTCATTCTTCCACCCCTTAATATTCTTCTTCCGGTTGTATTGATGTTTGCAACGAAGCAGAAAAATCAGGTAATCAAACAAATTATTTCGATTCAGATTATCTGGACAATTGCAGCGCCCATTATATTTATGATGGTAATTTTTACAAAGCCTGGAAATAAGGTTACATTGTTTACGATGGTAGCTCTGGTTTTAGTGAATATTTACATAATCCTTAGAAATGCAATGGAGATCGATAGAAATAAAAAGCTGTATTATAGGTTGAATTTCAGTATGATATAAGTTTGTCAGGTATTTGTCGGGTTATTGTCGGGAAGATTTTTATGATTTACGGAAACGTATTTTTAATCTTTGCCGAAAATACGAACAATGGCAAAACAACTTTTTTTAGGCTTCATTTTGCTCATCACTTTTGCGCAAGACAGTAAAGCTCAGGTTGAGCGAAATTCCCGTTTATATACTACAATACTTTTAAAAGACAGCCTGCTTTTTAATGCAGGGTTTAACACCTGCGACATATCCCAATTTGAAAACCTGCTGGCTGACCAGTTTGAATTTTTTCACGATAAGGATAGTATTTCGAACAAACAAAAGTTTCTTAATGATTTAAGAAATGGATTATGCAAATCACCAACAACCTATCGATCAAGAAGAGAATTGGTATCAGGAAGTACCCGGGTTTTCCCGCTGTATAAAAAAAACGTTTTGTATGGAGCGGTTCAAACAGGCGATCACCGGTTTTACGAAACCATTTCAGGTAACAAAGAAACGTATGCAGGTTCGGCAAAATTTACGCATGTCTGGCTGTTGCAAAAAGGTGTCTGGAAACTTGCTAAAGGTTTGAGTTTTGACCACCAGGACACTGATAGTGCCCGTTACCAAGCTGCCGGTTTTGATAATGATGCGGTAATAGAAAAATGGATGAAGGAAATCCATCTGCCAACTTTAGGAATCGGGGTTATTAAAGATGGGAAATTACAGCAGGTAAAGGTTTTCGGATCGTTGCAAAATGGAATTTCGGCACCCTATAATACTATTTTTAATGTAGCGTCATTGACCAAACCGGTGACTGCAATGGTAGCATTACAATTCGTTAGTTCAGGTAAATGGAATCTGGATGCGCCTGTTTATAAATATTGGACTGATCCCGATGTTGCACAAGATGAAAAACACAAAATATTGACGACAAGACATATTCTTACGCATCAAACAGGATTTCCCAATTGGCGATGGAATAATGAGGATGGAAAGCTGCATTTTGAATTTACTCCGGGAACAAAATATCAGTATTCGGGAGAGGGTTATGAATACCTGCGGAAAGCGCTGGAAAATAAATTTCATAAATCACTGGACCAATTAGCGGCAGAAATGATCTTCAAGCCATTGAAGATGACCGATACAAAATATATTTGGACAGAAAGAACAGATAGTACAAGATTTGCAAGGGGATATAACAACCAGGGCAGGCCTTATAAAACGGTTAAGCATAAAACGGCAAATGCGGCAGATGATTTGCTGACAACGATAGCGGATTATGGTAATTTTCTGGTAAGCGTACTGAATGGCGATGGATTATCAGAAAAGGTATTTACTGCTATGATGAGCAAACAGGTTGCGATCAAAAAGGATAAATATTTTGGATTGGGTTTTGAAATCTATGATTTAGGGAACGGAACGATTGCGTTATCGCACGGCGGTGCCGATCAAGGCTGCCAGACAATCGTGTTTTTATTGCCTGAAACCAAACAAGGGCTTATCATATTTACTAATGCAGATGAGGGTTATAAAGCTTATGAAAAAATCCTGACGCACTATCTGGGCGAATACGGAAGAAAAATAATAGCTATAGAAATGCATGCAGAATAATATGGTACGGCAGCCTTCATGTTTTTAGTCTGTGCTTTATAGGTAATATCAGAAGCGGGATACCCGGTTTTTTAGTCATACAATAAGTAATAGTTATTTAAATAGAAACAGCAAGAAACCGGTGCTGCTATTTTGTGTTTTATTTAAGAGTGATACCGTTTATATTTGTAAGTGATATCATATAAAACCACATCTTAATGAAACAGCTACTTCAAATCCTTTTTCTTTTTTTGACAACGTATGGATTTTCTCAGCAAAGCCTGCCGGTTATAAAGGCTGCCTCCAAAGCGGCTACCATACACGAAGAGGGACAGCTCAAAAGAAAATGGAACGTAAGTCCGGAAATAAAAATAGATGCTTTTACGACCAATAAACTTATCCGTCCGACAGCCATAAAATTTAAAACCGATATTGATTCCATCGGCTTTATCCTGAAACCGGGGCAGTACAAAGACTTTATTGTTTTGCTGAATGGCAAGGATTCCTGCTATACAAGAATTGAAAGTCCTGCAATCAAAGATTTCAGGAAATTAAAGCCGGAAATCCATGATACGATTCCGCTTTTCATCAATAGCCAGAATACGATTTCCGTTAAGGCTGTCCTGAATAAAATAGATACCTTAAACCTGAATTTCGATTCCGGAGGCACAGAGCTGGTGCTGATAGAAGAAACGCTGAATAATAAAGTGAAAAGTAAATTAAAACTTTACAACACCCCTTACGAAGTTGTGATCGGGAGCAGGGTGTATAAAACGAAAGTATACGATACCAAGGTAACAGGAAATGGTACCGACGGGCTTATAGGCTGGGATCTTTTTGACGGAATGATTGTAGAACTTAATTATGATAAAAATATAATGGTGATACATTCCAGGCTGCCTAAAGCTTTAAAGCGTGACAAAGCAGCTGTAAAACTGAATATGAAGTATTTTAATTACCGCTTTTTTACAGCGGCACAAATTGCCCATCGCGGGACTAAAGTAAACGACTGGTTCCTGTTTGATACGGGTTACCAAAGAACCGTAATGCTGGATAATGACCTGCTAAGAGAACAAAAATTTCCTGCCGATCAAATGGAAGTGATTAAGAAAGTGATCATGCGCGGTACCAAGAACAACGAAATTCCTGTAATAACCTCAAATCTGGAAAGCCTGAAAATAGGGAAACACGATCTTAAAAATGTTCCTGCACAAATAATGACAACCAGCAAAACGATGTTTGATGCCAACATTCATATCCTGGGGAATGAGGTTTTGAAAAGGTTTAATACTTTTATGGATTTTCAGGAAAACGTTGTTTACCTGCAGCCGAGTCATTTATTTAATGCGGATTATATCGAAAAGACATAAGGTGTGCTTTTGGAAAATTCCTGCTTCAAAGCAATCCATGATATCGGTAATTTTAAATGGTATTAAAAAGGGAGCGGCCGTCTGGCTGTAATTCCCGATACTTTATAAAAAAAACCACAGCTTAGCTGTGGTTTTTTTATTTATTGGTCATAACTTTTCTCAATTTCTTTTAGTGCATTGATAATGCTTTCTGTTTTGTCATACTCTTTGCGCATCTGTTTTTTACCAATGATAAAATAGGCTATGAGCATCCAGGCAATAAAGACGGTTAAGCCGACGGTTTTGAACATTACCGACATTGGCTGCATCACTTCTATAAAGTAAAGTCCGCTGGCAATGCTTAACAGGACAAAATAAAGCAGTGTGTATTTGGTACTTACTTTCTGCTGGAAACTGTAAAAATGCTCCATTTCAGATAAAACTACTTTTGGCGAAAGGGTCAGGTCAATTTTTTTTAGCATGTTGAGCTGGTACAAACGTAACGCGGAATAGGCTAAAATAGTGAACAGCATTAAGGCCACGCCGGTAAATGTTGTTGCCATTTTAAAGTCAATGCCGCAAACAATTCCGCCGATAGCGACAGTGGTTAATAAAAGTACCATAACCTGTATGATGATCTTATTTGCCATTTGCTTTTTCGCTTTCTTTGCTTTATCGATAATGACGGTAACATCGGGAAGTGTGCTTTCTTTTTGTTGCTGCCACAGCTCTTTCAGATTATCAAACTCTTTCATATTTCTTATAGATTGTGCTTAACTGTTGTTTAATACGGTGGATTTTTACTCTCAGGTTGCCTTCTGAAATTTCGGTCGCTGCGGCTATTTCTGAGTAGGGAACGTCTTCCAGCAGCATCGTAATGATCAGCCTGTCGGATTCTGCCAGTTCGCTGATGCATTTGTATAGCAGCTGGATCTGTTGTTCTTTGCTGTCGGGCTCTTCTGTTTTTAAATGAATGTTGCTGTTTTCAATAGCCGTTGTCTTTTTATTTTTTTGAGAACGGATATGATACAGGCAGGTGTTCACGGCAATACGGTATATCCAGGTGGCTATTTTGGATTCTCCCCTGAACTTGTCATAGTTTTGCCATACTTTGATAAAAACTTCCTGAAGCAGATCGTCGGCTTCCATCGCGTTTCCGGTGTATCCGAGGCATATCCGGTGTATTTTAGCCGCGTATTGGGCGTATAAATCCCTGAAAACGGTATCTCTTTGCTGCTCTAATGTCACGTGTGCTTATTTTGAATTTAAAAAAGTATCGATTTCCGTATAAAACCATTCCGGCTGGTCATACATGATAAAATGTTTGCTGTCGGCAACTTTAATGGTTTTGTTCGGAAGGGCGGCATATTGCTGGTTGTAAATTTTCGCACTGTTTTCTTTGGTGTTGAACAAGCTTGTCAGTACTAATACAGGGCTTTTAATGCGGGCAATATCTTTTCGCAGGTCTGTTAATGACATTTCGATAATCGTGGCACCAAGGGTTCTTCTGTCGCTGGCGTAGCTCCATTCGGCAATCTGTCTGGCTCTGGTGGAGTCCTGAACCTGATATAGCATCGCTTTGGTCATATAATCCACATACCCTTCGTTTGGAATGGCTTTAAAGTTGTTGATAACGGCTTCCAGGTTGTATCTCGGATCGTCTTTTAAAGAATCGGCTGTAATGTCGGGATTGGTTAAGGCGGAAATAAACGGAACACCATCCACGCAGATTAATTTGCCAAATAAATCCGGTTCGCTGCTGGAAAGCCAGAGTCCCATAAAAGCACCAAGACTATGACCGATTACAATAGGCTTGTTCAATTTGTTTGTTTTTACATAGGCTATGATTTCATTGTGAACAGTCTGTAGTATCGGGCTGTCTATTGGTTTTGTCCCGGCATAACCGGCAAGGGTTAAAATGTGCAGTTGGTATTTGTTTTTTAAATGATCGGCAGTCTCTTTCCACACATCGCCGCTGCAGGAATACCCCGGGATTAATACTACCGGTTTTCCTTTTCCGATTATTTTTACATCAAATGATTTTTGCTGTGCAAAAGAAGTGAAACCAAGAAATACGATCAGTATTGTAAAGATTACATTTTTCATAAGGTTTGTTTTTTTTATGATTGGTTGTTCTTTTGATACCGATGTATACCATTTGTTACAAAAAAATATAAAAAAATGAAAAACGCCACATTCGTGGCGTTTTATTATAGCAGTTCCAGGGTTCTTTCCAGAGCCATTCCTCGGGAACCTTTTATCAGTATTACAGCGTTTTGTGGTATTGCAGACCTGAATTTTTCAGAGAAATCCTCAAAACGGGCAAAGAAGTGCAAATGCGGGTTTTGTGTTTGATTGGCATAAAAATCATTGCCGATAAAAAACGTTTCGATCTCGTGATTGTTGCTTAAAAGCTGAACGATATTTTTGTGTTCTTCAAGGCTTTCTTTGCCAAGCTCGAACATGTCTCCTAAAATAGCTATTTTGGGAGCGCCGTCCAGTTGTGTAAAGTTTTCAATAGCGGCACTCATACTGCTTGGATTGGCATTGTAAGCATCCAGTATGATATGGTTCGAATTCTTTTCGATCAGCTGGGAGCGGTTGTTGTTTGGGATATAATTCTCAATGGCGTTTTTAATATCGGCTGTGGGAACATTGAAATATTTCCCGATACTGATTGCGGCATTGATATTGTTGGCATTGTAAATACCGATGAGGTGCGATTGGATTTCGGTCCCTTCAAAGCCGATTTTAACCATAGGATTGGCAGAAACGGCATCGATTTTCACATTGGCTGCCTTGTCCCGGGAAAATGTGTAGCGGGTTATTGCCTGTGTTTTTTCCTCCTGTATAGTGTCGTCCAGATTTACAAAAGCCGTTTTGTCGTGCTGTTCCAGGTATTGGTATAGCTCGCTTTTTCCTTTTATTACGCCTTCCGTTCCCCCGAAGCCTTCCAGGTGGGCTTTGCCAAAATTAGTGATATAACCAAAATCCGGCTCGGCTATGGAGCACAGTAATTCAATTTCTTTTTGGTGGTTGGCACCCATTTCAACAATTCCGATATCGGTATGCTCGTCAAAAGATAGCAGCGTCAGCGGTACGCCAATATGATTGTTCAGGTTGCCGATCGTGGCTTTGGTGGTATATTTTTGTGAAAGAACCGTATTGATCAGTTCTTTGGTGGTTGTTTTACCGTTGCTCCCGGTTAAAGCAATTATGGGTAAGCCAAGCTGCTTCCGGTGATAGTTGGCCAATGCCTGTAAGGCTTTTAAACTGTCGGTTACCAGGATCATTTTGTCGGCATCCGTCAGGTACTTTTTATTGTCGATAACAACAAATAAAGCGCCTTTGTTTAACGCTTCCTGAGCAAAGGAATTGGCATCAAAGTTTTCACCTTTCAGGGCGAAAAATAAAGAGTTGGGTGCTATTTTTCGAGTGTCGGTACAAATGGTTGTACTTTGTAAAAAACACTGGTAAAGTTCTTCTATTTTCATAGCGTGAAAGTAATAAAAAAAATAAAAGCCCTAAAATAGTTTTAGGGCTTTTAAAAAAGTATGTATGAAAATTTTATTATCCTCTGGCTTTTTTCTTACCGGATTTTGGTCCTACTTTCGACATCGCACATCTGAATCCGATGTAGTCAGTAGCCATATCTTGTGGATAGTATCTTCTTGATGCCGGATCCAACCAGTAAGCTCTGTCTCTCCAAGATCCACCTTTGTAAACTCTACTGTCGTCGTTTACTAAAGTTGTTCTTTTGTTAGAGTGGTCATATTTTCTAATAAGATTTCCTAAACTGTCTTTCGTTACAGAGTGCTCTGGCGAATCGTACATTTTATTCTTATTGTTTTTCTTCTCGTCAGCACCGTCTTCTTCATTTCCGAAGTTGTAAAAACGAGTCGATTGTTTATCACCATCTCTGTAGTTTCTGTTGTCGCTCTTAGAGAAGTTTTGTCTTAAATAGGTTTCGTTGTCGTCAATAGCTACCTGAGCAATTTGTCCAGGGAAGTTTCTTGCCATGATTCTACCATTACTTAAAGTATCATAAGTGATGTTTTCTGTAGTAACCATTTCCACTTTTCCATCTTCACCAATTTTGTTTTTCATGTAGATGTTACCTCTGTAGTAGTTGAAATCATTTGCTTCATCATCTACAATCGGTCTGTAAACGTCAGCAACCCATTCGGCAACGTTACCAGCCATATCATACAATCCAAAATCGTTTGGTGGGTATTTTTTTACTTCGTTAGTGATATCAGCACCATCGTCAGACCATCCTGCGATTCCGCCGTAATCTCCTTTTCCTTGTTTAAAGTTGGCTAACTGGTCACCTCTGTACTGTCTTTTTCCAGAACGTGTGTACTGACCACTCCAAGGATATTTTTTCTTTCCTTTATAAGTATTGTACTCTCTGATTCCTCCTAAAGATGTAGCAGCATATTCCCATTCTGCTTCTGTTGGAAGTCTGTACTCCGGTAAGATGTTACCGGTAGTTCTTTGAGCATATACGTTTTTAGCGTCTTCTTTACCCGCTAATTTATTTCGTTGACCTTTGTAAACCAATTCTTCGTTACCACCATAAGTAGTAGAAGGAGAAGCTAGGTAAGATTCTGTACTGAAAGTACTTTCTGCTTTTGCCTCTGTGATTTTCGAATCTTTTTTCAAGTATCCATCTCTCTCTAAGATAGCCTCGTTAACACGATCCGTTCTCCATTTGCTAAACTCAACAGCCTGGATCCAGTTTACACCAACTACCGGGTAGTTTGCATAAGCAGGGTGTCTTAGGTAGTTGTTGGTCATAGTCTCGTTATATCCTAAACGATTTCTCCATACCAAAGTATCCGGTAATGCACCAACGTAGATGTTTTTATAATTCTCATCTGTTGGAGGGAAAATAGTTTTTAACCAAAATAAGTATTCAGTGTACATGAAGTTGGTAACCTCAGTCTCATCCATATAGAAAGACTGTACGTGTTGCTGATTTGGAGTGTTGTTCCAATCATGCATTACATCATCTTGTACTTTACCCATTGTGAATGTTCCACCCTCAACGGCAACCATTCCTGGAGGAGTCTCTTGTTTTTTGTACTTCGCATTGTATTGGAAACCACCTTTTTTATCGTTGATTTTCCAACCTGTAGCTGCAGAAGTTCCTTTTGACCCTGATTTTTTACTACAACCAGTAAAACCAATTGATAGCGATAATGCAGCCATCAATTGTAAAGCCATAATTCTGTTGATTTTCATACTTTCAGTTAGGTATAATTTTAGTGCCGCAATATAATAATTAACCATTAAACGACAATAATTTTTTTGTGATTTATTAAAACTAATTATAAATTTTTGTTAAATATAATAGTAAGAACGTTGGATGCTAATATATATTGTATGAAATTAGTTTTTAAAAAAAATATTTTTTCTCTTTGTAATATATGTATAATTAATACGTTTTGAATGTTGATGAAAAAATATATACTCTTTATCTTTTTATTTATTAGCCTGCTTTCCTTTTCGCAGCAGAAAGAACATATTGTTATTACATGGAAACCGGCCGCAGCGATAAGCTATGAAACGGTTAAGTATACCGTGCCGCAGTTTGCTTCCGAAAACTTTGAATTTAATGCCGATTTGAAGGCTGTCCGCTATAAAAAAGCATTCCCCGTTAACGGATTTGTAGATGTTAAATCGCTGAAAGTATTCAATATTGTTTATGAAACCGTTTCGAGAGCAGATTTAAAAGACCTGTCCGTTACCTCACTCAGTGATAGAATCAATGAAAAGCTGGAGTATTTTATTGCAAATGACGAGCAAAAAGCGATCCTTATTTTTTCACCTATTATTAAGGTAGGCGACGGTTTTAAAAGAGTCGTTTCTTTAGATATTGATTTTTCTTCCGGCAGTGCTGCCAAATTACCGGCGCAGAACTTTAACGTAAGTGCCGTTTCCAATTCTGTTTTGGCTTCCGGAGATTTCTACAGGTTTTATGTGGAACGTTCCGGGGTTTATAAAATTTCCAGAAGATTTTTAGAGCAATTAGGGATGAATGTCAATATCGATCCCCGGAAACTTAAAATTTATGGCAATGGCGGAAGAATGCTGCCCTTGTTAAACAGTACGCCATATCCGGATGATCTGACGGAAAATGCGATTCAGGTTATAGGGGAAAATGATGGCGAATTTGGTGAATACGATTACATTGTGTTTTATGCCGAAGGACCGGAAGGCTGGAACAAAGAAAGTTTGACGAATGTTAATTTATATAGTGACCGCTCCTTTTATTATATAACCACGAAAGGCGGTGACGGAAAACGGATCAATACCAATGTGCAGCCAACGGCGGCAGTAACAACAACAATTAACCAGTTTGATGACTACCAGTTTCATGAGGTGGATAAAATCAACATCGGGCGTTTGGGAAGAAAATGGTTCGGGGAATCGTTTAATTTAGAAAATGAGCAAACGTTTAAATTCCAGATTCCGAATATTGTTACATCGGTTCCGGTAAAAATCACGGTAAATGCGGCGTCTGCTTCCTATGGTGTTTCTTCTTTTCTGGTAAAAGCCAATGAGCAGACCATCGGGACCATCGGATTCAGTTCTTTGGATCCGGATGTGCATGTGGCAGCTTATGAAACCCAGTTGCAGGGCAGTTTTAATGCAACCTCCGGAGAGATAGCTGTGAAAATGACTTACGATAACGGTGGTGTGCCGTCCTCAAACGGTTACCTGGATTTTATTGCTTTAGAATCCAAACGGCAGCTGTCGGGATATGGGAAACAATTTTTGTTCTACATAAATGATGCGGCTAATAATATAGGTGTAGGAGAGTATGTCGTGTCAAATGCTTCCGGAATCGGGCAGGTTTGGGATGTTACGGATATTTATAATGTTACAAAATTTGAAAATACCGGTCTGGGTACTTTTTCCTTTAGAGCTAATCTGGGTGAAGTCCGTAAATATATAGCGGTTGATTATAACGATTTGTACACGCCGCTGAGTGATGGTACAAACCGTATTGCCAATCAGGATTTAAAAGGAACGATTTTTAAAAACCAGCAAGGCGAATTTCAGGATATCGATTACCTTATTATAACACCGGGTTCTTTAAACGGACAGGCGGAGCGTCTGGCTAATTTTCACCGGAACTATTCGGGACTGAATGTGAAAGTGGTGAATCTTGAAAATATTTATCCGGAATTCTCTTCCGGTAAACAGGATATAGCAGCGATACGAAACTTTATAAAATATGTGTACTGGAATGCTTCGGCAACCAATAAGAGAGTGCGCTATGTAAATATGTTCGGAGATGCGTCGTTCGATTATAAAAACCGTATTCCGAATAATACAAATGTCGTTCCGGTGTTTCACGGACTGAATCCGAATGATTCGAAAGTGAATAATTCGCAGAACTTTTCGGCGTATGCCTCTTTTATGTCGGATGATTTTTATGTGTTGATGGATCCGAATGAAGGAACAATGCTAACGACTTCCGGATTGGATATTGCTGTGGGTAGAATGCTGGTAAACTCTAATCAGCAGGCTGCGGAAATGATTAATAAAGTGCTGGAATATCACGATGAGAAATCCTATGGAAGATGGCGTAACGGTTATGTGCTGATTTCGGATGATGCCGATAATACTACCGATGCTACATTACAATTTGATCTGAATGCATTGGGTGATGAACTGTATCAGAAAAAGCCGTTTGTGAACGTTAAAAAAATTCATACCGATTCCTATATTCAGGAAGTGGCGGCAGGAGGGGAGCGTTATCCTAAAGCCAGACAGGATATTCTGGATGCTTTTGCCCAGGGTTCTCTGGTTTTTAACTATTTCGGACACGGCGGGGAAGACGGTTTGGCGCAGGAAAGAATTTTTGATAAAGCCGATGCGCAAAATCTGACCAATCGGTACCGTTATCCATTGTTTGTTACAATTACTTGCGAATTTACACGTTTTGATAATCCGTACCGTCCAACCGGAGGAGAGTATATGTACTGGAATACTGCCGGAGGTGCTATCTCTTTAGTGGCAACAACCCGTGAAATAGGGATTACTACCGGATTGAATATGAATAAATCATTGAGTAAGTTTTTGTATTCTTTCGGATCGGATAATTATGATACGATGGCGGAAGCATTGCGAAGAACAAAAAATGAAAACCTGACGGAAAACAGAAATGTCGTGTTTTTTATTGGAGATCCGGCTGTAAAACTGGCTATTCCAAAACCAAAAATCAGGCTTACAAAAGTAAATGATGTTCCGGTGGCACAATCTACCGATGTTTTACAGGCACTGGCGCATGTGAAATTAACCGGAGAAGTGACAGATGAAAACGATAATTTACTGACAAACTATAATGGTGATTTAGCGGTACAGATCTTTGATAAGAAAATTTCCAGAAGCACTTTAGGGAATAATGGAACCTCAGATAATAACGGACTGATCATTATGAACTTTACAACACTGGGAGAAACGGTTTTCAGAGGGAATGCATCGGTTACTAACGGGGCATTCGAATTTGGATTTGTAATGCCTAAAGATATCCGTATCCCGGTAGGAAACGGAAGGATCAGTTTTTATTCGAAAAAGAAACTGGTGCTGGAAAATCAGACCGGTTATGACACGCTGATAAAGATCGGAGGGATTAATGCCAATGCAGCGGTAGATAACATGCCGCCGAAAGTGCGTTTGTATATGAATGACGAATCCTTTGTGTCGGGCGGAATCACGAATGCTTCCCCGTTCCTTTTAGCGTTTTTGGAAGACGAAAACGGGATTAATACAGCCAGTGGAATCGGGCATGATATTGTCGGAATCCTGGATGGCGACGAGACCAGGCCGTATGTGATGAATGATTATTATGAAACCTTTCCGGATGATTATACTAAAGGAAAGCTGCGATTCCCGTTCCGGAATTTAGCGAAGGGATTGCATACGCTCACATTTAAGGCATGGGATGTTTATAACAATTTAGTGACGGCCGAAATTCAGTTTATAGTAGTGGGCGATGAAGGATTGGAACTGGATAAAGTGTTAAATTATCCGAATCCTTTTGTAAGTTATACCGAATTTTGGTTCTCCCATAACAGCCCTTATGAACCTTTGGATGTACAGGTGCAGATCATGACGATTACCGGAAAAATTGTTAAAACAATTAACCAAACCGTACTAACAGAGGGGTTTCTGTCGCGTGACATCAAGTGGGATGGCAGGGACGATTTTGGAGATCGGATCGGAAAAGGAGTTTATGTATATAAGTTAACCGTTAAATCTGCCGTTTCAAATAAAAGGGCAGAAAAGTATGAGAAACTTGTAATCCTTTAATAAAATATTATATTTGTTGAATTAAACCAAATAAAAACGGATGAGAAAAATTGCAATATTATCGTTGTGTTTATTTGCAGGCGCAACGCAATGGATGAATGCGCAGGATAGAGTTATTACAACCGGTGTTCCCTTTTTGATGATCGCTGCAGATGCAAGAGCAGCTGGTATGGGGGATATAGGTGTTTCCAGTTCTACCGATGCATATTCACAACAATATAACCCGGCTAAATATGCTTTCGCATTAACAAAACAAGGGTTTTCAGTGAGCTACACCCCCTATCTTACTTCCATTGCTAATGATATTTCGTTAGGGCAGATAACTTACTTTAATAGAATTAATGAGCGTAGTGCTTTTGCAGGAAGCTTACGTTATTTTGGTTTAGGAGACATACAGTTAACAAATGCTTCTGGGGATATGTTAAACACCGTAAGTCCGAATGAATTTGCTTTGGACGGGTCCTACTCGTTAAAACTGAGTGATCAGTTTGCCATGGCGGTTGCCGGACGTTATATCCGTTCCAATCTGAAAATTAATGACGGAACGAATGACGCTTCTGCAGCAAACACTTTTGCGGTTGATATCGCGGGATTCTACCAGTCGGAAGAAATCGCTTATTCTGATTTCGACGGACGTTGGAGAGCTGGTTTTAACTTCCAGAACATGGGGCCGAAAATCAGTTATGATAACGACGACTTAAGCAGTAACTTTTTACCGGCTAACTTAAAGTTAGGAGCGGGATTCGATTTTATTCTGGATGAATACAATAAAGTTTCCGTAATGGGAGAAGTGAATAAGTTATTGGTGCCAACGCCACCGGAAGTAACAGATGTTAACGGTGACGGAGTAATTGATAATAACGACAGAAATATTGCTATTTCCGATTACAGAAAAACAGGATGGGTTTCCGGAATGTTTAAATCTTTTGGTGATGCACCGGGCGGTGTTAGCGAAGAGTTAAAAGAATTTACCTGGGCTTTGGGAGCAGAGTATCTGTATCAGGATGCCTTTGCACTACGTGCCGGTTACTTTAATGAAAGTGAATTAAAAGGAGCCCGTAAATATTTTACTATGGGAGCCGGATTTAAATACAGTGTTGTAAAAGTAGACGTTTCTTATTTGTTCTCTACGTCTAAAGTTAGAAACCCACTTGAGAACACCTTGCGTTTCTCCTTAACATTCAATTTTGGAGATTCTTATGATGAATATTAGCAGATAGATAAAATAACAAACAAAGTGTCCAAATTCCGTACGGAATTTGGATTTTTTGTCTAAAAGAAGTTTAGAATGAAAAAGATAGATTTTACTACTTCATTTTTGGTTTATGATTCAGAAAATGAATTGCCGGAAGATGTTAAACCTTTAATGGAGCAGGCAGTAGCGATCCGGAAAAAAGCGTATGCGCCATACTCGAAATTTAAAGTAGGAGCCGCCATCCTGTTGGATAACGGGAAAGTAGTGGTTGGTTCCAATCAGGAAAATGCAGCCTATCCGTCAGGATTATGTGCCGAAAGAGTAGCAATATTCCAGGCCGGAGCAATTTATCCGGACGCACAGATTTTAAAAATAGCCATTTCGGCCACTTCCGAAGAAAAACCGGTCGAATCGCCTATCCCGCCATGTGGCGCCTGCCGCCAGTCGATAGCGGAATATGAATTCAAACAGGAAAATCCGATTGAATTGTATTTTATGGGAGAAGTAGGAGAAGTGTACCACTCGGATTCCCTGAAAAATATATTGCCTTTCCACTTTGATAAAAAGTTTTTATAGGAATTAAAGTGTTAGCCGTGTAACTATTTTATGCCGGATTGTGATGCGATAAAGGGAGGAACTTCTTTATCGTTAATGAAGAGTGTCTTTGTGAAGCCGTTTTTTAAAAGTTGATAAAAAATTAACGAAAATACATCCGTGTAAATTTTCACGTGTTCGGGCGATGTCTTATTTTTGCACTTCGCAAAATTGTGTAATGTGCCATGTTCTGCTTCAACAGATAAGGGACAACAGCAAAAGTAAAAGCAATATGAAAGAAATTACAAAAGAAGTTTACCTTAAATGGTATGAAGATATGCAGCTTTGGAGAAAGTTCGAAGACAGACTTGCTGCATTATATATCCAACAAAAAGTTAGAGGTTTTTTACATTTGTATAATGGGCAAGAAGCCGTTTTAGCAGGTGCACTTCACGCAATGGATCTTACAAAAGACAAAATGATTACTGCTTATCGTAACCACGTTCAGCCAATTGGTATGGGTGTCGATCCGAGAAGAGTAATGGCAGAACTTTTAGGAAAAGCAACCGGAACGTCTAAAGGATTAGGCGGATCGATGCACATTTTCTCTAAAGAGCATGGTTTTTATGGAGGTCACGGAATTGTTGGAGCGCAGATTCCTGTTGGAGCGGGTATCGCATTTGCGGATAAATATTTCGAAACAGGCGGAGTAACCTTAACCTATTTTGGTGATGGAGCAGCCCGTCAGGGATCACTTCACGAAGCCTTTAATATGGCGATGTTGTGGAAACTTCCGGTTGTATTTATTGTTGAAAACAACGGTTATGCAATGGGAACGTCTGTAGAAAGAACAGCAAACCATACCGACATCTGGAAATTAGGATTAGGATATGAAATGCCTTGCGGACCTGTAGACGGAATGAACCCGGTGAAAGTTGCCGAAGCAATGGCGGAAGCTATTGACAGAGCCAGAAGAGGGGACGGACCTACATTTATCGAAATGAAAACATACCGTTACAGAGGTCACTCTATGTCGGATGCACAACACTACAGAACAAAAGAAGAAGTAGAAGAATACAAAAAAATAGATCCGATTACTCAGGTATTGGATGTGATTAAAGAAAATAACTATGCTACCGAAGCAGAAATCGAAGCGATTGATCAGCGCGTAAAAGACTTGGTTGATGAGTGTGAGAAATTTGCAGAAGAATCGCCATACCCGGACTTAAACGTAATGTATGACGTAGTGTATGATCAGGAGAATTACCCATTTTTACCACATAAATTATAATCGATTATGGCAGTAGTTATTACCATGCCACGTTTAAGCGACACCATGACAGAAGGTGTTGTAGCGACCTGGTTAAAGAAAGTAGGAGATGTTGTTAAAGAAGGCGATATTCTTGCTGAGATAGAAACAGACAAAGCGACCATGGAATTTGAATCATTCAATTCCGGTACCTTGTTACATATAGGAATTCATGAAGGAGAATCGGCACCGGTAGATGCATTGCTTGCAATCATCGGAACACCGGGAGAAGACATTTCGGCACTATTGAATGGTAGCGGAAAAGAAGCCACAGCGCCTAAAGAAGAAGCTCCGGCAAAAGCGGAAGAAACCAAAACTTCCGATAAACCACAGGCAGCTGCAGCTATTCCTGCAGGTGTAAAAGTGGTAACCATGCCGCGTTTAAGCGATACCATGACAGACGGAACAGTGGCAACTTGGTTGAAGAAAATCGGGGATACTGTTGCGGAAGGTGATATCCTTGCTGAAATTGAAACGGATAAAGCAACTATGGAGTTTGAATCGTTCAATTCCGGAACACTATTGTATATTGGTGTTGCAGAAGGGCAAACAGCTCCGGTAGACAGTATACTGGCAATCATCGGACCTGCGGGAACAGATGTTGCCGGAATTGCAGCCAATTATACTTCTGGAGGAAATGTTGAAGCTCCGGCTGAAGAAAAAGCAGCTGAGGTAAAAACAGAAACAACAGCAGTAGCAGCGGAATCACAGGCAGCGGATAACAGCAGAATCTTTGCTTCTCCGTTAGCGAAAAAAGTAGCTCAGGAAAAAGGCGTTAATCTTTCTCAGGTAAAAGGTTCCGGTGAAAACGGACGTATCGTTAAGAAAGACGTTGAAAATTATACACCGCAGCAAACTGCAGCGGCAGCACAGCCACAAAAAGCAGCAGAACAAACAACTGCAGCGGCTGCACCACAGGTGAAACCATTTGTTCCGGCAGGAGAAGTTTATGCAGAAGAAGTGAAAAACTCACAAATGCGTAAAACAATTGCCCGCAGACTGGCCGAATCAAAGTTTACAGCACCGCACTATTATTTGACCATTGAAGTGGCTATGGATAATGCCATCGCTTCCCGTGAAATGATCAACGGATTGCCGGAAACGAAAGTTTCGTTCAACGATATGGTTATCAAAGCCTGTGCCATGGCATTGAAAAAACATCCGCAGGTAAATTCACAATGGAAAGATGATGTAACCGTTATCAACCACCATGTGAACATCGGAGTAGCAGTTGCTGTTGAAGACGGATTGGTAGTACCGGTATTGCGTTTTGCAGACCAGCTGACGTTGTCTCAAATCGGGGCTAATGTAAAAGATGTTGCCGGAAGAGCAAGAAACAAAAAATTACAACCTGCAGAAATGGAAGGGAGTACATTTACCGTTTCTAACCTGGGAATGTTCGGTATTACTGAATTTACATCAATCATCAACCAGCCGAACTCCGCTATTCTTTCGGTAGGAGCTATTGTTGAAAAACCAGTAGTTCGCAACGGACAGATCGTTGTCGGGAATACAATGAAAGTAACGTTAGCCTGCGATCACAGAACTGTTGACGGAGCTACCGGAGCACAGTTTTTACAAACACTAAGACAATATTTGGAAAATCCGGTGACAATGCTTGCCTGATTCCGGAAATTATCACAATAAATAAAATCCCGTCCTGAATTTCAAGACGGGATTTTTCTTATTTTAGCAAAAGTGTAAAAAACATTTTCAATGAGAAAAATACTCTACTTTTTGCCCTTTTTGTTTTTAGGATGTTCAACATCCAATACTAAAAAAGCGGATGATAAATCGGTTACGGCTGTTAAAACGGCTTATCAGGTACAACAGAAATCGGTTTCCGGTACTTTGGAATACCTGGCTTCAGATGAACTACAGGGACGTGATAGCGGAAGTGAAGGAATCGAAAAAGCGGCGCAGTTTTTAGAAAAGATGCTTAAGGATAATAATATTAAGCCCTATTTTAAAACCTATAGAGATACTCTTGGAAACTTCGACAAACCGGCCTATAACATTGTAGGGGTGATTGAAGGGAATGATCCGAAACTAAAAAAGGAATATGTGATTATCGGGGCGCATTACGATCATATCGGATTGGCGCAAAAAGCGATCAATGGCGATAATATTGCAAACGGGGCAAATGATAATGCCTCCGGAACAACGGTAGCTTCCGAAGTCGCTAAATACTTTGCCAAAAATAAAACCAACAAAAGAAGCCTGCTGATTGTTTTTTTCTCGGCAGAAGAGAAAGGATTGCTGGGATCGTATCATTTAGCGAAGAAACTGAAAGCACAAAACTTTAACCTGTATTCCATGCTGAATTTTGAAATGCTTGGTGTACCGATGAAAAGAGATTTTGCTTCGTATATAACCGGATTTGGAAAATCGAATATGGCTAAAAAAATAAATGAATATACCGGAAAGAATACAGTAGGTTTTTTACCGGTTGAATTGCAGTACCGCCTGTTTATGGCATCGGATAATTACCCGTTCTTTGTGGAATTCCATGTGCCGGCACAAACAGTATCAACATTCGATTTTGAAAACTTCGAATATTACCACCATGTTTTTGATGAGTTCAAGCTGATGGATACGGCACACATGGCTGCCTATGCACAGGAAATTATTCCGGCTGTAGAAGGCATGACCAACTCTAAAGAAAAAGAAATCAAATTAAATTAATGCAAAAAAGGAGGTGTTGCAGCATCCTTTTGATTACCATAAAAAATGAAAAATATTATAATAACAGGAACCAGCAGAGGTATAGGATATGAATTAGCCTTGCAGTTTGCCAAAGCCGGACACAATGTTTTAGCTATTTCAAGAAAACAACCGCAGGCGCTATTGGAAAATGAAAAGGTTACGTGTTTAAGCGTTGATTTATCAGTAGAAACAGAACTGGAAGAGGTGAAACAGTTTATCGTGACCTCCTGGAAAAAAGTAGACATTATCATTCATAATGCCGGTTCTTTATTGTTAAAACCGTTTGCTGAAATTGAAGCTCAGGAATTTGAAAATATCTATAAAGTAAATGTTTTTGGTGTTGCTAACCTGACCAGAATTTGTTTGCCCTATTTGCAAAAAGGAAGCCATGTGGTCACCATAAGCAGTATGGGAGGGATTCAGGGAAGTATGAAATTTGCCGGATTGGCGGCTTACAGTTCCAGTAAAGGAGCGGTGATTACGTTATCGGAATTACTGGCAGAAGAATATAAGGAAAACGGTATTTCGTTTAATGTTCTGGCATTGGGTGCGGTACAAACCGAAATGCTGCAGGAAGCATTCCCGGGTTATGAAGCCCCGGTTTCGGCAACGGAAATGGCGGATTATATCTGTAATTTTGCCCTTACCGGGAATAAATATTACAACGGAAAAGTGTTGCAGGTTTCTTCTACAACACCATAATACAACGAGAAGAAAGGTAAAAGCCAGGAAAGAAGATGAAAGAGAAATTAGCTCCCTACATACCGGAACATGCTTTGGACAATATCTTTGAGCTTATTAAGGCAAATCGTGTCCATCTGAAAATTGTGAATGAAAGGGTAACCCGTCATGGCGATTACCGAAAACATCCCGACGGTTACCATCAGATTACCGTAAATGCCAGTTTGAATAAATACCGGTTTTTGATGACATTGATTCATGAGATTGCCCATTTGGTTGCTTTTGAAAAATTTGGCAGAAATATAAAACCGCATGGCGATGAATGGAAGCTTACTTTTCAGCGTTTAATGGTTCCCTATTTGCGTCCGGAGATTTTCCCGGGACAATTGCTGCCGTTACTGGCAAGACATTTCCGGAATCCGAAAGCGAGCAGCGATACCGATGCAACTTTAGCATTAGCCTTAAAACAATTTGACCCCGCAAACGATAAAAATTATATCTTTGAGATTCCGTATGGAAGTGTTTTTCGTATCCATAATGGCAGAATCTTTAAAAAAGGAGCACAGCGAATCAAACGTTTTGAATGTATGGAAGTGAGTTCGGGAAGAGTATATCTTTTTAACCCCAATGCAGAAGTAGAATTATTGCCGAACTAAACGAACAGAAAATAAATAAAAGCCACGTGCAAAGTGGTGCTTTACAATGAATAAAAATTATTACGCAATATTAATGGCCGGTGGAGTCGGATCCCGATTCTGGCCAGTCAGTACTGTCGATTTCCCAAAGCAGTTTCACGACATGTTAGGAACAGGGGAAACATTAATTCAAAAGACCTTTAGCAGACTTTCCAGGATAATTCCCGCAGAAAATATTCTGATTTTAACCAATGAGCGTTACAACCAGCTGGTGCTGGAACAATTGCCTCAGGTAAAGCAGGATCAGGTGATTTTAGAGCCTGTAATGCGAAATACGGCACCTTGTATACTGTTTGCTTCTTTAAAAATTCAAAAGCAAAATCCGGACGCCTTAATGGTGGTTGCGCCAAGCGATCACTGGATAGAGGATGAAGAACAATTTATAGCAAACCTGGAGCGGTCGTTTGAATGTTGTAAAAAAGACAATGTGTTGATGACTTTAGGGATTTTGCCGACTTTTCCGAATACCGGTTACGGTTATATCGAGTTTAATAAACTGGATAATAATCCGATAAAAAAAGTCGTTCAGTTTAGAGAAAAACCAAACTATACCACTGCAAAAAGCTTTATTCAAAGCCGAAACTTTTTATGGAATGCCGGAATCTTTATCTGGAGCGTACAGTCCATTATAGAAGCTTTTGATACCTTTTTACCGGAAATGGTAAGTTTGTTTGAAAAAGGAAAAGCCTATTATAATACTCCCCGTGAACAGGAGTTTATCAATGAGCACTATGCTGATGCCGAAAATATCTCGATTGATTATGCGGTATTGGAAAAAGCAAAAAATGTATATGTATTGCCGGCAACGTTCGATTGGAACGATTTGGGTACCTGGGGTTCATTACATGAAAAACTACCGAAAGACGAACAGTTTAATGCGGTTGTAAATGCGACTATGATCTTGGAGAATGCATCTAATAATATTATTCGTACCGAAGGAAAGAAACTGGTTGTAATTAATGGGCTGAGTGACTTTATTATTGTGGATAAAGACGATACGCTGTTGATCTTTCCTAAAGAGAAAGAGCAGGAGATCAAGAAAATTAGTGTCCTGTTGGATAAAAAATAAAAAGAGCCGTATGGCTCTTTTTTTATGATTCTCTGTTTTGTGCTTTTCGTACCTTTTTAAACAGGTTCGAAGAGTATACGAAATCAACAATGGCTTCATTGTCGGTTTTGAAAATTTCTTTTTTGGTTCCTTCCCAGGCTAAGACACCTTCTTTCAGGAAAATGATCTTTTCGCCAATTTCCATAACGGAGTTCATATCGTGGGTGTTGATCACCGTTGTAATATTGTATTCTTCCGTAATTTCCTTAATTAGGTTGTCAATTACAATAGAGGTTTTAGGATCCAATCCGGAGTTGGGCTCATCGCAAAACAGGTATTTCGGATTGTTTACTATTGCACGGGCAATAGCCACACGTTTCTGCATACCTCCGGAAATTTCGGATGGTTTTTTCTTATGGGCATCAATCAGTTTGACACGCTCAATAACAAAATCAACGCGTTCCTGGATTTCTCTCGGACTTTTGTTGGTAAACATTTTTAAAGGGAAACCAACATTCTCTTCTACCGTCATCGAATCAAAAAGCGCACTGCCCTGGAATACCATTCCGATTTCTGTACGCAAATCACGCTTTTCATCATTGGTAAGATCGGAATAAATTCTGCCGTCAAAGGAAATGGTTCCTTTGTCGGGCGTGTGAATTCCCAGTAAACTTTTTAAAAGTACCGTTTTTCCGGAACCACTCTGTCCAATGATAAGATTGGTTTTTCCGGTTTCAAAAATGGCAGAAATGCCTTTTAGTACTTTGGATTCACCAAATGATTTTTCTATATCTTTTACTTCTATCATTTCTAATTGGTTAAAAGTAATTGTGTTAAAATATAATTGGCCAGAATAATAGCCACACTCGTCCAGACGAATGAAGTTGTACTGGCTTTACCTACTTCAAGAGCACCGCCTTTCATGTAATAGCCATGGAAGGAAGGGATCGTTGCCAGTAAAAGAGCGAAAACAACCGTCTTGATAAAGGCGTAGGTAACGTGAAACGGGTTAAATTCTACCTGTAACCCGGTCATAAACTCGTCACTGGAAGCAAAACCACCGTAAACACCGGCAATCCAGCCGCCTAATATTCCTAAAAACATACTCAGTCCGATAACGAACGGATACAGGAGTAAAGCAATTACTTTTGGAAAAACAAGGTAGTTCAGGGAGTTTACACCCATTACTTCCAACGCATCAATCTGTTCGGTAACCCGCATTGTTCCAATACTGGAAGTGATAAAAGAACCCATTTTACCGGCCATAATGATGGAGATAAAAGTAGGGGCAAATTCAAGAATCACAGATTGTCTTGTAGCAAAACCAATAAGGTATTTCGGAATTAACGGATTGGTTAAATTTAAAGCCGTTTGTATGGCGACAACACCTCCAACAAAGAATGAGATAAAAGCAACAATTCCAAGAGAACCGATAATCAAATCATCTATTTCTTTAAAAATCAGCTGCTTCATCGCCGACCATTTTGTCGGTTTGTTGAAGACTTCCTTCAACATCAGAAAGTATTTTCCTATTTGAGATAGATATCGAATCATAATGTTTAATAAATCTTGGCTAAAATACCAATAAGTTACGAGTTATGGGGTATGAATAGGGAGTTTTTTGGCTTACAGCAACTTCGATTTCATTTTCTGCAGGCGGTATTTCCGGATAAAACGGCCTTGTTCCGGAGTAACCAGATAAGCCTTTTTATGACGCCATGCCTTGAAAAAACCAACGATATAATCCACGAATAAAAGCGGTTTCTTTTTTAATAAAGCCAGCTTTAAGGAAGCAATGGCAGTAATGAAAAAACCATAACGAAGACTGTAAAAAGCTTCTCCCTGTTTGTAGCGGGCTGTTTTGTTATAGTTGGCTCCTGTAGGTTTTAAATGCTTAACCTTTAAAGTACTGTCCGTAACAACTTTCCAGTTGTAGAATTTGCACAGCAATTCGTCAACGGTGTCCCATCCCATAGCAGGTTTTAAACCGCCTATCTGATGAAAACACGCTTTTCGGTAGGCTTTAAAAGCCCCGCGGATGTGGTCTTTATCGGTCAGGTTTTCCAATATCCAGTCGCCGTTTTTTTCAATATAGGCAAATCCGCCGGCCATACCAACACGTTCGTCTTTTTGGAAAGCAGCGATTATGGTTTCAAAATAATTATCGGGCAAAATTAAATCGGCGTCCAGTTTTACAAGAATGTCATAATTGTCATCAATAACTTCCAGTCCTTTTTGAAATGCCTGGATGACTTTGCTTCCGGGTAAATGAATCGCATCCGATTTTTTTTCAATCACAGAAATCCAGGGATATTTCCGGGAAAAATCGTTTACAATTGCTCCGGTATCATCGGTAGAATTGTCATTCACCACCACCACTTTTTCGGGTAGTACTGACTGCCCGGCTAACGATTGTAAGGTTAAAGCGATATAGGCTGCTTCATTATGTGCCGGTATAATGATATAATACCTCATTATTTTACTTTTTCAGCGTAAACAATGTAGTATCTCGGCGTGAAACGGCGTAGTATAGGGCGGATTCCGATTTGTTTTACCGGATTGGTGAATTTTTGACGGTCCAGTACTTTCCAGCCTGTTTTTTCTAAAAGCCAGTCCAGCTGCCAGTCTTCAAATTCATGGTAATGTCTGTCCCACATATCTGTTTTGCTGCGATAAGCAGGCGAAAACCAAAGGCGTAACGGAATGGAAAGTACCAGTTTATCGGATTGGATGTTTTCCAGTATTGTATACGGATTCAGTAAGTGCTCGAAAATTTCAAAAGCCGTGGTAACGGTGTATTCATTTTGATGTAAAGAAGACTGATCGATGTCCAGGTCTTCCCCTGTGGTATTGGATACGCTATAACCGTTTTCTTTCATGATCTTTGAAAACGGATTTTCTACTCCCAGGTCTAATATCGACTCGGAAGTAGAAATATGTTTTTGAAGGAATTCTAAAGTGTGTTTAAATCTTTTGTTCGGAAATGTTTTTTCGTACATAGTTATAATCGATAAACGAAGGCGTTTATGTTCATTCCTGCGCCTACGGATGCAAAGATAATAACATCTCCTTTATGAAGTTCCTGATTTTCAATTTTTCCTTTTACGAGTAAGTCGTACAGGGTTGGAACCGTCGCAACGCTGGAGTTTCCTAATTTGTGGATGCTCATCGGCATAATGTCTTTGGGTGTCGGTTCCTTGTACAGGCGGAAAAACCGCTGTATGATCGCCTCATCCATTTTTTCATTTGCCTGGTGGATCAGTACTTTTTTGACCTCCGATATCGGAATGCCGCTTTTGTCCAGGCATTCTTTCATTGCTTTCGGTACCTGACTTAAGGCAAACTCATATATTTTACGGCCGTACATTTTAATATAGCGTACATCCGGATCGTGTGTTTTGTTAAAAGAATTTCCGAAATACAGGAAATAAGCTTCATCATAGGTAAAGGAAGCGGTTTCGTGTCCTAAAACACCAACTTCTTCTTCTGTAGCCTCGATAACAGTAGCACCGGCGCCATCGGAATAAATCATACTGTCCCTGTCGTGTATGTCCACCACACGGGATAATGTTTCGGCTCCGATAACCAGGCATCTTTTTGCCATACCGGCTTTTATATAGGCATTTGCCTGAATAACTCCCTCAATCCAGCCCGGACATCCGAAAAGGATATCATAGGCAACACATTTGGGATTTTTAATCTTTAAGCTGTGCTTTACTCTGGAGGATAAGCTGGGCAGTATATCTGTTTGAATAGCGCCTTGTTTTACATTTCCAAAATTGTGGGCAAAGATGATGTAGTCTAAGGTTTCGGGATCGATACCGGCATCTTCAATTGCTTTTTGTGCAGCAAAATAGGCAATGTCCGAAGTTAAGAGATTACTTTCAACATACCGGCGTTCTTCTATACCGGTTATTTCCAGGAATTTTTGAGCAACTACGTCATTTGGATATGGAAAAGGGGAGCCGTCATCGTTTAGAAACTGATGCTTTGCGAAATCCAGATTGGTTACCGTGATATCTGGGATATAACTTCCGGAACCTATTATTTTACTATTCATATGAGGAAACTTTATACTAAGTTATTGATTTTAAATACTCCCTGATAATTAAAAATTTTGTTTAAAATAATTATTACGGAATAACGGTAGAAAAGAGTGTAAAATTATCGAAAGTGAAATTAATTGTTATTTTTTTGAGAAATCTTTATCTGCATTATCGTAGCAATAGAAAGGGCACGGGTTTTTATAAGTTCTGCGTTTTCTCCTGTAAAGTTTTCGGTGACGGTTTGATCGAAATACTGCAGCCAGGTGTTAAAATGTTCAGTGGTGAGCGATTCTTTTGCATCCAGATCCAGATGGAGCTGTAATACATTTTTTTTATAGCTTCCGGTATGTAAAAGGGTTTGTTCCCAAAAATCGGCCAAATGGGGCAGGTGTGCTTCCAGGTCTATTTTGGCAACTTCCGTGAATATATAGCTGATGCTGTCGTCTGTTAAGAGTTTGTTGTAAAACTTCCGCATTAACAGCAGTAGATCTTCTCTGTTATTAATATCATTCATCTTGTAAAGTTATTGAATCATTACAGGAATTAAAATTAATTGACGGTCTTTTTGTGCTATAATGAGTATAGCTTACGGTTTCTGAAAATGATTTGGCAGTATAAAAAAAGCCGCTTTATCAGCGGCTCTTTTCATTTGTATTTATTCTTAGTGTTCCATGTAAGCCTCAATTGGCGCGCAGGAACAAACTAGATTTCTGTCTCCGTAAGCATCGTCAACACGACGAACAGATGGCCAGAATTTATTTTCAGCAATATATTCTAACGGATAAGCTGCTTTCTCTCTTGAATAAGGGAATTCCCAACGATCAGTAGTTAGCATTGCCAGCGTGTGCGGTGCATTTTTCAATACATTGTTTGTATCGTCTGCTGTGGCTGCTTCGATTTCTTTTCTGATGGAAATCATCGCTTCACAGAAACGATCCAATTCTCCTAAATCTTCACTTTCTGTCGGTTCGATCATCAAAGTACCGGCTACCGGGAAAGAAACTGTTGGTGCATGGAAACCATAATCCATTAAACGTTTTGCAATATCGGTAACTTCAATTCCGTTTTGTTTGAAAGAACGGCAGTCCACGATCATTTCGTGAGCAGCACGACCACATTCTCCGGTGTATAAAATAGGGTAATGCTCTTCCAGACGTGCTTTCATATAGTTAGCGTTCAGGATAGCAAACTGAGTAGCCTGTTTCAGCCCTTCTGCACCTAACATCGTGATATAACCGTAAGAGATCAGGCAAACCAAAGCAGAACCGAAAGGAGCTGCTGAAATAGCGGTGATAGCCTGGTTACCACCTGTAGCAACTACAGGGTTTGTAGGTAAGAACGGAACTAAATGTTCGGCAACACAAATTGGGCCAACACCTGGTCCACCACCTCCGTGAGGAATCGCGAATGTTTTGTGTAAGTTAAGGTGACAAACGTCTGCACCAATAGTAGCCGGATTGGTTAATCCAACCTGTGCATTCATATTTGCACCATCCATATATACCTGACCTCCGTTTTCGTGGATCAGTTTTGTAATTTCAATGATAGAACTTTCGTAAACACCGTGTGTAGACGGATACGTTACCATTAAACAGGATAAATTGTCTTTATGCTGAATGGCTTTTGCTCTTAAATCTTCTACATCGATATTTCCTTCCGGAGTGGTTTTGGTTACAATAATGTCCATTCCTGCCATAGCAGCAGAAGCCGGATTGGTACCGTGTGCAGAAGCCGGGATTAAACAAACATTACGGTGTCCTTCACCTCTTGAAATGTGGTAAGCACGGATTGCCATTAAACCGGCATATTCTCCCTGCGCACCAGAGTTAGGTTGTAATGATGTTCCGGCAAAACCGGTTACCACGTTTAATTGTTGTTCCAGTTTTTTAAGCATGGTTAAATAGCCTTCCGCCTGATATGCCGGAGCAAAAGGGTGGATGCTGTTCCAGTTAGCCATACTTAAGGGTAACATTTCTGCAGCAGCATTTAATTTCATTGTACAAGAACCTAAAGAAATCATGGAATGATTTAACGCTAAGTCTTTACGCTCTAATTTTTTGATATAACGCATTAAAGCCGTTTCAGAATGATGGCTGTTAAATACGTCATGTTGTAAGAAAGAAGACGTTCTGATTAATTTCTCAGGGAAATGCACAGTGTTGTCTAATGTTGTTACCGTGATGGTTTCTTTTCCGGCTGCTTCAGCAAAAATAGCGATTACCAGATTGATGTCGTTTAAAGAAGTGGTTTCGTTAAAAGAGATCGAAATAGTATCGGCATCGGCATAGAAGAAGTTAACATCGTTTTTCTCAGCGATTGCTTTCACTTTGGCAGCATCGGCTTTAACAGCGATAGTGTCAAAGAAAGCAGAGTTTACCTGGCTGATGCCTAATTTTGTTAATGCATTGGCAGTTGTAGCTGCTGCTGCATGAACTTTTTCAGCAATATATTGTAATCCTTTTGGTCCGTGATATACGGCGTACATTCCGGCCATTACAGCTAATAATACCTGAGCGGTACAAATATTTGAAGTGGCTTTTTCACGTTTAATGTGTTGCTCACGTGTCTGTAAAGCCATACGAAGCGCACGGTTTCCGTTAACGTCCTGCGAAACACCGATAATACGTCCCGGCATACTACGCTTGTATTCTTCTTTAGTTGCGAAGAAAGCTGCGTGAGGTCCTCCGTAACCCATCGGGATACCAAAACGTTGTGAAGTACCCACTACCACATCAGCACCTAATTCTCCCGGAGAAGTCAGTTTTACCAAACTTAAAATATCAGCAGCAACCGCTACTTTAATTTCTTTGGATTTGGCTGTGTTAATAAAACCGGCATAATCATAAACCTGTCCGTATTTACCCGGATATTGTAATATCGCTCCGAAGAAATCTTCAGCGAAATCAAATGTTTCGTGATTACCAACAACTAATTCAATACCGATTGGCGTTGAACGTGTTTCTAAAACCGATAAGGTTTGCGGTAAAATTTCTTCTGAAACGAAGAATTTATTGGCATTATTTTTCTTTTGATCTCTTGTTCTTACATCAAACAACAAAGCCATTGCTTCTGCTGCCGCTGTTCCTTCATCAAGAAGAGAGGCATTTGCAATTTCCATTCCTGTCAATTCAATTACAGTAGTCTGGAAATTCAATAAAGCTTCTAAACGACCCTGTGCAATTTCTGCCTGATACGGTGTATAAGCGGTGTACCATCCCGGGTTTTCGAAAATGTTTCTCTGGATAACCGGAGGAACGATAGCCGGATGATAGCCTAAACCGATATACGATTTGAATACTTTGTTTTTAGCACCCAATTGCTGGATGTGTGTCAGGTATTCGTATTCGGTTAATGCCGGGTCTAATTGTAAATCATTTTTTAAACGGATTCCGTCGGGGAAAGTTTCATAAAGTAGTTGGTCCATGTCCTTAACACCAATGGTCTTGAACATGTGTTGAAGGTCGCTCTCTCTTGGACCTAAATGTCTTAAAGCAAATGCATCTGTTCTCATCAGTTCTTATGTACTGTTTATAGGCGTTTGAAGTATCTGAAATACAAATATGTCAAACGGTAATTAAGTTGTGTATTTAAGCGAACAAAAATAGCTATTAATCTCTTAATAAAGTTCTTTTTTAACGCCATTTTTTACCGAATTTTCAACCAAATACAATAGTTGTTAACATATTGATTATTTTTGTAAGTATGCAACTACTCAAGAAATTACTTGATTTTTATATAAACGGAAGCATTCATGTTGCCTTTGCTGTTTTTGCACTGGTACAAATGACCTTTCATTTTTTTCATATTCCGTATGATAATCCAATGGCAATGTTCGCTTTTCTGGGAACCATTGTGGGCTATAATTTTGTGAAATACGATGCGTTGGCGCGTTCTAAAAAGCTGACAATGAGCAGGCAGCTCAAAGCAATAGTACTGCTTAGCGTTCTGGCTTTTGCCGGCACAATTTATTATTTCTTTTTGCTGAAAAGGCAAACGCAGCTACTGGCTTTTGGGTTCCTGTTGCTAACATTGCTGTACACACTGCCTTTCTTTCCGAAACTTGGAAATGCAAGAAACTGGGCCGGAGTTAAGATCTATATTGTTGCCTTTTGCTGGGCCGGAATTACACTGTTTCTGCCCATTTTTAATGCCGATCTGCCGCTTTCCCAAGATGTGTTTCTAAAATTCTTCCAGCGGTTTTTACTGGTCATTATCCTGATTATGATTTTTGAGATAATCGACTTAAAAAATGACGACCTTTCTTTAAAAACGGTTCCGCAGCGCCTGGGTGTTTATAAAACAAAAATGCTGAATCTGTTTTTACTGATTCCGTTTTACTGTCTCGAGTTTTTTAAAAGCGATTTTCAGATTATCCAGCTTTGGATTAACCTGATACTGATAGCGGTAATTGCCCTTTTTACCGTTTTTTCAAGTCCGAAGCGTTTGGACTATTATACTTCTTTTTGGGTAGAGAGCATCCCTGTTTTCTGGTGGATTCTCGTTTTGGCTTTTGCTTAATTAGGGAATATTCTTACTTTTTGTAGGTTTTACTTGTTTTGTTTTTAGCGTATTAATGCGCTGTTGCAGCCATTTTTATCTTGATAAGTTTGGAAGACAATAAAAACGAATAAAGTGAGCCGGTATGCACTTCAACAAAACGGGGCGGAAACTGAAAAGCCTATGAGTAAGTAAAAAAACCAAATCGAAACATTATGGAAGTAGAATTAGTATCAGTATCGGAAGGAATGGTTATCAAAGCCTTTGGCGGCGATGGCGGTTCGGAATTTGCGGCAGATTATATTCAGTCAATTGGAATATATGCCGGGAAAGAGGTAGATTCAATTACAATAAACGGAAAAAAACACGGCGGTGGCGGTGGCGGAGATGCTGGAACATTAATTTTAAGTTCTGATGAATATATCTCAGAAATAACCATCCGTTCCGGAGCACGTATCGATAAATTAATGCTGACAACAAACAAAGGAAGAACCATCGGCGGCGGCGGCGGTGGAGGCGGAGAAACCGTTCTTAAAGGAATACGTGTAGTTGCCATTGGCGGTAAATCCGGTTCCAGAGTTGATAAATTGAGAATAACGTATGTTGAAGATTATAAGCCTTCAACACTGATTGAAAAGAGAGGCCGTTTTATTATCGGTTTTACACCACAGGGAACCGTTCTTAAAGAATATACGGAATCGACATCAAATACTTCCGACAGTTATGAGAACATTACCAGTACCATGCTTAGCCAGCAGTATAATGCCAGTGTTGAAGCCGAGTACTACGCTAAAGTGTCCTTTGCTACCGAAATTAAGTATGAAACAACGCAGTTAACCACTGTTAAAAGAGAACTTTCCACACAGCTTGTTAACCAGCAGTCGAAAGAAATCACAATTGCTCAGGGAATGGTAGGCGTTCTTTTGCTGAACGGAAGCGTTATGCAGGGTTCAGACGGCGTGTACTGGATGTTTCCAAACAGCGTGCTGAGTTATGCCGTTATCGCTGTTACAGATTATCAGAATGTATTGGATCATTATGATTTAACAGGAGAGCTGTCTACGCAGATGCCGGAACTGTTAAAATATAAGACCGAAAAGAATGATTACGTTTTTTACCAAAAAGCACCCTTGCGTTAATTGATTTCCAGTTAACAACAGCTGTCATACAGCTACATATCTTAAAACCACGATGTTTATTCGTGGTTTTTGTTTTTAATTAAGGATAAGGATTTGATTCCCGGATGGTTTCTTTCCGGCATCCGTTTGTTGCTGTGAAACACCGCAACAAACGGTTATGATAATAAGGTGCTTAACTTTAAAACAAGTAAGCCGGTAAATACGGAAGCGAACAGCAGAAAAAGGGCGTTCATAAAATAACTTCCGATTTTAAAATGGATTTTTTGAGGGATTTCATACATAGGATAATAGGCAATTTGTGTCGCTACTTTACCCACCCAGTAAGCCGCTATTAAGGCTGTAACAGCAAAAGCCAACCGGGTGTCTTGCTGCAGGTCTTCCCGGAGAAAGATGGTAATGATGCCAAAGGAAAAATTCAGTCCCTGTATATACCTGCCGTATGTTTTGGCAATTTCCTGGTTAAGTGGTTTGAGTTGCTTAACATCGTTGTACCAGTCAAAAACCTGATGCCGGATATACGGATATATCATAGCGGTAAAAATCTGGCCTGTTCCGGCAGCTATCCATAAGCCGTCTGGTATCTGAAAGTTCATGATTTATGCTTTAAAGATTATTTTTTCCTGCTGTTGTGCCTCTCTTGCTTTTCTTTTACCTCTGAAAAAGAAATATAAATTGATGAATAACATGATGCCGAGATAAATGGCAAAACCACCTATTTTATAGCTCAACAACTCGATCAGGGTTTGATAGGTATTGTCATAGACATTCATCTCCAGTATCATAAGGGCAAAGCCAATGTTTAAAAGATAGAATCCGGTTTCGAATAATTTGTTTGTGGCTTCGGCAATTTCTTCCCGTCCTTTAAAAATGTCCAGCATGTAAATCTTTCCGTTTTTAAATAATGTTTTAGAAACATAATAGGTCAGAAATAGTGCTATGGGTAAATAAATGGCATAACCGATAATTGTTTTGGTAGTTTCCATAATTGTAAATGTTTGATGTTATTGAATTAATGCTTGAACGTAATTTTTGATTGCAAAAATGTTGATATAGTGTAAAGCCGCTAAGGTGAAAATGATAGCGGATGTTTTCAGGGCAACACTTTCAAAGAGCATTTCCAGGGAGGTTATTTTCTCCCAGTTGAGCAGTGTCATCGCGCAGTAACCAATGTTGATGAGGTAATAACCGGTTAACAGTACTTTATTGATCTGCTGGCATAATTCCTTGTGGTTGGGTAAAAGGGTTGCCACAAAAATGTTTCCGTTCTGATAGCAGATTTTACCAATCCTGACGATGATGAAGATCATGATCGCCAGAAAGAACAGGTAGGCGGGAATGTTGTAGTTCATGGTTCAGCTTCTTTTTGTTTTTTACAGTTATATCAGAACCTTCAACAAAGAATACGGATTCCGGTTGCTGGTTTGTCAGTGCTTTGAAAGCAGTACCGTAATTGCTCTCGAAATCAACATTAATGCGGTAGTTTTTTACCGGGTAATAATGCCATCTGGGATGCGTCACCTCATATTCGAACGTTACTTCTTTGGTGTATCGGGTATAGCCAAAATAATGTTCGGTAATAAAATCGATTTCAGTATCCGGATCAATTTCACTGCGAAAATCATAAGCGTTTACCGCTATAGTATTCCATTTGGATTTGTTTTGCCATTCGTAGGAAACCGTACGGATTTCGGCGTCAAGTTTGTTAGTGTGTTTAATCGGAGCAGTACTGTAATGCTCTTTATAAAGCGAATTGGCGATTAGTGTTATGGCCTTTTTAGGAACAATTTCCTTGATAAAAACCACACCCCGTTTCCATTGCCCGTTTTCAAAGCGCTTTACATAGAAGCGCAGGTTGATCTCGTCAAAATGAACATGATACGGTACCCGGATCCCTAAAACCCTGGTATTTCTGAACTGAAAGCCGATTAGGCTGATATAGTGTTTGTTGTTCCAGGAATCCAGTTCGGTTCCGGCGGGCAGATACTGTTGTAATACATCCGGATTGATGGTGTAATTAGCCATAATCAGGTTTTTCCATTGTGCAGTTAAGAAGTTCATAATTTATTGTATTTATTAAACTTTCAGAAAAAAATGAAACTTTTATTTAAATTTTTTTACTTCATGATTTTGAGAACCAGCTTGGTTAACCAGTTGTCTTTGTATTCGGTGATTTTGTCCAGTACATTATCGGCTTTTAAAACAAAGTCATGCAGCTTGGTTGTCTGTTCCACAAAGTGTCTGGCTTCGGCAGACTGGGTATCTTCTATAGAGGAAACCTCTTTTAAAATTTTTAACGCAGGCTTCAGTTCTCTTTTACTTCTTTCCTGTGAAATTTTTACTGCCAGTTCGTCCAGATCTTTTTCGGCAGTGAAAAACTCTTTACGCTCGCCGGCTTTGTATTCTTTGTATACAATTCCCCAATCAATCAGCCCTCTCAGGTTCATACTGGCATTACCTCTGGAAATCATTAATTCTTCCATAATGTCTTCCATAGAAAGCGGTTCGGAAGCAACCATCAGCAAAGCATGAATCTGGGCCATTGTTTTGTTAATGCCCCACTGAGAGCCTAAGGCGCCCCATGTTTGTACAAATTTATTTTTTGCTTCGTTGAATTCCATGAGACAAATGTATAACTAAATTTCTAAACTTTCAAAAATAATTGAAAGTTTGTTTAAAAAAATAACCCGAAATCATATCGGGTTATTGTAAATTATAGTAATCCGGCTCTTTTTAACAGGGCTTCCGGTTTTGGTTCCTGTCCTCTGAAATTTTTATACAATGTCATCGGATGGTCCGTTCCGCCTTGCGACAGGATATTGTCTTTGAATTTTTGGGCAACTTCACGGTTGAAAATTCCCTGTTCCTGGAAATAAGCAAATGCATCGGCATCCAGTACTTCAGCCCATTTGTAGCTGTAATACCCGGAAGAATATCCGCCCTGGAAGATGTGCGAAAAGGCAGTACTCATGACATTTTCGGCTACGTCCGGATATAACTTTGTGGAAGCAAACTGTTCGTTCTCAAAAGCTTTGATGTTCGTAACAGCCGATGGGTCCTGACCGTGCCATCCCATGTCTAATAAACCGAAGCTTAGCTGACGCAGGGTTGCCATTCCTTCCAGAAAGCTGGCACTTTCCTTTATTTTTTCAACATATTCCATCGGGATAATAGCGCCGGTCTGGTAATGTCTGGCAAATAAAGCCAAAGCTTCCGGTTCGTAACACCAGTTTTCCATTACCTGACTTGGTAATTCCACAAAATCCCAGAAAACACTGGTTCCGGAAAGACTCGGGTAGGTAGTGTTGGCTAACATTCCGTGTAGGGCATGCCCGAATTCATGGAATAAAGTTGTCACTTCGTTAAATGTCAGCAATGATGGCTTGGTTCCGGTTGGTTTTGTAAAATTACAAACGATGGACACATGCGGCCGTTCATTTTTTCCGTTTTGTATGTATTGCGGTTTGAAGGAAGTCATCCATGCTCCGTTGCGTTTTCCTTTTCTCGGGAAGAAATCGGCATAAAATACCGCTACTAAATTTCCTTCAAAATCGGTTACCTCAAATGTCTGTACTTCTTCATGGTATTTGTCAATATCGGATACTTCTTTAAAAGTGATGCCAAATAATTTTCCGGCCACTTCAAAAGCACCGTTCAGGACGTTTTCCAATTGGAAATACGGTTTTAATTTTTCGTCATCCAGATTGAAAAGCTCCTGTTTTAATTTTTCAGCATAATAAGCACTGTCCCATTTTTCCAGGTGGTCAATGGCATCCAGTTGTTTGGCAAAATTGGTTAACTGCGCAAATTCTTTTTCGGCAGCCGGTTTTGCTTTTGTCAGTAAGTCGGTCAGGAACGTTTTTACTTTTGCCGGATTTTGAGCCATTCTTTCTTCCAGAACAAAATGGGCATGTGTTTCATAACCCAGTAAATTGGCTCTTTCGTGTCTTAGATTGGCAATACGGATCACGATTTCCTGATTGTCATACGGATTGTTCTGGAAACCTTTGCTTCCAAAAGCGATTGCAATTTGTCTGCGCAGTTCCCGGTTGTCGGCATAGGTTACAAACGGCAGGTAACTCGGATGGTCTAATGTAAAGATCCAGCCTTCTTTGTCGTGGCTTTTTGCAAGGGCATGTGCCGCTTCTATCGTTCCTTCCGGTAAACCTTTTAAATCACTTTCGCTGGTAATGTGCAGCTCGTAATTGTTGGTTTCTGCCAGTACGTTTTCACCGAATGTAAGCGATAGCTTGGCTAATTCGGCATCGATTTCCCGTAAACGTGTTTTTTTGTCTTCTGCCAATAAAGCACCGTTTCTGGAAAATCCTTTATATTTTTTGGTTAAAAGCGTATGTTGTTCTGTGGTAAGATTCAGGCTGTCAATTTGTGTGTAAACGGCTTTTACTCTATCGAATAAAGCGATATTTAACGTAATGTCATTGCTGAAAGCTGTTAAAAGCGGCGATACTTCCTGTGCAATTTTCTGCATTTCGTCACTTGTTTCTGCCGAGTTCAGGTTAAAGAAAACAGACGATAAACGGTCCAGTGTTTCACCGGCATAATCCAGAGCTGCAATAGTATTTTCAAACGTTGCCGGTTCCGGGTTATTGGTAATGCTGTTTATCTCTTCACGGGCAAGTGCAATACTTTCGGTAAAAGCAGTGGCATAATCGGCTGTTTTTATTTTTGAGAAAGGCGCAGTATTGTGTTTTGTATTGAATTTTTCTGTTAAAATGCTCATATATAGTTTGTTGTTGTTTTTAAACGTGTTATTTTTGTAAAACATATTCCAATTGCAAATAACCCTTTTTTAATCCAAATCAAAACTGAACAAAAAAAATGACTGGTACTTTTGTATCGGTTTTGCCCCAAAGAAGCTCTGACCACAAGAGCTTTTTTTATTTGTTTAGATTCTCAGATGCCTTTAGAACGGCTTGTTTTAAACCTTCTTTATAACTGGAAATTTTGTCCTGTATGTTTTTATCATGACTGCCGATAATTTGCGCGGCTAAAATCCCGGCATTTTTGGCACCGTTTAAAGCTACGGTTGCCACCGGAACACCGCCCGGCATTTGCAGAATGGATAAAACGCTGTCCCAGCCATCAATAGAATTGCTGGATTTAACCGGTACGCCAATTACGGGTAGCGGCGACATGGAAGCAACCATTCCCGGTAAGTGTGCTGCACCTCCGGCACCGGCTATAATTACGGCGATACCTCTTTTATGGGCATGGGTACTGAAATCGAAAAGTTTTTCCGGTGTGCGGTGTGCCGACACGATATCGACTTCCGTTTCAATTCCGAATTCTTTTAAAATATCGATGGCATCCTGCATTACCGGCATATCCGAAATGCTTCCCATTATAATGGCTACTTTACTCATTGGTGTGTGTTGTTTTTTTGTCTATTGCTGACTGATTACTTTTATCGTGTTTTTTACTTCCTCGGCAATTTTCCGGGCCTTGGCAATGTCTTCATTAACGATTGTTACGTGGCCCATTTTCCGGAACGGACGGGTTTCTCGTTTTCCGTAAATATGCGGAGTTACACCGTCAATCGCTAATATTTTGTCAATATTCTGGTAAACTACCGAGCCGGAAAAACCTTCTTCGCCTACTAAATTAACCATAATTCCGGCTGCTTTGCTGTCGGTATTGCCTAATGGCAGGTCCAAAATAGCGCGGATGTGCTGTTCAAATTGGGAAGTATAGCTGGCTTCAATGGAGTAGTGACCGGAATTGTGCGGTCTTGGCGCTACTTCATTGACCAATATGTCGTCGTTTTTGGTCTGGAACATTTCTACGGCAAGTAAACCTACATGGTTGAATTTTTCCGAAACCTGTAAAGCGATTTCCCGGGCTTTACGGGCAACTTCTTCCTCAATACGCGCCGGGCAGATCACATATTCCACCTGGTTGGCTTCCGGGTGAAATTCCATTTCCACAACAGGATAGGTTTTAATTGCTCCCGAAGGATTGCGGGTGACAATCACTGCCAGTTCATTTTTAAAAGGGACCATTTGTTCGGCAATACATTCCGTATCGGGCAAATCGAGAACATCCATAGTAGAACGGATGATCTTTACTCCGTTGCCATCATAGCCAAATTGGGCACTTTTCCATACAAAAGGCAATTCCAGTTCGTCGTTTTCCAATGCCTTTGCCAGTGCATTTTTGTCTACAAAACGCTGGTGTGGTGAGGTCGGAATACCATTGGCGAAGTAAAAATCTTTCTGTCTTCCTTTATTTTGGATCAGGCGCAGTGTTTTTGGAGAAGGATAAACTTTTAGTCCCTCTGTTTCCAATTGATCTAAAGCGTCCAGATTGACATTCTCAATTTCGATGGTGAGCAGGTCAACCAACTGGCCAAATTTGTAAACCGTATCGAAGTCCATCAGGTCGCCCTGGAAAAACCGGGTCGCTCCAAATTGACATGGTGCTTCCGGACTCGGGTCCAATACATAGGTTTGAATATCGAATTTCCGGGTTTCAGACAAAAGCATTTTGCCTAATTGTCCGCCGCCTAAAATTCCTAATTTAAAATCGGAAGAAAAATAATTCATTGTGTTGTTGTTTGTTGTGCAAAGATACTTATCAAAAGATAAAACACAATTGATAATTTTTGTTTTTGATCCGGATACTATTTTTTGAAAGAAATGTTTTAAAAATATGTATAATGTTTGATTTGTGACAAAATCCAATTAATGGGTTGTTTTTTAACAATTTAATTGTAGGGTAATTATAAATATTGTAAATTGTGCTAACGTTTAATCAAAAAAGCACATATTATGATTAAAAAACTACTTTATGGACTAGTACTTGCTCCATTGTTTAGCTATGGGCAGTTCTTACAAAATTTTGACGCAGGAACAACGATTCCTGCCGGTTGGACAGTTGCTAACGGTGGTGATACCGGAACCTGGCAAATTATCAATTTCTCTTCTTCAACAACGCTTACAGCACACAGCGGCACGAATGCGGCCGGAATTGGATACGGATCCACAGCACACGATGATTATTTGATTACACCGGCTATTACGGTTACAGCAGGTGTATCGGACTTCCTGACTTTTTGGGGAAGAAGCAGAGATCCGCTTTATCCGGAGGTAATTAGTGTGAAAATATCTACAACAGGAACAGCTCCGGCTAATTTTACAGTAGTATTGGATCCTAACGTAGCACCATCCAGTGGCGCTTCTTTCTATAAATACCAATATGACTTAACACCTTATATAGGACAAACCATTTATGTTGGTTTCTATTCTTCAACAACAGACATGTTCTATTTTGATATTGATGATGTTGAGGTAACGGCTTTACCGGCTTGTCTGGCGCCAACGAATCCTGTAGTGGCAGGAATTACTTCTCAAACAGCTGATTTGTCGTGGACAGCCGCTACTGGAAATTTCCAGGTACAATACGGTGCACCGGGATTTACGGCAGGATCAGGAACAGCAGCTCCTCCTGTGGTTGGGGCAACTACTACTACTTTAAGCGGCTTAACAGCTAATACTGCCTATGAGTATTATGTGAGAAGAGATTGCGGAAGTGGAACATACAGTGCCTGGGTTGGTCCTAAAGCATTTACAACAAGTTGTGCTTCGGTAACGGCATTTCCATTTACGGAAGGTTTTGATAACGCAACGATCCCTTCCTGCTGGAGTAATGAAACGATTTCGGGTACTGCAAACTGGACCTATGTTACTGCAAACGGAAATAGTTCTATTACACCAAGAACCGGAGCGCGAATGGCTGAATTCAGAACAACGACTACCGGTAATAAAACAAAACTGGTTTCGCCTCCATTGGATTTAACAGGAGTGGCGAGCCCTCAGTTGGATTTCTATTATGCAAATGTTAACTGGTTTGGTGATATCGACGAATTAAGAGTGTATTACAAAACAAGTGCAGGCGGATCATGGGTACAGCTAGGTACTGATTATGTTACTGAACATACAGCCTGGACTCAGGTAACATTGCCATTGCCAAATCCATCGGCAACATATTTCATTGCTTTTGAAGGTACTTCAAATTGGGCAAGAGGTCTGAATCTTGATGATGTAACGGTTAGCAGTTCTTTAGCAAATGCCAGCTTTACAGAAGCAGCTTTCAGAGCTTATCCGAACCCGGTTAAAAACGCGTTGAATTTAGCGTATAATGAGACGATTTCTTCCGTTGAGATTTATAACCTTTTAGGACAAAAAGTTTTGGCTCAAAAAGTAAATCTTTCTGAAACACAAATCGATATGAGCAATCTTTCAGCAGGTAATTATTTGGTGAAAGTTTATGCCGGTGATTTAGTGAAAACAATTAAGATCATTAAAGAATAATCCGGACAATTGATCGGGAATATAAAGGCAGCTCTAAGAGCTGCCTTTGTTTTTTTAGATTTTCTTTAAAATCCTTTTGGCTACGCTTTTATAGGCAGGTGTGTGGTTCGGGAAATCCTGGGATAAGATCTGTTTTAATTCCGGATAGACCCATGCCTCCGTTTTGCCAATGAGGTATAAGGATTGGATGGCATAGGCTTTTGAGGCTACTTTCATATCGTTGATCAGCCAGTCAAAGCAGGTTTCGGTGATTTTCTGAAGATTGTCCTGTGATAAAACAGGCTGCTTTTTATGGTTGTGGGTAACTAAAAACAATACAATTTTGGATACCGGGCGAATGGCGCTGTCGTTTGTGAACTTATTGATGGTTTCGCAGAAAATGTTGGTGTACGGAAAGATAAAATCCAGTTTTTGTTCTAAAACCAGTTCCATGACCCAGCAGGCTCTGTGGTGGTTTTTGTCTTTCAGATTGGTGGCTAACGAAAATAAATCGCTGAATAAACCGGGATTTTCAAACAGGTAAGCGGTGTTTTGTTCCCTGCTGGCACGATGTGCGGTGCTGTTCGCAATTTTAGTATAGAAAATTTCGTTCATTTTTTTCTAAGAATCTTCATCGAAAATACAAATTAATTTAAAATTTTATAATTCTTAATTGTTAATTATCAATAGTCCATCTGCAATTATTATCTTTGCCAATTATTCTAAAGGTTACAATGGAAATACAACTTCATGACAAACAGTTTGTGCCATTTCTTTCTGCAAAGGAAATTGATGATGCAATTGCAAAAATGGCAAATAAAGTTGCTGCGGATATGGGTGAGGAGACTCCTGTTTTTGTAGGAGTGCTTAATGGTGCGTTTATGGTTGTTTCAGATTTTATGAAACATTATCCTAAACCGTGTGAAGTGAGTTTTGTGAAAATGGCTTCTTATGAAGGTATGGAAACAACACACGAAGTAAAGCAGCTAATCGGATTAAATCAGGATATAACCGGAAGAACGGTGGTGATTATTGAAGACATCGTGGATACGGGCAATACGGTTGTGGAATTGCAAAAAATGTTTCAGGACAGAAATGTGAAACAGCTCAGATTTGCAACCTTATTCTTAAAGCCGGAGGCTTATGATAAGGATATCACGATTGATTATATAGGTCTGGAAATTCCAAACAAGTTTATTGTTGGTTTCGGACTGGATTATGACGGATTGGGCAGAAACATTCCGGAAGTTTATCAGTTAAAATAAAAAGAAGTTAACCATAACTATATACCATTAAACAACAATTTAAAAAACAACAATGATTAATATCGTATTATTTGGAAAGCCAGGTGCCGGAAAAGGAACGCAAGCTGAATTTTTAAAAGATAAATACAACTTAAAACACATTTCTACAGGTGATGTATTTCGTTACAACATTAAAAACGAAACACTATTAGGAAAAGAAGCGCAGACTTATATTGATAAAGGAGATTTGGTTCCGGACAGTCTGACCATAAAAATGCTACAGGATGAAGTTGAAAAAAACATGGAATCCCGTGGATTTTTATTTGACGGTTTTCCAAGAACTTTAGCGCAGGCAGAAGCACTGGATGCTTTTTTGAAAACAAAAAACTGGGAAATCACCGGAACGATAGCATTAGAGGCCGACGATGAAATTCTGGTACAACGACTGCTGGAAAGAGGAAAAACTTCTGGAAGACCAGACGATCAGGATGAAGAAAAAATCAGAAACCGTTACCAGGAATACAACGAAAAAACAGCACCGCTGATTGCGTATTACCAGGGACAAAATAAATTTCATGCGGTTAACGGAATCGGGAGTATCGCAGAAATTACCGAAAGATTAAGCAGTGTAATCGAGCAATTATAAGCATTGCCCTTTACGATATTTTTACAATAATTTATATTAAAATTTAAAAGTAAGTCAGGAAAACTGATACGATAACTAACTAGTAATCACACATTGGAAATAATAATAATTTTCTTTTTAATCCTTTTGAATGGTGTCTTTTCCATGTCGGAAATTGCATTAATATCCGCTCGGAAAAATCGCCTTGAAACTGCAGCTAAAAAAGGGAATACAAGCGCGAAAACAGCTTTGGATTTAGCTAATTCGCCAAATAAATTTTTGTCAACAGTTCAGATAGGGATTACCCTGATCGGAATTCTTACCGGTATTTACAGCGGTGACAAAGTAACCGGAGATGTTAAACTCTTTTTAGACGGGTTTGAAACATTAAGGCCATATTCGCCAACATTATCCGTTGGTATTGTGGTTGTTATTTTAACCTTTTTCTCATTGGTTTTAGGGGAATTACTACCCAAACGAATCGGACTGAATTACCCGGAAGCCATTGCTAAAACGGTAGCCGTTCCGATGAAAGTGATCTCTATTGTAACAGCTCCGTTTATATGGTTGTTAACAACTTCTACCGATTTTATACTGGATGTTTTAAAGATCAAACCTACCGCCGACGGAAAAGTTACGGAAGAGGAGATCAAAGCCATTATTAAAGAAGGTACCGAAGGCGGCGAGGTTCAGGAAATTGAACAGGACATCGTGGAACGTGTTTTCCATATCGGTGACCGAAAAGTAAACTCGCTGATGACGCACCGTAAATCGGTCGTGTACCTTTCCGTTGAAGATGATGTTAACGAACAGAAGGAAAAAGTACTGGAAGAAATACATTCCGTTTATCCGGTTTGTGATGATAATTTAGATGAGGTAATTGGTATTGTATTGTTGAAAGACCTGTTTCTGAGCTTTGAAACCGGAAATTTTGACTTAAAGGCAATTATCAAGGAGCCGGTTTACCTTATTGAACATACTTCTGCGTATAAAGCGCTGGAGATTTTCAAAAAAACAAAAGTGCATTATGCTTTGATCACGGATGAATACGGCGTGGTTCAGGGGATTATAACACTTAACGATATTCTGGAAGCTCTGGTAGGGGATGCCTCCGAGTTTTATGAAGAAGAATTCCAGTTAATTGCAAGAGAAGACGGAACATGGCTGGTTGACGGCCACTATTCGCTGCATGACTTTTTAACATATTTTGATATGGATGACCTGATTAATGACTATGACGTTACTACGGTAAGCGGATTGATCATGACGGAGTTGTCCTATATTCCGAAAGTAGGTGAAAAGCTGATCTGGAATAAAATGGAATTGGAAGTGATTGATATGGACGGTGTTAAAATCGATAAGGTTTTAGTACGTTCATTAAAAGAATAAAAATAGTTTTTAGTGCCGCCTGCCGGTAACTGAAAACCAAATGGATATTAAATGACAGAAGGGAATTTTGTAGACTACGTAAAAATATATGTTTCTTCCGGTAAAGGAGGTAAAGGTTCTACGCATTTACACAGAGAAAAATTTATTGAAAAAGGTGGTCCTGACGGAGGTGACGGAGGTCGCGGCGGACACGTGTATCTGGTGGGAAATAAAGGACTATGGACTTTGTTTCACCTGAAATTTGCACGTCACATCAAAGCCGGACACGGCGGCGATGGGGGAAGTGCCAGAAGTACCGGTGCAGATGGAGAAGATAAATTTATCGAAGTACCGTTAGGAACAGTGGTAAGGGATAAAGAAACCAATGAGATTCTTTTTGAAGTTACCGAACACGGAGAGAAAAAGATCCTGGTTAAAGGAGGAAAAGGTGGTTTAGGAAACTGGCATTTCAGAAGTTCGACAAATCAGACACCACGTTATTCCCAACCGGGTATGCCGCCGGAAGAACTGGATGTTATTCTGGAATTAAAAGTATTGGCCGATGTTGGTTTGGTAGGCTTTCCGAATGCCGGAAAATCGACGTTACTATCGGTGCTGACTTCTGCTAAGCCAAAAATTGCTGATTACCCGTTTACAACCCTGAAACCGAATCTGGGCATTGTGGCCTACAGGGATTTTCAATCGTTTGTAATTGCCGATATTCCGGGAATTATTGAAGGTGCTGCCGAAGGTAAAGGTCTTGGGCATTATTTCCTGCGTCATATTGAGCGTAACTCGACGTTATTGTTTCTGGTTCCGGCAGATGCTCCGGATATCAAAAAAGAATACGAAATCCTTTTGGATGAGCTGAGACGATACAATCCGGAAATGCTGGATAAAGACCGTCTGGTAGTAATCTCAAAATCGGATATGCTTGATGACGAATTGAAGGCAGAAATGAAAGCACAACTGGATAAGGAATTTAACGGCATGCCGTATTTGTTTATTTCTTCGGTTGCCCAGCAGGGTCTGGTAGAACTGAAAGATAAATTATGGCAAATGCTTAATCAAGAATAAGATAGCTTGCATATTTGTAAAAAGGCGTTCCACGGAACGCCTTTTTTTATTTTTTGTCACACAATGTTGGAATAATAATAAAATAAAAAGTTAAAGTTGTTTTGTTAGGGATTTTTTGTAATCCATATATTTTATAAAATTCTTAAAAAAAGGTATATTCGCACCACTAAAAATAACAAATTAATTATGAAAAAAATTATTTTATCCTTAATCGCTACGATACTACTTGTTCCTGCAAGTGTTAGAGCAGACGAAGGGATGTGGTTTTTGATGTTCATCGAGCGTTTGAATCACAGGGATATGCAAAAAATGGGATTGCAGTTAACTGCTGAGGAGATTTACAGTATTAATCACCACAGTTTAAAAGATGCAATCGTTCAGTTCAACGGAGGTTGTACAGCAGAAATGATTTCTAAAGATGGTTTGGTATTAACAAATCACCACTGTGGTTATGATGCTATTGCAGAATTATCGACTCCGGAAGCAAACTATTTGAAAAATGGTTTCTGGGCAGCGAACAGAAAAGCGGAATTAAAACCAAAAAGTTTATTCGTTCGTTTCTTCGTTCGTATGGATGATGTTTCTAAAAGAATTTTATCAAAAGTAAATGATAAAATGACAGAAGCAGAGCGTGAAGCAGCAATCAACAAAGAGATCGCTGTAATTGAAAAAGAAAACAACGAAGGTGGAAAATATACGGTTTCCGTTCGTCCTTTCTTCCAGGGTAATGAATACTACTATTTCGTTTACCAGGATTATAAAGACGTACGTTTAGTAGGAACACCTCCTGAAAATATCGGGAAATTCGGTGGGGATACAGACAACTGGGAGTGGCCTCGTCACACAGGAGATTTCTCTATGTTCAGAATTTATGCTGATGCAAACGGAAACCCTGCTGACTTTTCACCAAACAACGTTCCTTTACAGCCAAAACACCATTTACCGGTTAATTTAGGCGGTGTAAAAGAGAATGATTTCGCTATGATTTTAGGATATCCTGGTAGAACAAACCGTTGGATGCCGGCAGGTGGAATTGAGCAAAATGTGAAATTTGCTTATCCTGCATGGGTTGAAGGTTCTAAAATGGGTATGGACAAAATGAAAGTTCATATGGACGAAAGCGATGGAGTACGTTTAATGTATGCTTCAAAATATGCGTCATTGGCGAACTACTGGAAAAACCGTCAGGGAATGATTGACGCACTGACAAAATTCGGTACGGCAAAAACAAAAGCAGCTCAGGAAGCGAAATTCAACAAATGGGCTAACCTGAAAGAAAATAAAGGTAAATATGGTAATGTTGTTGAAACAATCAACAAATATTATACGTTAACGAACGAGAAATCACGTCATGACAACTATTTAATGACGCTTTTAAGATCAAGTTCATTCGGAACAATCTCAAGATCTCTTGGAAGACAATTGGAAAACTACGCGAAAGCTGACGAAGCGAAAAGAAAAGAAATGTATCCAGGTTTTGTAGAAATGATTGATGAGTTCTACAAAGAAGCTTACATTCCTGCAGAAAAAGATATCTTGGCCGGACAGTTAAACCTTTATGCTACAAAAGCAGGTTATACGTTAGCGCCAATGGTTGAAAAATTAGGTAAAGAAAATAACAACAACTTTACAAAATATGTAAACAATGCTTTTGACAGCAGTATTTTTGCTTCACCGGAAAAAGTAAAAGCATTTTTAAATAATCCGAATGCAGCTACTGTAACAAATGATCCGTTAGTAGTATTGTCTAACGACTTATTAAACCACTACAACGCAAAATCGGAAGTGATTGCTAAAGCACAAAACGATTTCGGAGCTTCTTTCCGTTTATTGGTTGAAGGACTTCGTGAATCTAAATTAGCACCAATCCAATATCCGGATGCTAACTCTACATTGCGTTTAACGTATGGTAAAGTTCGTACATTACCTGCAGATAAACGAAATGATGCTAAAGTAAACAACTATACTACTATGGACGGTATGGTTAAGAAATACAAAAAAGGTGATGAGGAATTCGATTTACCGGTTCGTTTAATTGAAATGAACAAAGGAAAAGACTACGGTCGTTATGCTGATAAAGACGGTTCTATGCACGTGAACTTCTTAACAGATAACGATATCACTGGTGGTAACTCTGGTTCTCCGGTATTAAACGGAAAAGGAGAGTTAATCGGTTTAGCATTTGATGGTAACATCGAAGCTATGGCTGGTGACGTTATCTTTGACAAAAACCTGCAAAGAACAATCAATGTGGATATTCGTTATGTATTATGGGTAATTGACAAATTCTCAAATGCGAAACACATTGTTGATGAAATGACAATCGTAAAATAATCCGATAGCATTTTAAAAATATTCAAAAGCCGTTTCAACAGAAGCGGCTTTTTTTATGCAGTACCGGACAATAAATTTCAGAAGATTTGGTTTTGTTTTTAAACAAGGTCAATTTGAAAGTTTATTATTATAAATTTGAACTAAAAGTGAAGAGAATAGTTATTGGTTTCGTTTCCTTTTTCCTGCTGCTGTCCTGCTCGGAAGAACAGGTACAACCGGAGGTTTCCTTTTATTACTGGAAAACAATTTTCCAGCTGAATAACAACGAGAAAACAATTTTAGAAGCAAATAAGGTGTCTAAAATTTATGTTCGTTATTTTGATGTGAGCCTGAAAGATAAGGAGGCTATTCCGCTGTTGCCGGTGGTTTTTAAAGAGAAGAAGATACGCTATGATATTGTTCCGGTTATCTACATCAAAAATGAAGTCATGCTGGAAGAAGCGGTTAATCTGGAAAATATGGCGCGGAATATTTATACCTTTATTGCACAGATGAACGATAAGAACGGTATCCGGTGCCATGAAATACAGATTGATTGTGACTGGACGCTGAAAAGTAAAGACCGTTACCTGAAGTTTATAGAAGATTTCAAAAAGATCAGCACCAAGAAACTCTCGGCAACCATTCGTTTGCATCAGGTAAAATACTATCAGAAAACCGGTATTCCAAACGTAGATAAAGGCGTGCTGATGTTTTACAATATGGGTAGTATTGCGCCGGATAACCTGAATTCTATTTACGACCGGAATATTGCCCAGAGCTATATCAGGAGCCTTCACAAGTTCCCGTTGCAGCTGGATATTGCACTGCCGATTTATTCCTGGGGAATTCACATCCGGAATCACAAGGTGATAAAAGTAGTGGGTAAGCTCGATCATGCGGAGCTGGAAAAAGATACCCATTTTAAAAAGACAGACGGGATGCACTTTACCGTTGTGGAAAGTGTTATCAGAGGCGGGAATTACTATAAAAAAGGCGATGTCGTTAAAATAGAGTGCATTACAAAAAAAGATTTAAAAACAATGGCTGAGGATCTGAAGGAACATCTGGCCGGGCAGCCGGAAGACATAATTTTTTACGACCTGGATTCTTTTAATTTAAAAGCATATAATGATGATGAGCAATTCTTTAAAAAAGTGGCTGGTTGGTTTTAGCCTGTTAACAGGGGTTACCTATACTGTGATTTATGCCTGCGCGGATGATTTTTGGGGCTATCGGTACCAATCAAACTTTACACCCGAAACCTATGTGGATAAGTCGTATACGCCTTTGCTTTTTTCGGATGAAATGTTTTATAGTATCGGGCATGATACCGAATACACCTCTCGTTTTAACAATGATATTATACAGGAATGGGACGGCTATCTGGATGGCAAAATAAAAAAAGAAGACCTGACCTACCTTATTCTGAAAGACAGTGCGAAGGCTGAATTGAATAACCTGTATGAGGCTGCTTTTGCTAAAAAGAGCCTTAACTATGCCGATAGAAAGATAGCACTTAAGGACAAAAAAGTAAAAAACTTTTTGGAGTTTATGTATTATGCCAAAATGATCGAGGAGCATGCAACGGTGGCCTATCATTACTGGGATTACGAAAGCCGGCAGGTTTCCTATGTGGCTCCGGAAGTAATCAGGGATGTGGAAAATAAATTCACAAAAACTACTGATGCCTTTCTGAAAAACAGGTATTGGTTTCAGGTGATGAAAGCCTGTTTTTACAGCGATTCTCCACAGCAGGCTATTGCCTTTTTTGAAAAAACAAAAGCACAGGTTCCGCAAAATGTATTGTACTACCGCGCGCTTTCCTATATCGCCGGTGTGTACTATAAAGACAAAGACTATGTAAAGTCCAATTACCTGTACAGTGTGGTGTTTGACAAATGCCCGCAGCTGCGTGTTGTAACGGCATATAGTTTTCATCCGCAGGAACAATCCGACTTTGATGCCGCATTGCAACTGGCCAAAAACAATGATGAAAAAGCCGCTTTATGGGCATTGCTGGGCTATTATGCCGATGAACGAAAAGCAATCGATGCGATTTACCAGTTAAACCCGAAGAGTGAACACCTCGAGTACCTGCTAACCCGTTTGGTCAACAAAGAAGAAGCGGAATTAAACGGGGAGGAATTCAAATCGGTAAAAGAATACAAGAAAGTTGTCAAAGAAAAACTGAATAAAGAATCCCTGGCATTTCTCAATAAGATAGCCGGTGAGGAAAAAACACTAAAGCCGTATCTGTGGAATATCGCAGCGGGGTATCTCAATATCTTTAACGGTGATTATACGCTGGCCGAAAAACAATTTTCGAAAGCGGAAAGCAAAACACCCAAAACAGAACTGTCGGCAAAACAGTTACGCCTTTTAAAACTGATCAATACGCTCAGCAGGCAGAATGCCATGAATGCCGATGCTGAAAGTAAACTGCTGACGGATTTAAACTGGCTGTATCACGAGTGTCCGAAGAGTGACTATTACGAACCGTTCCGGTACACCAAAGCCTTGGGTTGGAGTAAAAAATATATTGCCGCGCTTTACAAGACACAAAAGAACGGTGTAATGACCGAATTATTCGACCGGGACAACAAATACTATTTAACGGGAGCCAATCAGGAAGCGATGAAAACCTTTTTGATGCGGAACAAAAAAAGCCCCTGGGAACAGTTAGCAGTGAGTATTTATGATGTTACGCTTTCCGATATTTACGAATACCAGGCCGTGATGAGTGCCTACGCCAATAAAATAGAGCAGGCGATTGCCTTTATGGAGAAATCGGAAAAAGGAAAAGAAGTCATCTTGGAAGGGAACCCGTTTAACGGAAAGATCAGGGATTGTAATGATTGTGACCATCAGGCATATCAAAAAGTAAAATATACCAAGCTTTCGTTTTTGCAAAAACTAAAAGAAATGCAGGACAAAGTAACCAAAGGGGAAGAGGTCTACAGCAACAGTCTGCTGCTGGCAAATGCCTTTTACAATATGACCTATTACGGCAATGCACGTTCCTTTTATTATAGCAATATAATGGATCAGGGAGGAAATTATATTGATGAAGATTATAAACCCTACCTGTTAAACCCGGCTTTGGCCAATTCCTATTATAAAAAAGCTTTTGAAGCGGCAGCCAATCCGGAACAAAAAGCAAAATGCGTATACATGATGACCAAGTGTGAACGCAATGTGTTTTATACCGATAACTACCATACCAATCGCTATGATTACCGCCAGCCGGAAGTGCATTTTTTAGCCTGGAACGGTTTTAAAAAGCTAAAAGCAGAATATTCGAACACGCAATATTATAAAGAGGTCATAAACGAATGCGGTTACTTCCAGAAATATCTTGGCATGAATTAACACAAAAGGAGGCTGGCTGCCTCCTTTTTTATTTTGTGACCTCCATGTCTAAACCGTAATCAAAAGGAAGCATGTCGCCCGCTTTTTTCCAGCCCATATATCCGAAAATAATAATGGCTTCCGGATCGGCTATCTGTCCGTTGTGGTAAATTTCAAGAGCGCCTTCAGCCAACTTCAGCTGTGAGGTTTGAAAAGTAGGATTCCGGTTACGGGCGCCAATGTAGTTGTCCTCTTCTTTTTCCCGGGTGTAGGTTATATTCAGGTAATCGTCAAAAGCAATAGACTTCCTGTTGGATTCCTCTGTGATAAACGATTCCCTTCTGCTGGAATTCGGTTCGATCACCGTTATAAAAGGCTCTTTGACTGCCCGCAGGTATTTTAGATCCCTGGTTTCGCGGTACAGCTTCATATAATAAGGAATACTGTCGGCACCGGGATATTTAGGATTGCTTTTCAGGAACATCTTACGAACCGTAAAACCTTCACTGCTTAAGGTGTTGTAATAGCAGGCCCTTATAAAATGCATAAAAGAACCTCTGTAGGCATCAAGTCTGTTGCGTTCAACAACTTTCGGATTCAATTTTTTCTCATTTACTATGTCTGTAAAATAAGGATAGCCGAAATGAATTACTGCGGTGCTTGTTGTGCCGTAAACACCGGGTACATGCCCGCGCGGACATTCAAAGCGGACAAGTTCATAACGAATCTGGTAGCCCAGTTTTTCATTATAGATCTGTAACGGTGCGTCAGCATTGGCAACAATTTTTAAAGAATCATCACTGATACTGAAATACAGCACTTCGGGATTTAGAATTTTTGCCTGTCTCGCTATTTTGCTGTTGCCCAGAAATTCGGTCTGGAACATGTCATAATATTGCTGCCAGTTTTTACGGTTCATTTTCTTTCGCTTCCGGACAATGACCTCATTTAATTCGCTGACCTCGGTTTTTAAATAAATAACGTTCAGGCTTTCGTCTTTTGTCAGCAAAGCCACTGGAGCCATAACACTTTCATAGCCCATAAAGCTGACGATAATCGCATCGTTGTCTTTGAGCCATATTGTAAATAAGCCGTTTTGGTCACTGCTCACCCCATTTGTAGTTTGCGGAACATAAACAGAAGCACCGCTAACAGGCAATTTAGTAGCCGCATCTTTTACAATTCCGGTTATTTTGGTTTGAGCCTGTAAGCCCGTGATGCTGAAAAGAAGATAGATTACAAGATAAATAGATTTCATGGCGTTGAATTTTGTTAACAATATACTGAAAATTTACCGCTTTTAAAGATTCTGGAAATGATAGTGATAATTTGTTCCGTTTCTTTATTTTTGAGTTATGAAGCAATTGGGTTATATTTTCTTTTTACTGCCGTTAGCGGTTTGGTCACAGGGGAATTTTGAAAAGGGAGAACAGCTTTTTAAACAGGAGCAATATGCTTTGGCAGCGCCTTATTTTGAAAGCTTTTTAAATGAAAACCCGAATAATCCCCAAACGATGGAGTATTTAGGAGATATTGCGGCACATCAGAAAAAATGGGACAAAGCCATTGCTAATTATAAGAAATTAAAAACACAGTTTCCTAAAAACACAGGCTACCAATACAAATATGGCGGTGCTTTGGGAATGAAAGCAAAAGAAAGCAGTAAATTCAAAGCTTTGGGAATGATTGGCGAAATTGAAGATTCTTTTAAGGCAGCAGCAAAACTGGATGCCAGACACATAGAATCCCGGTGGGCATTGGTAATATTGTACCTGGAATTACCCGGAATAGTAGGCGGTAGTGAAAAGAAGGCACAATATTATGCCGGCGAATTAATGGCCATTTCGCCGGTGGACGGAAACCTTTCCAAAGGACATATTGCCGAATATTTCAAACGTTATACCGAAGCGGAAAAATACTATCTGAAAGCAATAGCCATAGGACAGTCCAAAACAACCTACCAGCGATTGGCAGACTTGTATAAAAATAAAATGAATTTGCCGGAAAAAGCAAAACAAACCTTAGATTTGTATCAAAAGAAAAGAACATAAAAATGCGTACACATTTTATCGCAATAGGAGGCAGTGCCATGCACAATCTGGCATTAGCGCTACACAATAAAGGATACCACGTTACCGGAAGTGATGATGCTATTTTTGAACCTTCCAGAACCAGGTTAGAAAATAAAGGATTACTACCGGAAGAAATGGGCTGGTTTCCTGAAAAAATAACGGCCGATATTGAAGCGGTTATTTTGGGTATGCACGCCAAAGCGGACAATCCGGAATTATTAAAAGCGCAGGAATTGGGATTGAAGATCTATTCATATCCTGAATTTTTATACGAACAGTCCAAAAATAAAACCCGCGTGGTTATTGGCGGTTCTCATGGAAAAACAACCATAACCTCGATGATACTGCATGTTATGCATTACCACAATATTGAAGTGGATTATATGGTGGGCGCACAATTGGAAGGTTTTGATACGATGGTTCATCTAACGGAAGAAAACGATTTTATTGTTCTGGAAGGAGATGAATACCTGTCGTCACCAATGGACAGAAGACCGAAATTCCACCTGTATCAGCCCAATATCGCTTTGATCAGCGGAATAGCCTGGGATCATATTAACGTGTTTCCAACCTATGAAAATTATGTGGAGCAGTTTGAAATTTTTATTGAAAAAATAACAAACGGCGGTATCCTGGTCTATAATGAAAATGATGCTGAGGTAAAAAGAGTAGCGGAAGCGGCAACAAATCCGATCCGTAAAATTCCATACCACACTCCGGAATATACGGTAGATAATGGCGTTACTTTATTAGCAACACCGGAAGGCCCTATGCCGATTGAGGTTTTTGGCGCACACAACCTGAATAACCTTGCCGGAGCCAAATGGATCTGCCAGAATATGGGTGTTGATGAAGCCGATTTCTATGAAGCCATTGCCAGTTTTAAAGGAGCCTCCAAACGTTTGGAAAAAATAGCCGAGAGCAAGAGCAAAGTAGCCTATAAGGATTTTGCACACTCTCCAAGTAAGGTGGCGGCTACAACCAAAGCTGTAAAAGAACAATACCCGAACCGAAAACTGATTGCCTGCCTGGAACTGCACACCTACAGCAGCCTGAATGCGGAATTCCTGAAAGAATACCAGGGCGCTCTGGAGTATGCCGATGAAGCGGTTGTTTTCTATTCGCCTGATGCGGTTAAAATCAAACAGCTGGAAGAAGTTACCTACGAACAGATTGCAAAAGCATTTGAACGGGAAGACCTGATTATCTATACCAATCCGGAAGACTTTAAAAAATACCTCTTCGATCTGGATCTGGAAAATACAGCCTTATTGTTAATGAGTTCCGGAAATTATGGCGGACTTAATTTTGACGATGTAAAAGAGCTGGTAAAATAGCTTACAATAACAATAAAGGTTAGCATTGGCTAACCTTTTATTTTTTATACCGGTAATGACCGGTTATCGCATACTGAAACAAAAAATCTTCCAGCACCTGACCGGCGCCCACATTGTGGACAATCATGTTGCGTTTGCCATCTCTTGATTTCCGGTTTACCACTATCCCGATATGCGGAAGCGAACCCGGAAGCATCCACGTTACGATATCTCCGGTTTTATAATCGGAAGCCACTGCCGTTACCGGAATTGCTTCGCCATGGCGGGAAAAGAAAACCTCCAGATTAGGAACCCGGCGATGGTCGATGTTGGTATCCGGTTTTTTTAGTCCCCACCGGGTCGGGTATTTCGAAAAATGCTTTTTCATGTCAAGATGAACCTCCTGCTGTAAGTCTATGCCGAGCTTCCGGTAGGCTCTTATGACCACATCTGTACAAACACCTTTGTCTTTAGCCACATCGCCGTTTGGATAGGCTATTTTGGTATAGCCGGAATCGTAAGTCACCTTGTCTTTTGTTAAGGTCAGGGCTGCTTCTGACAATCTGGAATAAAAATTATCCGGAATCCAGGATGTTGAAAACGAACAGCTTAGTAGTAATAAGATTTGAAAAACTTTCATTATATTTAAGGTTTGCTAATAGGTATAACGGAGATCGGATAACTTTGTTATACATTTTATAATCAAATATATACGCCAAAATGAAAGTTATAAGCTACATCCCGATCAAAGGCTGGGCAACCGATGATAAACCCAGAGAAAAACTGATCCACAAAGGAGAATCGGTTTTGAGTGATACCGAACTGCTGACCATTTTAATACGTTCCGGAAGCAGGGAAGTGAGTGCTTTGGAAGTTGCCAAAAAAATCTTGTCAAGCCTGGACAACAATCTGAATAATTTAGGGAAACTTTCGGTGAAAAAGCTGATGTCTTTTAAAGGAATCGGCGAAGCCAAAGCGGTAACCATTGTTGCCGCTCTGGAACTCGGCCGCCGCAGGAGAGAAGAGGAATTTGTGCGCTGTGATAAAATTACTTCCAGTAAAGCTGTTTTTGAAATCATGAAGCCGTTAATCGGAGAATTGCAGCATGAAGAATTCTGGGTTATTTTTCTGAACAATTCCAATAAAGTAATCAGCAAATCCCAGATCAGCAAAGGCGGCATGGAAGGAACCATTGTTGATGCCCGTTTGATTTTTAAAACAGCTTTGGAAAACAATGCCACCGGAATTATTTTATGCCATAACCATCCTTCCGGTGTTTTAAAGGCCAGTGAGCCGGATAAAAAAATCACCTTAAAACTAAAAGAAGCCGGAAAGAGCCTGGATATTAAAGTGCTGGATCACGTGATCATTGCCGAACGGAATTATTATAGTTTTTTAGATGACGGGCTGTTATAGCAGTATGCTCAGGAATAAGTTATAAAAATCACAATAAAAATAAGAAGATATTTTTTTTTGTTATTTTTGAAAAAGATAGTGGAAAGCTCTTTTAAAGAGCTTTTTTTATGGCATGGCGTTTCGCCGGAATGTTTATTTATAACTGCTTATGATTAATACAAAAGATATCACTTTTTCGTATGGGAAAGAAACTGCGTTTGCTTTTCCCGATATTCAATGCCGGGATGGGGAAGCTATCCTGATTACAGGCGGTTCCGGAAAAGGAAAAACAACATTGCTGCATTTACTGGGAGGATTGTTACGGCCGCAAAGCGGAGCGATTCAGGTGAACAATACCGATATTGGTGCGCTTTCCGAAAAAAAGCTGGACCATTTCAGAGGGGAAAATATCGGACTGGTTTTACAGCAATCCCATTTTATTGAATCTTTTTCGGTTCTGGAAAATGTAGCCCTGGCCTCCTGGCTGGCAACCGGAAAACAGCGTATCGAAAAAGCAAAATCATTATTGAAACACCTGGATCTTGAAAAACAAATGCATAAACTGCCGTCACAGTTAAGTATCGGGCAGCAGCAGCGTGTTTCTATTGCAAGAGCACTTATTAATGAACCCAAAGTTTTATTAGCCGATGAGCCGACTTCGAGCCTGGATGATGAAAATGCCTTTAAGGTAGCCGATCTTTTGGATAACTTATCAAAAGAATTCCAATCGGCATTAGTGATCGTAACCCACGATTCCCGATTAAAACAACGTTTCACCAATCAAATTTCCTTATCATGATTACGAAATTAGCCTGGCGAAATACATGGTTTAAGCCGCTAAACACCACTTTAAGTATTATTTTGCTCACGGCGAGTGTGGCGATTATTACCGTTTTGATCTTATTGCAAAAACAGTTTGAAGACCAGTTTTCCAGTAATGCAGACGGGGTCGATTTAGTACTGGGAGCACAGGGAAGTCCGTTGCAGTTAATACTGTCTTCGGTGTATCAGGTGGATGCACCAACCGGAAACATCGACTATTCTGAAGCTAAAAAATGGATGGAAAACCCGTTTGTAAAAACCGCTATTCCATTAGCCTTTGGCGACAATTACCACGGATTTAAAATTGTAGGAACCACACCGGATTACCTGACAAAATATGACGCAAAGATTGTTTCCGGAAAAATATTCGAAAACAATTTTGAAGTCGTTATCGGAAGTGAAATTGCTAAAAAGCTAAACCTGAAAGCTGGCGATACATTTTTCGGTTCTCATGGTGATGCCGAAGAAGGCGAAGTACATGAGGAACATGCCTATAAAATTGTAGGTGTGGCATCAAAAACAGGAAAAGTGATCGATAACCTTATTCTGTCCAATATACAGAGTGTCTGGGCAATGCATGACAGTCACGAGCATGCTGAAGAAGCTGAGCATGATCACGGGCACGAAGAAGGACATGTACATGAAGAAGGAGAAGCGCATCATCACGATCACGATCATGACCACGAAATGCCGCAAATTAGCGAAGAAGGAAAAGAGATTACCGCAGTATTGTTAAAGTTCCGGAACAAAATGGGAATTGTAACCTGGCCGAGAATGATTCCGCAAAACACAAAAATGCAGGCGGCCTCGCCGGCTATTGAAATAAACCGCTTGTTCACCTTGTTTGGTATTGGATTGCAGGCATTGCAATACCTGGCTTACGGGATTATGCTGATTTCCGGGATCAGTATTTTTATAGCGCTGTACAATACGCTGAAAGAAAGAAAATACGAATTTGCCTTATTGCGGGTCAATGGTGCAACACGTTTTCAGCTGCTTTACCTTGTGGTTATTGAGAGTTTGATTTTATGTGTGCTCGGATTCCTTTTTGGAACAATTGTTGGAAGAATAGCCCTGACCTTTATCTCGGGATCATCGGAAGAAGAGTTTAAAATGTCCTTTAACCCTTTTGAGTTTGTTTGGGAAAAGGAAGGATTTTTATTTTTAGTAACTATATTTGTCGGGATTTTAGCGGCTGTTATTCCGGCGGTTAAAGCCTACCGACTTAATATTTCAAAAACATTAGCAAATGCGTAAAAAACATATTTTAGCAGTGGCTCTGATGGCAGTATTGCTGACATTGGAATACGTTTATCAGACAGATAAAAGCGAACAGCCTGAAGCACCGGTAAACCGGGTAGCGAAAGCCGGTTTTTTAGACTTTGACCATAATAGTCCGCTATTGGCAGCGAATCCGGATACACTTAGCTGGAAGCTGTTAGGCGATATAAAATATGTCAAAAAACAGGATAAAACCTATGGAGAAGTAATGTTTCCGCAGGTGAATACCAAACTGAAACTGACAAACAAAAGACGAATTGTGATGAGCGGGTTTATTATCCCGATCGATAATAAATCGTATGCCTTGAGCAAAAACGTATTCGCGTCTTGTTTTTTCTGTGGAAAATCAGGACCGGAAACCATCATGGGGATAAAATTTAAAGGAAGTACACCAAAATTAAAAACAGATCAGTATGTTACTATAGAAGGTAATTTCAGATACAATGATACAGATGTAGAGGATTGGGTTTACCATGTTGAAGATGCTGTTATTGTGAAAGGTGCTAAATAGAAGATTATTAAATGAGATTTACAGATAAAACGGATATTTTTTTTGATCTTGACCATACACTTTGGGATTTTGAGAAAAATTCAGCATTGGCTTTTCAGGCTATTTTTGAAAAACATGAAATTAAAATTCCGCTGGATGACTTTCTGAAACATTATGTTCCGGTTAATACAAAATACTGGAAATTATACCGTGAAGAAAAGATCAGCCAGAAGGATCTGCGTTACAACAGGTTTAAAGAGGTATTCGATTTGTTGGCTTTTCAGATTGATGATGAGAATATCAATTTCCTGGCACAGGAATACATCCTGTACCTGCCGCAGTTCAATTACCTTTTTGATGGAGCCATCGAGATTTTAGACTATCTGAAAGCGAAATATAATCTGCATATTATTACAAACGGTTTTCATGAGGTGCAGCAGGGAAAATTGCGGAATGCCAATATTGAACATTATTTTGTAACGATTACCAACTCGGAAAATGCAGGTGTTAAAAAACCGAATCCGAAAATATTTGAATATGCTTTGGATCTTGCCCGTACGGAAAAACATAAAAGCATTATGATTGGCGACAGCTTTGAAGCCGATATTGAAGGGGCGCTCAGCGTAGGACTGGATGCTATCTTTTTTAGTGACGGTAATATGGAAATTCAGAATACCGTACCGCAGGTCGGGCATTTACTGGAGCTTAAAAACATGCTCTAATCAAAAACAAAAGTTATACTAAACGAATACAAATGAAAAAGACCTTTATTTTACTGACGTTGCTGCTGTTGTCGATTACAGGATTCTCGCAAAAGCTAACAGAATATAAATATGTAATTGTACCGGCTAAATTTTCTTTTCTGAAAGATGCCAATAAATACAACCTGAATGCGTTGACCAAAATGGTTTTCGAAAAGAAAGGTTATGTGGTGTTGTATGATACCGATATACTGCCTGATGATCTGGCGAAAAACCGCTGCAAAGCTTTAAGTGCGGACATGTTAGAGGATAACACGCTTTTTTCTACGAAAATAAAGATCGAGCTGAAAGATTGTAAAAACCAGACCGTCTTTTTTTCGGAAGAGGGAACAAGCAGGCTGAAAGAGCTTGATAAAGCCTATATCCAGGCTTTCCGTATTGTTGGCAAGTCAATAGACGAAGGATTGGCAATGGCTAAACCTGCAACAAACCAAGAGGAAGAAGTGGCTGTTGTAAAAGAAGAGGCCGCGCCTAAAGCTGTCGAAACGGTAAAAGCTGTTGAAACAACAACACCTGTGGCTACAAAAACGGTAATTTTTTCAGGTGCGCTTTATGCTCAGCCTATTGCCGAAGGCTACCAGCTTGTTGATAGCACTCCGAAGATTGTAATGAAACTTTTAAAAACCGGAAATGCCGATATGTTCATCGCTAAAAAAGATGCCATTCAGGGTGTTCTGATTAAAAGAAATAACGCGTGGTATTTTGAATACTACCAAAATGAGAAATTGTTATCCGAAAAAATGGATATCAAATTCTAATAGTTGTATTTGTCTTTCCAGCGATTCTTTAAAAACTCCCGGGTCGAATTTTCACGGGAGTTATTTCCCGGTTCATAGAATATGGTATTTTGAAGGTCTTCAGGCAGAAATTCCTGATCTACAAAATTGTTGGCATAATCATGAGCATATTTATACTCTTCCCCATAACCAAGTTCCTTCATTAACCTGGTCGGCGCATTCCGCAAGTGGATCGGTACCGGTAAATCGCCGGTTTGTTTCACGAATTGCTGCGCTTTTCCAATAGCCATATAGCTGGCATTACTCTTAGGCGATGTAGCCAAGTAAATAGCACACTGGCTTAACAGTATCCGGCTTTCGGGATAACCGATAGTGGTTACCGCCTGAAAGGTATTGTTGGCCATGATTAATGCGGTAGGATTGGCATTTCCAATATCTTCCGAAGCTAAAATAAGCAAACGGCGGGCAATGAACTTCACGTCTTCACCACCTTCAATCATACGGGCTAACCAATATACGGCACCATTAGGGTCGCTGCCGCGGATGGATTTTATAAAAGCAGAAACAATATCATAATGCTGTTCGCCGGTTTTGTCATACAAAACGGTGTTTTTCTGAACCAGCTGCATTACCTTGTCGTTTGTAATCTCAATCGTATCGCCTTCGGATGCATTGATCACCAATTCGAAAATATTTAAAAGTTTTCTTCCGTCACCGCCGGAAAGTCTTAGCAGGGCTTCGGTTTCTTTCAGCGAGATGTTTTTGGCTTTTAAGATAGTGTCCTGTGCTATCGCGCGGTGCAATAATGCTTCCAGATCTTCTTTGGAAAACGCATTTAAGATATAAACCTGACATCTTGACAATAAAGCGGGAATAACTTCAAAACTCGGATTTTCGGTAGTTGCCCCAATGAGCGTTACCCAGCCTTTTTCGACAGCTGCTAGTAAGGAATCCTGCTGCGATTTGCTGAAACGGTGGATCTCATCAATAAATAAAATAGGGTTTTTAGCCGTAAACAAACCGCCGCTTTGTTTTGCCTTGTCGATCACTTCACGCACGTCTTTTACTCCCGAATTAATAGCACTCAAAACATAGAAAGGACGTTTGCTTTCCTGTGCCATGATTTGTGCCAGAGTTGTTTTTCCGGTACCCGGCGGTCCCCACAAAATAAGGGATGGAATGATCCCGCGGGAAATCTGAAGGGTTAAGGAACCTTGTGGTCCTACTAAATGCGACTGACTGATATATTCGGATAAATGCTGTGGACGTATACGTTCTGCTAAAGGTGCTTCCATGATGTAAAATTACAAAAAAGATTTTTTTATAAGGCGGGAATACCGGGCTTAATAGTGATGTGTTTTGTCGGAAATGCGGTGCGGAAAGTTTTTTTAACAACTGCTTGTAAAGAATGAACTGACAAAAAAGCATTAAAAAACTTTTGGTTATGTTTTTGTTGGTGTTTGTGTAGAAAAAAAGAATACATGAAAGATATTGACTTTAAATTTTCACCTTCTGTAATTGCCTGGCCGTTATATTTCGTCCTGAGTTTATGGCTGGTTTTCTGGGTTGAGGTGAAATTCAAAATAAGCCTTTCGGAATATGGTATTTATCCCAGAACCTTATCCGGTTTGAAAGGCGTGCTCTTTAGCCCTTTCCTGCATGGCGATCTCAAACATTTATACAATAACTCCATTCCGCTGTTAATGCTGATCGCTTCCCTGCGTTATTTTTACAGAAAGCAGGCATTGGAAGTGATGGTTTACGGTATCCTGCTTTCCGGATTCGGAACCTGGCTGATCGGGCGGGAGAGCTACCATATTGGTGCCAGCGGACTGATTTATGTACTGGTAAGTTTTATGTTCTTTAAAGGAATACAAACAAAGTATTACCGCCTGGTGGCGTTATCGCTTACCATCATTGTACTGTATGGCGGAATGATCTGGTATGTTTTCCCGAGTGCCGAACAGAATATTTCCTGGGAAGGGCATTTAGCTGGTTTTATTACAGGTTACCTGCTGTCCTTTTTCATGAAAACACCGGAATATCAAAAGTCTATTCGGTACGATTGGGAGCGGCCAGATTTTGATCCTTCAACCGATCCGTTTATGAAGCATTTTGATGAAAACGGCAATTTTGTAAACCTGCCGAAAGAGGAGGAAACAGCGATAGAACCTGCCGATGAAAGCCCGGGGCATTATGCCACTCCGAGTATGCCGGTGTATTACCGGATCATTTACCGAAGCAATGAGGAAAGTACAGGAGAAAATAAGGAATAAAAAAAGGATTGGGTACCCAATCCTTTTTTTGTGTTATATATGTTTTTATAAATTTCTCTGACGTACGGTTTCGTATAAAAAGGCACCGCAGGCAACGGATACATTTAAAGAGGAAATGGTTCCGAACATTGGCAGTTTGGCTTTCTCGTCTACAATTTTTAAAACTGAAGGATTCACACCACGGTCCTCACTACCCATGATAATGGCAAGGGGCTCATTCAGGCTAATGTCATAAATGTTGTGCTCTGTTTTTTCGGTAGCCGCTATGGTTTTAATACCGGAACCCTGTAAATAGAAGATCGCATCTTTAATATGGTCTACTTTACAGATAGGCACGTTAAAAACGGCACCAGCCGATGTTTTAACCGTATCACCGTTTACCGGAGCCGAACCTTGTTTCTGAACAATAATACCATCCACACCGGTACATTCTGCCGTACGGATAATCGCTCCGAAATTTCGGGCATCCGATAGCTGGTCCAAAATTAAGAATAATGGTTTTTTACCACTTTCAATTACTGATTCAACCAGGTTTTCCAAAGTGTAAAAAGAAATAGGAGCAATACTTGCCACCGCTCCCTGGTGGTTATTGTGGGTTAAGCGGTTTAGTTTTTCTACCGGGACATAAGAAAAATTAATGTTGTTTTTCTTAAGTGTTTTCATCAATTCCTGCATCAAATCACCTTGCGCATCTTTTTGAATAAAAACCTTGTCAATCTCTTTTCCTGCATGTACGGCTTCAATGATTGCCCTGATTCCGAATATCTGATGTTCTTTTTCCATGGGGCAAAGATAAAAAAACCATCACAAAAATACTGTGATGGTTTTTAAATAACTCAAATAAAAGACAGCGGGTTAAGTTAATTTGTATCCCAGATTAACTTCGTGTCTAATTTGTCTCCTCCGATGTTTTGGGAAGCTTCAAGGTATTTTGCCGGGTTGAGATCTTTCTGGTTTACCGGATAGGTGAGCCTTGAAGGCATTTCTGTTAATTGTTTCAGAGGTGTAAAGATATAGGTGTAAGATCCGTTGATAGGATTGATGAGCGTGCCGGTTCCGCCCGGCTGGATCAGGATGTTCGGAAAACCGGTTCTTCGCCATTCTGCCCAGGTTTCATAAGGCTGCATAAACAGGGCGATATATTTTTGTGTCAGTACCGTTTCCTGGGTTGCTGCCGGAAGTGCTGCAATATAGGCATCGATGGCTGTTTGCGTAACATTCCATTTTGCCATCGAGGCCCGAATGCCTTTTTCGTAGTGGCTCTGGTTCCAGCCGTTCACTTCGGATAACAGGAATTCAACTTCGGCATATTCCATTAGGTACTCGGTATAATCCGGTCTGAAAATGCTGTAACTGTAATGACAGACACCGCTAACCTGGCTGTTTGTCTGGCCGGAAGTGATTCCGTATGGCATTCCCTGGTATTTGCTCAGGTCGCTGGTTTCCGTATAATTATTGTTTAGCGAATTGATTTTTGAAGTACCTCTCGGTGCCAGTATTTTTTGTAATCTCGGGTCGGTGCTAAAAGGGCCGATCTGTCCTTTTAAAAGATCGGTAAAGGTTTTGGAAACGGTATAATCGGTTCTGTTGTCTACAAAAAAAGCACGGTAGGTGGGTGCCGGGTTTACAGAATTGGCTTCGAACCGGACACCTATATTGTCATTGGCAGAGAGCATTACTCCGGAAGCAATGGCTTCCTGAATATGGGCATTTGCCGATGGGATAACGTTTTTTACCCGGTTGGCGATTCGTAAGCGCAGGGAATTTCCAAAGCGTTTCAGCTTTACAGCGGTACCAAAAAAGTTATCCTGGTTGTTGTAAAAAACATTGTCGGTAAGGTCAATCATCGCTACAGCCTCCTTTAGTTCTTTTAGCAAATCGGCATAGATTTTTTGCTGTGAGGCAAATTTCGGCGTGAGGTTATTAATGTCCAAAGCCTGGAAATCGGGATCGTCACTCCCAAAAGAATAATAGGGAATGTCGCCGTAAGTATCCACGAGATTGTGAAAGATATACGCGAGCATGATCCGGGCGGCAGCTATCTGATTGTTGGTATTGCCATAAACAGACATTCCGGAAGCCGTAGCGGGATCGGTATTGAGTTCAAGTACCGATTTGAAATTTTTCGCCTGTAAATAGTAGCTGTTAAACAAAGAGGTGTTGGTGGTTTCCCTGAATTGAAAACGGTCTTCCTCGGTATAATTCCGCTGCGCAGAATATTGTACCCAGGGTAAGGTCATCCGGGCAGAACCAAACGATCCTCTCATGTTGACATCAACAATATTCCGGGTAGCGCTGTTAAACAAACCGGGAGTAGTAACATTCGTGGGATTGTTCGGGTTGGTGTTAATCTCGTCAAATCGGTCTGTACAACCGGTAAAGGTGAGAAGTGTGAGTAATAGTATTAATTTATTCATGATGTTTAATTTGAAAAGGTTAGATCTTAATTTCTATGTTCATACCGTAGGTTCTGGTTGAGGGTAATGAACCTCCTTCGATACCCTGAATGTTACCGCTTCCGTAACTGGTATTTTCAGGATCCATTCCTCTCCAGGCTAAGTTCCAGGCAAACAGGTTTCTTGCAAAAGCCGCAAAAGTGACACTGTTTATTTTCTTTCCAAGGAATTTTTTAGGCAGGCTGTACCCCAGAGTGGCTTCTCTTAATTTGATGTAACCGGCATCGAAGACGTTTTGGGCATCTACACCATTATAGTGTGCTCTTGCCCAGTTATACCCGGAAAGTACGGTGGTGTTCGGAGAACCGTCTGCCTTGACACCTTCCAGTACAATTCCGTTTTCGCGAATCCCGTTTGCAGCTGTGGCTTCTAAAAGCCCGGAATAGGAACCCCACATGTGTGAGGTGGAAAAATAGCTTCCTCCTTTTTGAATATCAATTAAAAATCCGAGGTTGATGCCTTTGTATTGGAAAGCATTTCGGATTCCCATATTGTAATCCGGAATTATGGAACCTAATGCTTTTCGTTCGCCAACTTTATAGGTTCCGTTTGCGTTGATTATTTTGTTGCCATTCTCATCATAAGCATAATCGTTGCCGTATATCTGTCCGTATTTTTCACCAACCACCGCTAATAATGAAACACTGAAAGGGGCATTTACCAGCGTTAAGGATTGGGTGTCTTCATATAAGGAAAGCAGTTTGTTGTTGTTTTTTGAAAAGTTCCAGGTTATGTCCCAGCTAAAGTCGTTTGTTTTTATGGGTGTAAGGTATATTGATGCTTCAATACCGCGGTTGCGCAGTTTACCGGCATTTATATATTTTGATGTAAACCCGGTGGAAGAAGTAATCTGTAAAGGGGTGATCAGATCCTTGGTGATGTCTTCATAAAGCGAAATGTCGAATCCGATCCGGTTGTTCAGCAGTTTCATTTCCAATCCTATTTCTTTGCTGGTTTTTATTTCCGGAACTAAATCGGGATTGTTTGCTGTTGACTGATTGGAATAGGAAGGGATGTCCTGAAACGGCGTGCCGATGTTGTAATAATTGGCAATTACATAAGGCGAAGCACCATTACTCACCCGTGCCCAGCCGCTTCGGATCTTTCCATAGGAAAGCCAGGAGGTGTCTTTTAGCAGTTCGGAGAAAATAAAGCTTCCGGTTACAGAAGGGTAGTTGGCTGCTTTTTTAACGGTTGAAAACCAGTCTTTCCTGTTGGTCGCTTCAAGAAACAGCATGTCTGCATATCCTAAGGATACCATGCCATACAGGCTGTTTACCCTTTCCTGTGAATCATAATTGGAAGAACGGGAAAGGTTTCTGGAATTGGAAAGGCTGTACAGGTTCGGGATAATCAATCCTCCGGAAGTAGTTCCGGATAAAGAGCTATAGCTTGAATGTCTCCGGTTTACCCCGACAAAAGTGTTCAGGCTTAATTTGTCCCAGCGTTTGTCAAAATGAAGGCGTCCTTCATAATTCATTTCGGAGACATTTCGCACTACCTGTGAATAGCCCGACTGAGCCTGTGAGTAAACGGCAACCCGTTCTCTGGTGGTAAGGTTGTACAGGTCGCCGTAAACATTTCCAACCACATAAAGGTTTGTTTGTTTGTTTGTTTGTTTGTTTGTTTGTTTGTTTGTTTGTTTGTTTGTTTGTTTGTTTGTTTGTTTGTGTTGTGTCCACTGGAAAAATTTCTGGGCTACAGAGTTGTCACCATATCCCTGCTCGGGTCGGTTAAAGCCTTTTGTTCCGGTATAGGTTAGCATACCGTCAAAGCGCAGCTGTTTGTTTAACTCTGCCCCGCCATTTATAGAAAATGTGTTTTTAGACAGCTTGGAATTGGGAACAATCCCTTCGGTAGTCTGGTTGCTGAAAGAAGTCCGGATGTTGTTTTTTTCGGTGGCATGACTCATCGCAATATTGGTTGTGGAGGTATAACCGGTATTGAAAAACGATTTGACCCCTTTTCTGGGGGCGACCCATGGTTTTGTGACCATATAATCGTTGGAAAACTCCGGATCGAATGCATTCCAGGGAAGATACATCAGGTTCGGATCATATCTTGGTCCCCAGCTTTCATCGGCACTATAATCCGCTAAGTTATAAAGCTGACCGTTAATGGTAGCAGTAGGTAAGGTGGTCGAAGAACCGCCGCCGTATTCGTTTTGCAGTACCGGCATTATATTAATGCTTTCCAGCGTTAATCCTGTTTTTAATGATACTTCCGACCGGCCTTTTTTACCGGATTTTGTGGTGTACATGATTACCCCGTTAGCCGCTCTCGATCCGTATAAAGCAGCGGCAGGACCTCCTTTCAGGACGGAAACGGATTCGATGTCGTCCGGATTGATATCGGCAGAAGCGTCACCGTAATCCCTTCCGCCGGCACCTCTCTGGGTTGCTGTGCTGTTGTAGTTTGAATTGTCCATCGGAATACCGTCAATAACAATGAGCGGGCGGTTGTTCTGGGTAACAGAGCCGATACCCCTGATGAGGATTCGTGCCGAGCCGCCCATAGAAGAAGGTGCCGTTACCTGAACTCCGGCAATATTTCCCGATAGCGCACTGAGGGCATTGGTTTGTCCGGCCTGATTGATGACATCACCTTTTACTTCCTGAGCCGAATAGCCAATGGCCTTCTTTTCCCTTTTTATGCCTAATGCCGTTACTATAATGTCCTGAAGTTCTGTAGTGTTTTCTTCCAGTGTGATGTTCAGGGTAGTGGAGGCCGCCCTGACTTCCTGCGTTTTCATTCCGATAAACGTAATGACTAATGTTGCGACCGGACTTACCCGGATAGAAAAATTCCCGTTAATGTCGGTTTGTGTACCGTTAGTTGTTCCTTTTTCCATAACACCGGCTCTTGGAATCGGGAAATTATTCAGATCGGTAATTTTACCGCTAACCAGTCGTTCCTGTGCAAAAAGATTTTGGAGGACTAATACAAAGATTAGTGTGACATAAAATTTAAACTGTGTTTTCATCGTAAATATGTTATGGTTTTATCGCTAACATAGTTAAAATGATTGTTGATTGTCAGTTGTTTAGCTACTCAAATATACACAGCTGTGTTTTTTTGGATATAATGGATTAAAGAATTGATTTTACTGCTGTAATTGTGATAATTTTCGATTTAAATGATGAAATAGCAATGAAAATTGAAATGGATATTGGTAGTTTTGTTTTTAAAATACTGATTGTTAGTTTGTTGAGTGTGATATGAGTGTTTTGTTGCGGCAGTATTGTGACAAAGCGGAATAAAACGGGGTATGTTTTTGTTTTTTTAATCAATGCATAAGGGATAAACATAAAAAAACCATCACAAAAATGCTGTGATGGTTTTTAAATAACTCAAATAAAAGAACTAAGTTTTAATTTACGTCCCAGAAAACTTTTGTGGTAAGCTTGTCGCCGCCAATAGCAGCACTTGCCGCCTGGTAGCTGTTACCGTTAACGGTTTGTTCGTTAACAGGGTACGTTAGCCTAACCGGTATTTTGCCTTCTGCAACAGGGAATGCACTGGGAGGAGCAGTAAGCCCGGGTGCATCTAATCTTCTGAAGGAGTTCCAGGATTCAAAGCCTCTGTTATACAGTGCTATCCATGCCTGTTTTCCTATTTTTTCTTTCCAGGTTCCGGCTGCCGTAGCATAGGCTACCGTACTTTGTCCAAGATAGGTCGAGATATCGCCGGTTGGGATGTTCCAGTAATTTAATGATGCGGTAATGGCCGCACTATAGTAAGTATCTGGTGTACCGCCCACGTTATAACCTCTGGCTGCTGCTTCTGCTAAGTAGAAGTTAACTTCTGCCGCATCGAATAGCACTCCTTTGGCATCTGCCTTTTTGATTTCGTTCCCTATGTGGGAATAAGACGTTTCATAAGGTTGTGTATTGGTATATCCGTATGCACCGCCCACATAGCTTCCGTCTGCCATTGGGGTGAAAAATACAGGTCTTCTGGGATCGTTTAGGGTGTTCAGCTCATCAACAAACACAGATGTGGGAACAAAGTCATTTCTGTTGCTGGCAACCAATTCTCCGAAAATCTGGTTGTAGTTTGGCGAAAAGGAATTGAACTGTACCAGAGCGTTGTCGCTATTTGCTGTGATCACACCGGCTGTATAAGCACTTTCAATGGTGGACTGAGCCAGGGAGTTGTTTACATCCGAAATGTTGATCGCTAGTTTTACTTTCAGGGAATTGGCAAACAGTTTCCATTTGGCAATGTTACCATTATATAGTAAATCGCCTTTGCTGAAAGAAGCAAAGTTGGCATCCAATTGTGCTGTGGCGGCATTCAGCCTGCTAAGCAAATCAAGATAGATTGCCTGGTCGTCGTCATATTTCGGTAAAACAATGTTAACCGGCTGTAAGGCTTCCGTGTAGGGAACATCTCCAAAGGAGTCTACCAGTATCTGGTAAGTGTACACATTTAAAATTTCTATAATAGCCGATTTGTTGATCTGTATTTTATCCCATGTGGCCTGATCGATGTTTTCCGGTTTTGCTTCGGCATCAACTACTTCCTTGGCTGTTTTTAAGTTTCCTAAAACACGGGTATATAAAACTCTCCAGTGGTTGTCCGGAATTCTTCTGCTGGTAAGATTGTATCGGGATTCGGCTCTGTATAAGGTTGCCGCCCAATATTGCGAAAAATAGCGGAATACGTTCAGGTTAACACTTGGTGTTGTCATCTGGTCGGTTAATTCTTTTTGCGAGTTCGATAATAACGCTTCGGCACTGGCGGTATAAGTCTTGCTGGTGTCGTCGTTAAAGTCGATATCATCATTAACACATCCTGTAAAGAATAATGATGCGATTGCTAGTATCGGGATTAATAACTTTTTCATCTTTTAGAAGTTTAATTTTACATTAAATGAATATACTTTAACCGAAGGCATTACACCAGACTGGTATCCTTGTATGTTTCCACCGGATGATCCGGCTTCCGGGTCTGAATATGGAGTGTTTTTATGAATGATCCATAAGTTGTTGCCCAGCAGGCTGAAAGAAGCTCCTTTGATAAAAGAACGACCCAGTAATTTTGCAGGCATGGTATAGGTTAAACCAACTTCTCTTAATTTTACAAAAGACGCATCATAAACATAGGCTTTTTCAGGAGTGGAATCTGCTCCGAAAACATTGGCAGATGCTGTCGCGTCTACACGGATGTCATTTGGCGTTCCGTCTTCTTTTACACCCGGAAGGATGATACCACCACCCTGGCTTAACGGGCTTCTGACAGGGTTTCCTAAATCGTTCAGCCCTGCTGTTTCCGGATATAAACCGGTTTCCTGTCCGTATGCCTGGTCAAGTGAGAAGATGCTACCGCCTTCTCTAACGTTAATCAGGAAGCTTAATGATAAATCTTTATAGGTTACTTTGTTGTACACACCGCCAATCCAGTCCGGTTGGATGTTACCCAATACCTGATCCTGTTTTTGAAGGTATAATCCATCATCGCCAACTACCGGATTTCCGCTGCCATCATATACATAGTCTGTACCTCTGATGGTTCCGTATGGTTCGCCTACCGTTGCGTTCAGGGAAGTACGCTGGAAAGTAGTCAGTAACAGGTTAGTTCTTCCGGCATCTAGCGATAACAGTTTGTTGACGTTTTTAGACCAGTTCACATTGATCTGCCATGAGAAGTCGTTTGTTTTGATAGGGGTAGCCGTTAAAGCAACCTCGATACCTTTGTTTTCCAATTCCCCGGCGTTGATCTGTTTGGAGATATATTGTGTTGCCGGCGATTGCGGAACAAAGAAAATCTGGTCTTTGGTATTGGTTTTGTATACCGAAGCATCCAGGCTCAATCGGTTTTTGAATATGGAAGCTTCCAGACCTAATTCCCATGAATGGGTGATTTCCGGTCTTAGTTTTTCAAATTCAATCAGCTGGTCGCTGTTTCCGAAAATCGGGTTGTTGTTAACGGAACCGTTGTTTTGTTTGGCACCAAGTCTTCCGTATAACGGGTCGTTACCCACTCTTGCATAGTTCAATCTTAGTTTTGCAAACGAAAGCCAGTCTGCTTTTATCATTTCTGATAGGATGATACTGGTTCCGGCTGAATAGTAGTCATAACCACGGCTTGATTTTGGTAACGCGGTTGATTCGTCATGACGGAATGAACCTTCCAGGTAAACCATTTTTTTGAAGTCGATATTGGCCTGTCCGTAAACACCTGCTTTTTCATATTTAATGGTCGATTCCACCGGCGGAATGAATACGCTCGAATTGGAAAGGCTGTAAATACCCGGAATTAATAATCCACCGGCAGTTGCTCCTTCAAAAGAGTAGGAGTCGGCCCGGATAAAGTTAAAACCTCCGATTATTTTTGCAGACAGGTCCGAAGACAGGCTTAAGTCGTAGGTACCAATGATGTCGTAGTTTTGTTGCAGGAAGTCCCGGGTGAACATTACATATCCTGATGATTCTGTTGCCTGGTTTGTAACCTGCGAGATTCCAAATTCTTCGGCGTGGCTGCCTATTGCTTTTCTTAATTCCTGTTTGTCATAAGAATAGTCAATACCTACACGGCCTAACAGGTTGAAGTTTTTGGTGACATCAAAACTGATACTGGCTCCGGTTAACAAACGTTTTCTGTTATCGGTCGTATAGTTTTCATATCTTTCAAAGTAGGGGTTGTTCCAGAAGTTAGGTCTTAAGTCGCCGTTTGTCGGGTCGATCATGTTCCAGGTTACGTTACGTCCGGTTCTGAAATATTCGGAACGCAATTCCTGTACATCTACGTTAACAGGCCACCATTGTCTGAAACCGGTTAAGAGGTTATCACCATATCCAACGCTGTTTCTACCGGTTACACTCTGATGGGAGAATGTCATAAAAGAGTTTATCTTGATTTTGTCATTCAGATCTCTGGAGTAGTTACCGCTAATAGCGTTTTTAATTAATTTACTGTTTGGCATAATCCCGGTTTCGGAATTATTGGTATAGCTCAGGTTGAAAGCACTGTTGCTGTCGCCGCCATTCAGGGAAACGTTGTTCACATAGGAGGTTGAATTCTGGAAGAAAGTGCCCGGATCGTTCTGTGCCGCTACCCATGGGGTTGCCTGTCCGTAGTGTGGATTACCGGGTACGAATGCATTCCAGTTATACACCATTAAGGAAGGATTGAACGCATTACCATAGGAGGCATCATCACCGGTTGAGGCTACTAAATCAGGAATCCCGTCTCCGTCTACATCAGCCGAATAGATACTGTCTTCTCCGGCATATCCCTGTCCGTATTCTTTCTGGTATTTCGGGAATGTGGATTTGTCATAATACCCTACCGATACTGTTGAGCTGACAGCGATACCAATATCGGAATTTTTTCTTCCTTTTTTAGTGGTAATCATGATCGCTCCCTGTTGGGCTAAACTTCCGTATAGCGCTGTAGCAGCAGCTCCTTTCAATACGTTTATCGACTCGATATTGTTCGGGTCAATATCGGCTGCAGCATTACCAAAGTCATAACCGTCTCTTCCGTTTACGGCATCTTTAGTGTTCAGGTTGGCATTACTGATCGGAATACCGTCTACGACTATTAATGCCTGGTTGTTACCGGTTATGGATTTCGATCCACGCAGTACAATGTTTGTGGATCCTCCAAAGTTGGAGTTGGTTTTTACATCCAGTCCGGCTACTTTACCGGCAAGATTGTTTACGAAATTTGTGGTTGGTGAGGAGTTTATCTGGCTTCCTTCTACTTTTTGAGAGGAATATCCTAAAGATTTTTTATCCCGGGTAATCCCTAAAGCGGTTACTACCACACCTTCTAATACTTTTGCTTCTTCATCTAATTTTACATTCATAACTGTAGATGCTGCCCTGATTTCTTGGGTCTTCATCCCAATAAATGAATAAACCAAAACTGCTGTAGGGCTTACTTTTATTTTATAGTTGCCATCAAAATCAGTTTGTGTTCCATTTGTGGTGCCTTTTACAATGACACTAACACCAGGTAGCGGTAAGCCACTTACATCTGTTACTTTACCGGAAACTGTTCTTTCTTGGGCAAAGAGATTTTGCACAAGTAACACCAATACAAGTGTTAAAAAAGCTTTGAATTTTGCTCTCATTTGTAGTTCTAATTACGGTTATGCGATCAAATTTCTTAAAAATCTCTTAAAAAAACAAGTGAAATGCAAATATTTTATTAAAATAATGAAATACTGATAATTTAAATCTTAACATTTGAGGGATTTTTCTTTCCTTTTAGATTTGGTTATAAAAAATAATCGACCCTTTATTTAAGTGTTAAATAGTAGTTAATTGTTATGAAATGTGTGTTTTTACTGATGTTTTGTTATGATGAAAAAAAACGCAACGGATTTGGTGTAATAATTTTGGAAGGGAATTTTAAGAGTTGTTAAAATCTTGTTTTGACACTGATGTGGATAATGGAGTTGGAAAGTTTTATTTCCTGGTTTTTTGTACTTCCGTTAGCATAAACGATATTGAAGAGTCCGTTTTTGGTTAGCAGTCCGAAGCCGAAACCAAGACCGAGTAAGTTGTCTTTTAAATTGGAGGTCTTGTCCTGGAAATAGGCGAAGTCGGTAATGGAATGAACGTAAATGTTGGAAGCCAGTACGTAGCGGTACTCGATGAGTAGTCCGGAGTATAAATTGGCCTGCAGGCTGTTTTCGTTAAATCCGCGGATGGAGTTGATTCCTCCGAAGCGGTATAATTCATTAATGATGTAGTTGTTGCTTTGCAGGTAAAAAGTCTGATTCCGCAGGTTAAAGATGTTTCTCCTGTTGAGGTAAATGTTGTGGGCGGCATTGATCTGGAAAAAATACTGATCGTTGCTTTCTATTTTTGATTTCCGGGAGCCGATACCGCCTTTTAACAGTAGGCTGGTTCTTTCCGGGAAAAGGAAATCGTCCGGGTTATAGGCGTAGTATTCGTAGGAGCTGGTAATAAAGGAATTGTTGTAGTTGCTCAGTGTGCTGGAATTTGCTTTTTGAATGTCTACAGATTCGGTTTCCTGGTAGCCAAGGAATACTTTTGAGTTGTAATTAAAGTAATAACCGAGATTGATGTCGGTTGAGGTGTTTTGAAAGGTGCTGTCCTGTTTGAATATTTTTAAATTCCCTTTGATCCCCAGCGGACTTTTAAAGAGGTACGGGATTTCTGCGCCCAGATTGAAGGTGGTTTGTTCTTTTCCGTCGTTTTTCCAGTACAGGTTGAATTTCTCTCCGGAGTTCAGGATGTTGTTCAGCAGCAGGTCAAGGTAACCGTTAAATTTTACAGCACCGTTGTCGTCATTGGAAAAGCCTACAAAACCGTCAAAGCGATTGGGTTTTGCTTTTTCCAGGTAAACGTAAACTTTGGTGCTGTCTTTTGTGAAAAGGATTTCCGGATATTTTGTCTGGTTAACAAAAGGCAGTGCATTAAAGCTGTTGTGGATTAGTTTCAGGTTTTCCTGATTAAAGGTTTTCTTCCGGTTTTGTTTTAAAATGTTTTTGCGGATGCCTTCCGGGAATTTGGTGTATCCGGCAATGACGATGTCGTTCAGGCTGCGCTTTTTTTCTGTGTGGATTTCCAGCTGTGCGGTTAACGCGTGATTTATTTTTTTATAGTCTGTTAATTGAAGTGAGCTAAGGGAGTATCCTTTTTTTTCGAGTGTCTGTATTCCCTGGTTCATAAAGGCTTCTGTTTCGGATAAAGGAATCTGCAGCGTATCGTTTTTGAAATGTAGCAGTTCTTTTTCTTCGGCGGTTATGTTACCTATATATATATGTATAAGGCTGGTTTTCTTTCCGATAGCATACGTGAAGGTAAAAGTACTGTCGTTTGTTTTGGATTGCTCCAGCAGTCTGCTTTCCAGGTAGCCTTTCTTAAAAAGGGAAGTGGCGAAGGTGTTGTTCTCGTCCAGTATGGATTTGGCATTGGCGTGCTTGTGTTGGTAGCCGATGCTGTCGATGGTTTTGTTTTCGGAGATGGCTGCTCCTTCAATTTTCAGGTACAGATTTTGGGCTTTACCGGAGTGGCAGAGGAGTATGAAAAATGAAAGTAGGAGTAGCTTTTTCAAAGACTAAATTGTTTTGGTAAAAATAACGTAAAAATTACAAAAAAGTATGCCGGAGTTATTTGTGTATTAATGTGGTTGAAAATTAATGTTTTATGATTTGATTTTTGAAAATTAATTTATACATTTGCAACCCCGTAAAAAGCGGGAATTTAATAACGTTAGAAATTTTATTAAAAAATTATGCCAACAATTCAACAATTAGTAAGAACAGGGAGAGCCCAGATAACTAAGAAGAGTAAATCGGCTGCTTTAGATTCTTGTCCTCAAAGAAGAGGGGTTTGTACGCGTGTTTACACTACTACGCCAAAGAAACCAAACTCTGCAATGCGTAAAGTTGCGCGTGTACGTTTGACAAATGGTAATGAAGTGAATGCTTACATCCCAGGAGAAGGACACAATCTACAAGAGCACTCGATAGTATTAGTTAGAGGCGGAAGGGTAAAAGATTTACCAGGTGTTAGATACCACATCGTTCGTGGTGCTTTGGATACTGCCGGAGTTAACGGTAGAACTCAAAGAAGATCTAAATATGGTGCTAAACGCCCTAAAGACAAAAAGTAATTTTTAAAAACTTTTAAAGAAAAGACATGAGAAAAAGACAGGCCAAAAAAAGACCTCTTTTACCAGATCCGAAATTTAACGATCAGTTAGTAACACGTTTTGTGAATAACTTAATGTGGGACGGTAAAAAATCGACTGCTTTCAAAGTATTCTATGATGCTTTAGAGATCGTTGAGACTAAAAAGCAAGATGCAGAAAAATCTTCATTGGAAATCTGGAAAGATGCATTAACAAATGTTATGCCTCACGTAGAAGTAAGAAGCCGCAGAGTTGGTGGAGCTACATTCCAAATCCCAATGCAAATTCGTCCGGATAGAAAAATTTCTATGGCGATGAAATGGATGATTCTTTATGCCAGAAGAAGAAATGAGAAATCTATGGCAGGGAAACTTGCTTCTGAAATTTTAGCTGCTGCAAAAGAAGAAGGTGCTGCTGTTAAAAAGAGAATGGATACTCACAAAATGGCAGAAGCGAACAAAGCATTCTCTCACTTTAGATTTTAATTCATAAGAAACATTAGAAATGGCTAGAGATTTAAAATATACTAGAAATATTGGGATTGCTGCTCACATTGATGCTGGTAAAACAACAACAACAGAGCGTATCTTATTCTATACGGGAAAAACACACAAAATTGGTGAGGTGCACGAAGGTGCTGCAACAATGGACTGGATGGAGCAAGAAGCAGAAAGAGGTATTACTATTACTTCTGCTGCAACAACTTGTACCTGGAATTTCCCTACAAATCAAGGAGCTTCTACTCCTGATACCAAAGACTACCACTTTAATATTATCGATACTCCGGGACACGTTGACTTTACAGTTGAGGTAAACCGTTCGTTACGTGTATTAGATGGATTAGTTTTCTTGTTTAGTGCTGTTGATGGTGTTGAGCCACAGTCAGAAACTAACTGGAGACTTGCTGACAACTATAAAGTTCCTCGTATGGGGTTTGTTAACAAGATGGACCGTCAGGGTTCAAACTTCTTAGCAGTTTGTCAACAAGTAAAAGATATGTTGAAATCAAACGCTGTTCCATTGGTATTGCCAATTGGTGATGAGGCTGATTTCAGAGGAGTTGTTGATTTGATCAAAAATCAGGCTATTGTTTGGCATGATGAGACTCAAGGAGCTACTTTTGATATCGTTCCTATCCCTGAGGATATGGTTGCTGATGCAAAACAATACAGAGCACAGTTAATTGAAGAAGTTGCTGCGTATGACGAAAACCTTTTAGAGAAATTCATGGAAGATGAAAGCTCTATTACTGAGGAAGAAATCAATAATGCATTAAGAAGAGCAACTATCGATATGGCTATCATCCCGATGTTGTGTGGTTCTTCATTTAAAAACAAAGGAGTTCAGTTCATGTTGGATTCAGTTTGTAAATTCTTGCCTTCTCCATTGGATAAAGAGGCAATTGAAGGAACAAATCCTGATACCGAGGAGCCAATTTCTCGTAAGCCATCTGTTACAGAGCCTTTCGCTGCTTTAGCATTTAAAATCGCTACTGACCCTTATGTTGGTCGTTTAGCATTCTTCAGAGCTTATTCCGGACGTTTGGACGCAGGTTCTTATGTGTTGAATAACCGTTCTGGAAATAAAGAGCGTATTTCCCGTATCTACCAAATGCACGCTAACAAACAAAATCCTATCGAATATATTGAGGCAGGAGATATTGGAGCTGCTGTTGGATTTAAAGATATCAAAACGGGTGATACCTTATCTGATGAGAAACACCCTATCGTATTAGAATCTATGGATTTCCCTGATCCGGTAATTGGTATTGCTGTTGAGCCTAAAACTAAGGCAGACGTTGATAAAATGGGTATGGCTTTAGCTAAATTAGCTGAAGAGGATCCTACGTTTACAGTGAGAACTGACCATGCTTCAGGACAAACTATTATTTCTGGTATGGGTGAGCTTCACTTAGACATTATCGTGGATCGTATGAGACGTGAGTTTAAAGTAGAAGTAAACCAAGGTGAGCCTCAGGTTGAGTACAAAGAAGCTTTCACAAGATCTGCTCAACACAGAGAAACTTACAAAAAACAGTCTGGTGGACGTGGTAAATTCGGTGATATCGTATTTAGAATTGAGCCTGCTGATGAAGTTGACGGAAAAGTGCCGGTTGGATTACAGTTCGTTAACGAAGTTAAAGGTGGTAACGTTCCTAAGGAATATATCCCGGCTGTAGAAAAAGGATTTAGAGAAGCTATGAAATCAGGTCCGTTAGCTGGATATGAAGTTGATAGTTTAAAAGTTACTTTATTGGATGGATCTTTCCACCCGGTGGATTCCGATGCACTATCTTTCGAATTGGCTGCTAAAATGGGATATAAAGAGTCTGCTAAAGCTGCAGGAGCTGTTATCCTTGAGCCAATCATGAAATTAGAGGTATTAACTCCGGAAGAAAATATGGGTGATATTGTTGGGGATTTGAACCGTCGTAGAGGTCAGATCAACAACATGGATGATAGAAATGGTGCTAAAGTTGTTAAAGCTAGTGTGCCGCTTTCTGAAATGTTCGGATATGTAACAACATTGAGAACATTATCTTCAGGTAGAGCAACTTCTACAATGGAGTTCTCTCACTATGCTGAAACGCCAAACAATATTTCTGAGGAAGTAATTAAAAAAGCAAAAGGTAACGCTTAATTTTTAGGAAAATGAGTCAAAAAATCAGAATAAAATTAAAGTCTTACGATCACAGCTTAGTAGACAAATCTGCTGAGAAAATCGTAAAAACTGTAAAGAGTACAGGTGCTGTGGTAACAGGTCCAATTCCGTTGCCAACACACAAAAAGATTTTCACTGTATTGCGTTCTCCGCACGTAAACAAAAAATCTAGAGAACAATTCGAAGTGAGTTCATACAAAAGATTATTAGATATCTACTCTTCATCTTCAAAAACAATTGATGCTCTAATGAAGTTAGAGTTACCAAGTGGAGTAGAGGTAGAGATCAAAGTGTGATAAAAATCGCATTTTAAAGTATTTAAGCATTAAGTTTTTTTATTTAAAACTTAATGCTTACTTTTGCGCACTCAAAAAATAAATATTTCAATAAGTAATTAATAATTAGTTTTATATGTCTGGGTTAATTGGTAGAAAAATCGGCATGACTAGTATTTTCGATGAAAACGGGAAAAACATTCCTTGTACAGTAATCGAAGCTGGACCATGCGTTGTTACCCAAGTCAGAACCAATGAGGTTGACGGGTATGAAGCGTTACAACTTGGTTTCGATGACAAAACAGAAAAACACGCTACTAAAGCGGACTTAGGTCACTTTAAAAAAGCGGGTACTGTTGCGAAAAAGAAAGTCGTTGAATTCCAAGATTTTGTAACTGAACACAAATTAGGTGATGTGATCACTGTAGATTTGTTTGAAGAAGGTGAGTTTGTAGACGTACTAGGTGTGTCAAAAGGTAAAGGTTTCCAGGGGGTTGTTAAACGTCACGGTTTTGGTGGTGTCGGACAAGCTACTCATGGTCAGCACAACCGTTTGAGAGCGCCAGGTTCTGTTGGAGCATCATCTTATCCATCTAGAGTATTCAAAGGAATGCGTATGGCTGGAAGAACAGGAGGAGAAAATGTAACAGTTCAAAACCTTAGAGTTTTAAAAGTGGTTGCTGAAAAGAACTTACTTTTGGTTAAAGGAGCTATTCCTGGACACAAAAACTCTTACGTAATCATTCAAAAGTAATGGAAGTAAAAGTATTAGATATCAACGGAAAAGATACTGGAAGAAAAGTTCAACTTTCTGATTCAGTATTCGCAATTGAGCCTAATAATCACGCAGTATATCTTGATGTTAAACAATATTTAGCAAATCAAAGACAAGGTACTCATAAAGCTAAAGAAAGAGCTGAGGTTACTGGAAGTACGCGTAAGATTAAAAAACAAAAAGGAACCGGTACTGCTCGTGCAGGAAGTGTTAAGTCTCCTTTGTTTAAAGGTGGAGGTACAGTTTTTGGACCAAGACAAAGAAGTTATTCTTTCAAATTGAACAAAACTTTAAAGAGATTAGCTAGAAAATCTGCTTTCTCTATCAAAGCAAGTGAGTCCAATTTAGTAGTTCTTGAAGACTTTACTTTTGAAGCTCCAAACACTAAAAATTTCATTAATGTATTGAAAGCTTTAGGGTTAGAAAATAAAAAATCTTTATTTGTGTTGGGTGAATCAAATAAAAATGTATATTTGTCGTCACGCAATTTAAAGGCTTCTAGCGTTGTAACTACTTCAGAATTAAGTACTTATGCTATTTTAAATGCAAATAGTTTAGTGCTTTTGGAGGGTTCTTTAGAAGGAATTGAAGAAAATTTAAGCAAATAATAGGGTATGAGTATCATAATTAAACCTATCATTACTGAAAAAATTACCAAAGAGGGTGAAGTATTCAACCGCTTTGGTTTCGTTGTTGATAAGAAAGCAAACAAAATTCAGATCAAAAATGCAGTTGAGGCTGCTTACGGAGTGAATGTAGTTGCTGTAAACACAATGAATTACAGAGCTGATAGAACGGTTAAATTTACTAAGAGTGGTTTAATCAGTGGAAAGACTAATGCTTACAAAAAAGCAATTGTTCAAGTACAAGAAGGAGAAACAATAGATTTTTATAATAATATCTAATAGAACATGTCAGTTAGAAAATTAAAACCTATTACCCCGGGTCAGCGTTTTAGAGTTGTTAATAGCTTTGACACTATTACAACTGATAAGCCGGAGCGTTCTTTGATCGCACCGAAAAAAAACTCTGGAGGTAGAAATAGTCAAGGAAAGATGACCATGCGCTACACAGGTGGTGGTCACAAACAAAAGTATCGTATTGTTGATTTCAAAAGAACTAAAGTTGGAATTCCGGCTACAGTGAAAACAATCGAATACGATCCGAATCGTTCAGCGTTCATTTCGTTATTGTACTATGCAGATGGTGCTAAAACGTATATCATCGCTCAAAATGGTTTACAAGTGGGACAAACTGTAGTTTCTGGTCCTGAAGCGGCTCCAGAAATTGGTAATACTTTACCTTTAAGTAAAATTCCTCTAGGAACTGTTATTTCTTGTATTGAGTTAAGACCTGGTCAGGGAGCTGTAATCGCTCGTTCTGCTGGTACTTTTGCTCAATTAATGGCGAGAGACGGTAAATATGCTACAATTAAAATGCCTTCAGGTGAAACAAGATTAATCTTGTTAACTTGTTCTGCAACTATTGGAGCAGTATCTAACTCAGATCATCAATTAGTTGTATCAGGAAAAGCTGGTAGATCTAGATGGTTAGGAAGAAGACCGAGAACAAGACCGGTTGCAATGAACCCAGTAGATCACCCGATGGGTGGTGGTGAAGGACGTTCTTCTGGAGGTCACCCACGTTCTAGAAAAGGTTTACCTGCTAAAGGTTATAGAACTCGTTCTAAAGTTAATCCGAGTAATAAGTATATCGTAGAACGTAGAAAGAAATAATAAGTAAGATATGGCACGTTCATTAAAAAAAGGACCTTTTGTACACTATAAATTAGATAAGAAAGTTCAGGAAAATATCGAAAAAGGTAATAAAGGAGTTGTTAAGACTTGGTCTAGAGCTTCAATGATTACTCCGGATTTTGTTGGACAAACTATCGCAGTTCACAACGGTCGTCAATTTGTACCTGTTTACGTAACAGAAAACATGGTAGGTCATAAATTAGGAGAGTTTTCACCAACAAGATCTTTTAGAGGTCATGCTGGAGCAAAAAATAAAGGTAAAAAATAATAAGAAGCTATGGGAGTTCGTAAAAGAGAAAGAGCCGAGCAGATTAAAGAAGCTAACAAGCAAATTGCATTTGCTAAGCTGAATAACTGCCCTACTTCACCTAGAAAAATGCGCTTAGTGGCAGATTTAGTTAGAGGTCAGAAGGTAGAAAAAGCTCTTAATATATTAAGATTTAGTTCAAAAGAAGCTTCTCGCAAATTAGAGAAATTGTTGTTATCGGCTATTGCTAACTGGCAAGCTAAAAACGCAGACGCTAATATGGAAGAAGCAGGCTTATTTGTAAAAGAGATCCGTGTTGATGGTGGTATGATGTTGAAAAGACTTCGTCCGGCTCCACAAGGTCGCGCACACAGAATCAGAAAACGTTCTAACCACGTTACAATCGTGATTGGAGATATTAATAACACACAAAGCAATTAATAAAGATGGGACAAAAGACAAATCCAATCGGAAATCGCCTTGGTATCATCAGAGGATGGGATTCTAACTGGTATGGTGGAAATGACTACGGTGATAAACTTGCCGAAGATCACAAAATCAGAAAGTACATTCATGCTCGTTTATCAAAAGCTAGTGTATCTAAAGTAATCATCGAGAGAACTTTGAAACTTGTAACCGTTACTATCACTACTGCCAGACCTGGTATCATTATCGGAAAAGGTGGTCAAGAGGTAGACAAGTTAAAAGAAGAACTTAAGAAAATTACTGACAAAGAGGTTCAAATTAACATCTTTGAAATTAAAAGACCTGAACTTGATGCTTATTTAGTAGGTACAAGTATCGCTCGTCAGATTGAAAGTCGTATTTCTTACAGACGTGCAATTAAAATGGCTATTGCTGCTGCTATGCGTATGAACGCTGAAGGTATCAAAGTTATGATTTCTGGTCGTTTGAACGGTGCTGAAATGGCACGTTCAGAAATGTTCAAAGAAGGACGTATTCCTCTATCAACTTTCAGAGCTGACATCGATTACTCACTAGCTGAAGCACATACTACTTATGGTAGAATGGGTATCAAAGTGTGGATCATGAAAGGTGAAGTTTACGGAAAAAGAGATCTTTCCCCGTTAGTAGGTATGGACAAAAAACAGTCTAAATCTACAGGATCTTCTTCTTCTCCAAAAGGAAATGGTAGACCTAACCAACGCAAAAGAAAGTAATTTTTAAACTAAAGAAAAATGTTACAGCCTAAAAGAACAAAATACCGTAAGGTACAGAAAGGTAAAATGAAAGGCATTTCTCAAAGAGGACATGAACTTTCTAATGGAATGTTTGGTATCAAATCTTTAGATTCGTCATTTATTACTTCTCGTCAAATCGAAGCTGCGCGTATTGCTGCAACTCGTTACATGAAAAGAGAGGGACAATTATGGATTAAAATTTTCCCAGATAAACCTATCACCAAGAAACCTCTTGAAGTACGTATGGGTAAAGGTAAAGGTGCAGTTGAATACTGGGCTGCAGTTGTGAAACCTGGAAGAATTATGTTTGAAGTTGGAGGAGTTCCTCTTTCTGTTGCAAAAGAGGCTTTACGTCTTGCTGCACAAAAACTTCCTGTTAAAACTAAGTTTATCGTTGCTAGAGATTTCGAAGCATAATCAATTTTTATTATGAAACAATCAGAAATTAAGAATCTATCTGCAGCTGAGTTACAAGGACAACTTAGTCAGTTAAAGAAGACATATGCCGACCTAAAAACAGCTCACGCTATTTCTCCAATTGAAAACCCGTTACAGTTAAGAACTGTAAGAAGATCGATTGCTAGAGTTGCCTCTGAGCTAAGCAAAAGAGAGTTACAATAATTGTATTCTGCTGAAAGATGGAAAAAAGAAATTTAAGAAAAGAAAGAATAGGTGTAGTTACAAGCAACAAAATGGAAAAATCTATTGTTGTTTCTGAAACAAGAAGAGTAAAACACCCGTTATATGGTAAGTTCGTGTTAAAGACTAAAAAATATGTTGCGCACGACGAAACAAACGATTGCAATATTGGAGATACTGTAAGAATTATGGAGACACGTCCATTAAGTAAATCTAAATGTTGGAGATTAGTTGAAATCATTGAAAGAGCGAAGTAATTATGGTACAACAAGAATCTAGATTAAAAGTAGCAGATAACACGGGAGCTAAAGAAGTTTTAACTATCCGTGTTTTAGGAGGAACGAAACGTCGTTATGCCTCTGTTGGAGATAAAATTGTAGTGTCAATTAAAGATGCAACACCAAACGGAAACGTTAAGAAAGGTGCTGTATCCACTGCAGTTGTTGTACGTACCAAAAAAGAAGTGAGAAGAGCCGACGGTTCATACATCAGATTTGACGATAACGCTTGCGTATTGTTAAATGCTGCTGGTGAAATGAGAGGAACTCGTGTTTTTGGTCCTGTAGCAAGAGAACTTCGTGAAAAACAATTCATGAAAATTGTATCATTAGCACCAGAAGTGCTTTAATTCGTTGTAAAAATGATAAAGCTAAAAATTAAATCAGGAGATATCGTAAAAGTAATCGCTGGAGACCATAAAGGTGCTGAAGGTAAAGTTTTACGTGTACTTCGCGAGAAAAATAAAGCGGTAGTTGAAGGTGTTAACATGGTTTCGAAACATACTAAACCAAGTGCAAAAAACCCTCAAGGTGGTATCGTTAAAAAAGAAGCTCCAATTCATATCTCTAATATCGCTCTAGTTGATCCTAAAACTAAGGAAGCAACAAGAGTAGGAGTTAAAGTAGAAGGAGATAAGAAAGTGAGATTTTCAAAAAAATCTAATCAAGTATTATAGTGATGGCTTATATACCTAGACTAAAAGAAGAATATAAGAGCAGAGTAATTGCTGCTCTTACAGAAGAGTACGGTTACAAAAACGTTATGCAGGTTCCTAAACTTGAAAAAATCGTTGTAAGCCGTGGTGTTGGTGCAGCTGTATCAGATAAGAAATTAGTTGATCATGCAGTTGAAGAATTAACAAAAATTACAGGTCAAAAAGCAGTATCTACCATTTCTAAAAAAGACGTTGCGTCTTTCAAATTAAGAAAAGGTATGCCAATTGGTGCTAAAGTAACTTTACGTGGAGAAAGAATGTATGAATTCTTAGATCGTTTGATCACTTCTGCATTACCACGTGTAAGAGATTTCGGTGGTATCAAAGCAACTGGATTTGATGGTAGAGGTAATTATAACCTAGGAGTTTTGGAGCAAATCATTTTCCCTGAAATTGATATTGACAAAGTAAACAAAATTGCTGGTTTCGATATTACTTTTGTAACTTCAGCATCAACAGATAAAGAAGCGAAGTCATTATTAGTACAATTAGGATTACCTTTTAAAAAGAATTAAGTTATGGCTAAAGAATCAATGAAAGCCCGCGAGGTAAAAAGACAAGCGTTGGTAGACAAGTATGCTGAAAAAAGAAAAGCTTTGTTAGAAGCTGGAGATTATGAAGGTTTACAAAAGTTACCAAAAAATGCTTCTCCTGTTCGTTTACACAATCGTTGTAAATTAACCGGAAGACCAAGAGGGTATATGCGTCAATTCGGTATTTCACGTGTAACTTTCCGTGAAATGGCTAATAATGGATTGATTCCAGGGGTTAGAAAAGCTAGCTGGTAATATAAAAGAATTATAAATTGATTAAAGGTTCGGTAAATGAGTATTTACCGAAAACCATAATCGCAAATTAATACATATGTATACAGATCCTATTGCAGATTTTTTGACAAGAGTTAGAAATGCGGTACGTGCTAACCACAAAGTGGTTGAAATTCCTGCTTCTAATTTGAAAAAAGAAATCACAAAGATTTTATTTGATCAAGGCTATATTTTAAGCTACAAATTTGATGACAGTACTGTTCAAGGTACCATCAAAATCGCTCTTAAGTATGATAAAGAAACTAAAGAGTCTGTAATTAAAGATATCCAAAGAATTAGTAAACCAGGTTTACGTAAGTACGCTGGTGCTGCTAACCTACCGAGAATCTTAAACGGTTTAGGTATTGCTATCGTTTCTACATCAAAAGGTTTGATGACTGGAAAACAAGCGAAGCAATTAAATGTTGGTGGTGAAGTAATTTGTTACGTATACTAATTAAAAGACTTACACATGTCAAGAATAGGTAAAAATCCAATTGTAATTCCAGCTGGCGTAACTGTAGAAGTTAAAGAAGGTGTAGTTACAGTAAAAGGAAAATTAGGTGAACTTACTCAGGAATTTTCAGATGTATCTGTTAAAATTGAGGATGGTCAAGTAATCGTTGAGAGATCTTCTGATCATAAAGATCAAAGAGCAAAGCACGGTTTATACAGAGCTTTAATCAGCAATATGATTGTTGGTGTTGCTGAAGGATTTACAAAACAATTAGAATTAGTTGGAGTTGGATATAGAGCATCAAATCAAGGTCAAAGACTTGATGTTGCTTTAGGTTTCTCTCACAACATCGTTCTTGAAGTAGTTCCAGAAGTAATTGTAGAAACAGTTTCTGAGAAAGGTAAAAACCCAATCATTAAGTTAGCTTCACACGACAAACAACTTTTAGGTCAAGTTGCGGCAAAGATTCGTTCTTTCCGTAAGCCTGAACCATACAAAGGAAAAGGTGTTAAATTTGTGGGTGAAGTATTAAGAAGAAAAGCAGGTAAATCAGCTTAAAAATTAAGACTATGTCATTAACAAAATCTGAAAGAAGACAAAGAATACAGTTCAGAATCAGAAAGATTGTAAGCGGAACTGCTGCTAAACCAAGACTTTCTGTTTTTAGATCTAATAAAGAAATCTATGCGCAAATCATAGATGACGTTAACGGTGTAACCTTAGTTGCAGCTTCTTCAAGAGAGAACGGAGTAACTAAAGGAACGAACGTAGAAACAGCTGCTGCAGTTGGAAAACTAATTGCAGAGAAAGCTTTGAAAGCAGGTATTGATACCATCACTTTCGATAGAGGTGGTTATTTATACCATGGACGTGTTAAATCATTAGCCGAAGGAGCTAGAGAAGCTGGACTTAAATTCTAAGAATTATGTATCATAATTATAAAAATGTAGAACTAGTAAAACCAAGTGGTCTTGAATTAAAAGACCGTTTGGTAAGTGTTAATCGTGTTACTAAAGTTACAAAAGGTGGTAGAGCTTTCGGTTTTTCTGCTATTGTAGTTGTAGGAGACGAAAACGGTGTAGTAGGTCATGGTCTAGGTAAATCTAAAGATGTGTCTGAAGCTATTGCTAAAGCAGTAGAAGATGCAAAGAAGAATCTGGTTAGAATTCCTTTGGCAAGTCATACTATTCCTCACGAACAAAAAGGTAAATTTGGTGGAGCACGTGTATTCTTGATGCCTGCATCACATGGTACCGGAGTTATTGCTGGTGGTTCTGTAAGAGCCGTAGTAGAATCTTTAGGTATTCATGATGTATTGTCAAAATCACAAGGTTCATCAAACCCACACAATGTTGTTAAAGCTACTTTTGATGCTTTATTACAATTGAGAAGTGCTCACACTGTTGCAAAACAAAGAGGTATTTCTTTAGAGAAAGTATTCAAAGGTTAATTCAAGGAAATTATGGCAAAAATTAAAGTAAAACAAGTAAAAAGTCAAATCAACTGTCCTCTTACACAAAAGAGAACATTAGAAGCTTTAGGTCTTCGTAGATTAGGACAAGTTGTTGAGCATGAAGCAACTTCTGCTATCCTTGGAATGGTAAATAAAGTTCAACACTTAGTTTCTGTAGAAGAAACTAAATAATAACAGTATTCGTTATGAATTTAAGTAATTTACAACCAGCTGAAGGGTCAACACACAATCAAAATAAAAGATTAGGTAGAGGAGAAGGTTCTGGTAAAGGTGGTACTGCTGCACGTGGTCACAAAGGAGCTAAATCTCGTTCTGGTTATTCTAAAAAGATTGGTTTTGAAGGAGGTCAAATGCCTTTACAAAGACGTGTACCTAAGTTTGGTTTCAAAAACATCAACCGAGTAGAGTACCAGGGTGTTAATTTAGACACACTTCAATTATTAGTTGATAATGGAGTTGTTACTGATACTGTTGATTTTTCAGTTTTAGTAGACAATCGTTTAGCAACAAAAAATAGCTTAGTAAAGATTTTAGGAAGAGGAGAGCTTAAAGCAAAACTAAAAGTAACTGCTCACAAATTTACTGCTACTGCAAAAGCGGCTATCGAGGCTGCAGGTGGAGAAGTAGTAACTTTATAATCTTTATAGACAGATGAAGAAATTTATAGAATCATTAGTAAATGTTTGGAAGATAGAAGAACTAAAAAATAAAATTTTAGTTACTCTAGGATTGTTATTAGTTTATCGTTTAGGTGCGCAAGTAACACTTCCAGGTATTGATGCTACTAAATTGCAAAGTTTATCTAGTCAAACAGATCAAGGTATTGGTTGGTTAATCAATGTATTTACAGGTGGTGCGTTCTCGCAGGCATCTGTATTTGCATTGGGTATCATGCCGTATATTTCAGCGTCAATTGTAGTTCAGTTAATGGGAATCGCGGTTCCTTATTTACAGAAACTACAAAAAGACGGTGAGAGCGGAAGAAAAAAGATCAACCAAATCACAAGATGGTTAACTATTGGTATTACCCTATTGCAAGGTCCAGGTTATATTTATAACTTGTATAAACAATTGCCTGCTGATGCCTTTTTATTAGGATTTAGTTCATTCTCATTCTTATTCTCATCTGTAATCATCTTAGTTACAGGTACGATTTTTGCAATGTGGTTAGGTGAAAAAATTACTGATAAAGGTATTGGAAACGGTATTTCTTTGTTGATCATGGTGGGTATTCTTGCCCGATTGCCTCAGGCTTTCATTCAGGAATTCTCTTCCCGTGTAACAGAAAATAACGGAGGGCCTATGCTTATCGTTTTAGAAGTAATTATTTGGTTATTAATCATAATTGCTTGTATTTTATTAACCATGGCTGTTAGAAAAATACCGGTACAATACGCTCGTCGTACAACAGCCGGAGATTTCGAACAGGACATGATGGGAGGTAACAGACAATGGATTCCTTTAAAGCTTAATGCTTCAGGAGTTATGCCGATTATCTTCGCACAAGCAATTATGTTTATTCCTGCTGCAGTTGCTGGTTTGTCAACTTCAGATGCGGCTCAAACTATCACTACGAGCTTCCAAAATATCTTTGGATGGCAGTATAATTTAGTTTTTGCCTTATTAATCATAATTTTTACTTACTTTTACACCGCAATTACAGTACCTACAAATAAAATGGCAGATGATCTGAAGCGTAGCGGAGGTTTCATCCCTGGGATTCGTCCGGGTGTTGAAACAGGAGACTACCTGGATAAAATCATGTCACTTATAACTTTTCCAGGTTCGTTATTCTTGGCTTTAATAGCTGTGTTCCCAGCTATTGCAGTAAGCCTTTTAGGAGTACAACAAGGGTGGGCAATGTTTTATGGCGGAACATCGTTACTTATTATGGTGGGTGTTGCAATTGATACTATTCAACAAATAAATTCTTATTTATTGAATAAACATTATGATGGTTTGATGAAAAGTGGTAAAAATAGAAAAGCAGTAGCTTAATTTTTATGGCAAAACAATCAGCAATAGAACAAGACGGATCAATCATTGAAGCATTATCAAATGCGATGTTCCGTGTAGAATTAGAAAATGGACACATAGTAATTGCTCATATCTCTGGTAAAATGCGTATGCATTATATCAAATTATTACCTGGTGATAAAGTGAAGTTAGAGATGAGCCCTTACGATTTGTCTAAAGCAAGAATTACTTATAGATACTAAAGGCTATTAAAATGAAAGTAAGAGCATCAGTTAAAAAAAGAAGTGCCGAGTGCATTATTGTGCGTAGAAAAGGAAGATTATACGTTATTAATAAAAAGAATCCTAGATTTAAACAAAGACAAGGATAGTTATGGCAAGAATTGCAGGGGTAGATATACCTAAAAACAAAAGAGGAATCATCGCTTTAACCTATATCTTCGGAATTGGGAATAGTAGAGCTAAAGAGATTTTAGAAAAAGCTAACGTAAGCGAAGATAAAAAAGTTCAAGACTGGAATGATGACGAGATCGGAGCGATCCGTGAAGCCGTTTCTTATTTCAAGATTGAAGGTGAACTACGTTCTGAGATTTCATTAAACATCAAACGTTTAATGGATATCGGATGTTATAGAGGAATTCGTCACAGAGCTGGACTTCCATTAAGAGGTCAAAGAACTAAGAACAACTCTAGAACAAGAAAAGGTAAAAGAAAAACTGTTGCTAACAAGAAAAAAGCAACTAAATAATAAGTAGTAGTATGGCTAAGGCAAGTACAAAAAAACGTAAAGTTATCGTTGAATCAACAGGCGAAGCTCATATTAATGCTACCTTTAACAACATCATCATCTCGTTAACAAACAAGAAAGGTGAAGTTATTTCTTGGTCTTCAGCTGGTAAAATGGGCTTTAGAGGTTCTAAAAAGAACACTCCTTATGCAGCTCAAATGGCAGCAGAAGATTGTAGCAAAGTAGCGTTAGAAGCAGGTCTTAAAAAAGTAAAAGTTTACGTAAAAGGTCCTGGAAATGGTAGAGAATCTGCCATCAGATCTCTTCATAACGGAGGAATAGAAGTTACAGAAATTATTGATGTAACTCCAATGCCACACAATGGTTGTCGTCCTCCAAAAAGAAGAAGAGTTTAATTATAATAGTATAACCTAAGGTAGGAATAAGATTATCGGAGGAAAGACCTGAATTCATAATCCCTACCTTTTTTTAATTTTTAGCAATGGCAAGATATACTGGTCCACAAACTAAAATTGCTCGTAAATTTGGCGAAGCAATCTTCGGAGATGATAAAGCCTTCGAAAAAAGAAATTACCCTCCAGGGCAACATGGTTTAGCGAAAAAAAGAGGTAAAAAATCTGAGTACGCTATTCAGTTAATGGAAAAGCAAAAAGCTAAGTACACTTACGGAATTTTAGAACGTCAGTTCAGAAGTTTGTTTGAAAAAGCATCTGCATCAAGAGGTGTTACAGGTGAAGTTTTAATCCAATTATGTGAGTCAAGACTTGATAACGTAGTATACAGAATGGGTATCGCTCCTTCTCGTCGTGCTGCACGTCAAATCGTTTCTCACAGACATATCACGGTTAATGGAGAAGTAGTAAACATTCCTTCTTATCACTTAAAACCTGGTGACAAAGTTGCAGTTCGTGAAAAATCAAAATCTCTTGAAGCTATCGAACGTTCGTTATCTAATTCTAGCACTGTTTACGAATGGATTACTTGGAACAATGAAACTAAAGAAGGTACTTTCGTTTCTGTACCTGCTAGACTTCAGATTCCAGAAAACATTAAGGAGCAGTTAATCGTAGAGTTGTACAACAAATAATAATTAGACATCAGTCGAAATAAATATGGCAATATTTAATTTTCAAAAGCCCGATAAAGTTATCATGATCGATTCAACCGATTTTGAAGGTAAATTTGAATTTAGACCTTTAGAACCGGGATATGGATTGACTGTTGGTAACGCATTAAGACGTGTTTTGCTTTCTTCTTTAGAAGGATATGCAATCACTTCGGTTCGTATTGAAGGAGTGGATCACGAATTCTCTACAATATCAGGAGTGGTTGAAGATGTAACAGAAATTATATTGAATCTTAAACAAGTACGTTTCAAACGTCAGATCGAAGATATCGATAACGAATCTGTTTCTATCTCTTTTTCAGGTAAGGATCAATTGACAGCTGGAGATTTTCAAAAGTTTATCTCTGGTTTTCAGGTACTAAACCCGGATTTGGTTATCTGCAACCTTGATAGCAAAATTACCATAAACATGGAATTAACTATTGAGAAAGGTCGTGGTTACGTTCCTGCAGAAGAAAACAAAAAACAAAACGCACCTATAGGAACTATTTTTACAGATTCTATTTACACACCAGTAAAGAACGTAAAATATTCAATAGAAAATTTCCGTGTTGAGCAAAAAACTGACTACGAAAAATTAGTTTTTGAAATCATTACAGATGGTTCTATTCACCCTAAAGATGCATTAACAGAAGCAGCTAAAACGTTGATTCATCACTTTATGTTGTTCTCTGACGAAAGAATTACACTTGAGGCTGATGAAATTGCACAAACAGAGTCGTATGATGAAGAGTCATTACATATGAGACAATTGCTTAAAACTAAGCTTGTTGATATGGACTTATCTGTAAGAGCATTAAATTGTTTAAAAGCGGCTGAAGTTGATACACTTGGCGATTTAGTATCATTTAATAAAAATGATCTGATGAAGTTCCGTAATTTCGGTAAAAAATCATTAACAGAACTTGATGAATTAGTTGCTGTTAAAGGTCTTACTTTCGGGATGGATTTAACTAAATATAAATTAGATAAAGAATAATCTAGTCCGCTTTATGCGCGATTAAATTGTATAGCAATGAGACACGGAAAAAAAATAAATCATTTAAGCAGACAGTCAGGACATAGAAAATCTATGTTGGCTAATATGGCTTGTTCTCTAATCGAGCACAAGCGTATCAATACTACTGTTGCTAAAGCTAAAGCTTTAAAGCAATTTGTAGAACCATTGGTAACGAAATCTAAAGAAGATACTACTCACAATCGTCGTGTTGTTTTCTCTTATTTGAGAAACAAATATGCGGTTACTGAATTGTTCAGAGAAGTTGCAGCAAAAGTTGGAGATCGTCCGGGTGGATATACTCGTATTATTAAATTGGGTAACCGTCTTGGAGATAACGCTGATATGGCAATGATCGAACTTGTAGATTTCAACGAATTGTACAACGGAGGTAAAAAAGAAGTTAAGAAAGCAACTACCCGTCGTGGTAGAGCAAAAAAAGCTGAAACAACTGCTGAAGCTCCCGCTGCTGATACTACTGAAAATACAGAAGTTACTGAATAATCATGAAACAATTGATTCTTCAATAAAAAATAAGGATGAACTTTTTAAGTTTGTCCTTTTTTTTTGCCCTTTTGAAACCGTTTGAGCCACTAGCACGCATAATTATAAAATCTTTTTTACTTGTTTTAATCGAATCGTTTCAGAAAGAAATAATTTAGATTAAATTTGCAAAATTTTACAACACAACAAAAAATGAAATATTCAAATCGAAATCAAGCCATCCTTTTATTAAGCGACGGAACTGTTTTTTATGGTAAATCCATAGGAATCGAAGGAACTACCTTCGGCGAAGTCTGTTTTAATACCGGAATGACGGGATATCAGGAAATTTTTACAGACCCTTCTTATTTTGGTCAATTAATGGTAGCTACCAATGCTCATATCGGTAACTACGGAGTTCATGAAGACGAAGTTGATTCAGACGGGATCAAAATTGCCGGACTGGTATGCAAAAACTTTAGTTTTAATTATTCAAGACCTGATGCTTCTGAAAGTCTTTTCGATTATTTCGATAAAGTAAAACTGGTTGCCATTTCCGATGTCGATACCAGAGCTTTAGTGAGCTATATCCGTGACAACGGTGCCATGAATGCAGTGATCTGTACAGACGGTACACCGCTTGAAGATTTGAAAAAACAACTGGCTGGAGTTCCGAATATGAAAGGTCTGGAACTGGCTTCTACCGTTTCTACTAAAGAAGCATATTACTTTGGTGACGAAAAGGCAACCTACAAAATTGCCGCACTCGACCTTGGAATCAAAACCAATATCCTGCGATGCCTGGCAGAAAGAGATGCTTATATTAAAGTATTCCCTTATAATGCTTCTTTTGAAGAGCTGAAAGCATTTAACCCTGATGGTTACTTTTTGTCGAACGGACCTGGTGATCCGGATCCGTTAAAAGATGTACAGGAAGTGGCACGCCAGATTTTAGCAACCGATACACCTGTTTTCGGAATTTGTTTGGGACACCAGATCATTGCCCTGGCAAATGGTATCTCAACCTATAAAATGTTTAACGGTCACAGAGGGATTAACCACCCTGTAATGAATGTTATTACCAATAAAGGGGAAATTACCTCACAGAACCATGGTTTTGCAGTGGTGCGTGAAGAATTGGAAAAACACCCGGATTTTGAAATAACACATGTTCACCTGAACGACGGCACTGTTGCGGGTATGCGTATGAAAAACAAAAGCTGTTTCTCGGTACAATACCACCCGGAAGCAAGTCCCGGACCTCACGATGCACGTTATTTATTTGACCAATTCATCGAAAACATTAAATTAGCTAAAAAATAAATTCGTTACACACCTAACGAAAGAAGTTAACCAAATTAAAGTATCAGATTATGAGCATGATTATAAAAGTTCACGCAAGACAAATATTAGATTCAAGAGGTAATCCTACCGTAGAAGTAGATGTATATACAGAAAATGGTGTTTTAGGAAGAGCAGCAGTGCCATCCGGAGCATCAACCGGAGAACATGAGGCTGTAGAGTTGCGCGATGGCGGAAAAGCCTACATGGGAAAAGGAGTTTTAAAAGCAGTTGAAAATGTAAATACAACTATTGCTTCGGAAATTGTTGGGATGTCGGTTTTTGAGCAAAATGCGATTGATAAAATGATGATTGAATTGGATGGAACACCAAATAAATCCAATTTAGGAGCAAACGCTATTTTAGGAGTATCGCTGGCAGTGGCAAAAGCAGCCGCTAACGAATTGGGAATGCCGTTGTATCGTTATGTTGGTGGTGTATCTGCCAATACCTTGCCGGTACCGATGATGAACATTATTAACGGAGGATCACATTCTGATGCGCCTATCGCTTTTCAGGAATTTATGATCATGCCGGTAAAAGCTCAGAACTTTACACATGCTATGCAAATGGGTACGGAAATATTCCATAATCTTAAAAAAGTATTACACGACAGAAAATTAAGTACTGCTGTTGGCGATGAAGGTGGTTTTGCACCAAATTTAGCCGGAGGTACCGAAGATGCTCTGGATTCTATCAAATTAGCGGTAGAAAATGCAGGGTATACTTTCGGGGAAGATATTAAAATTGCATTGGACTGTGCCGCTTCTGAATTTTATGTAGACGGAAAATACGATTACACTAAATTTGAAGGCGCCACCGGGAAAATCAGAACCTCAGAAGAGCAGGCGGCTTATTTGGCTGAATTAGCGGCTAAATACCCGATTATTTCAATCGAAGACGGGATGTATGAAGACGACTGGAACGGCTGGAAACTGTTAACAGAGAAAATCGGTGATAAAGTACAATTGGTAGGGGACGATTTGTTTGTAACAAACGTACAACGCCTGTCAAGAGGAATTGAAGAGAATATTGCCAATTCCATTTTAATTAAAGTAAACCAGATCGGAACCTTAACCGAAACGATAGCAGCGGTAAATATGGCACATAATGCCGGATATACTTCTGTAATGTCACACCGCTCCGGAGAAACGGAAGACAATACCATTGCCGACCTGGCTGTGGCGTTAAATTGCGGTCAGATCAAAACCGGATCGGCTTCCCGTTCAGATCGTATGGCAAAATACAATCAATTGCTTAGAATAGAAGAAGAATTAGCCGAAGTGGCTTATTTCCCTCAGGAAAGAGCTTTTAAAGTGAAATAAAGCAATTAAAACGATATTTGAAAAAACCTGATAGTTATTATCAGGTTTTTTTGTTTGTAAAAGGGGATTCCTGTGATAAAGCTAACTTTTTTAAGGGATAAATAACGGTTTGAAAGAGCCTGTATTTTGAGGCCGGTTTTCCGGTGGTTAAAAATGTGAAAAATGTAATTTTTACCCCCAATTTTTACGGAATAATTAACGATTTCCTTATGTGATTTTCTTGAGATATCCGTTGGAATTTCTTAAATTCGCAGATAACAAAAATATTTTACATTTAATTCCTAATACAAACATGTCAAAAACTGCAATATTAGAAATTGATGGCAACAAATATGAATTTCCGGTAATCGAAGGAAGTGAGAAAGAGGTTGCTATCGATATTGAGAAATTACGTGCTGCAACTGGCGCGATTACGCTTGATCCGGGGTATAAAAATTCAGGATCTTGTAAGAGTGAAATTACTTTCCTTGACGGAGAAGAAGGTATCCTTCGTTACAGAGGTTATGCTATTGAAGATTTAGCTGAGAAAGCCAACTTTTTAGAAGTTTCTTATTTGGTTATTTTCGGTGAATTGCCAACAGCTGCTCAGTTAGAAAAATTCGAAAACGATATTCGAAAATATACTTTGGTAAATGAAGAAATGAAAAACATCATTGATGGTTTTCCTAAAACGGCTCATCCAATGGGTGTTTTATCTTCATTGACAAGTGCTTTAACCGCATTTAATCCGAAAGTTGTCAATGTAGAAAACGAAGACGAAATGTACACTGCTGTTTGTAAAACAATGGGTAAATTTTTAGTTTTAGCTACATGGACTTTCAGAAAAACATCTGGTTTCCCATTAAACTACTACGATAACACCAAAGGTTATGTAGAGAACTTTTTACGTTTAATGTTCGAATTGCCAACAAGTCCTTATACAATTAACCCGGTTATCGTGGATGCATTGGATAAATTGTTTATTCTACATGCTGATCACGAACAAAACTGTTCTACTTCAACTGTGAGAATGGTTGGATCTTCACATGCAGGTTTATTCGCTTCCATTTCGGCAGGAGTTTCCGCTTTATGGGGACCACTTCACGGAGGAGCAAACCAGGCAGTATTGGAAATGCTGGAAGAAATCCAGAAAGATGGTGGTGATGCAGATAAATACCTTGCAAAAGCGAAAGATAAGAACGATCCTTTCCGTTTAATGGGATTTGGTCACCGTGTGTACAAAAACTTCGATCCGCGTGCTAAAATCATTAAAAAAGCTGCAGATGAAGTATTGGCAACATTAGGTGTTAATGACCCAATCTTGAACATCGCTAAAAAACTTGAAGAATCTGCTTTACAGGATGAGTATTTCAAATCAAGAAACCTGTATCCAAACGTAGATTTCTATTCCGGAATTATCTACCGTGCTTTAGGAATCCCTACGGATATGTTTACGGTACTTTTTGCTATCGGACGTCTTCCGGGATGGATTGCACAATGGAGAGAAATGCGTGTTAACAAAGAACCTATCGGTCGTCCGCGTCAGGTATATGTTGGACACCCGTTGCGTTCTTTTAAACCAATGAACGAAAGATAGTAAGCTGTCAATATTGAATAAAAAAAGCCCCGAAGTACTTCAGGGCTTTTTTATTGCTTTATTCTGCCGGTTTTTCCGCCTCTTCAGCGGCATCACCGGTTACCTCTTCAATTTTGTTTTCCGTCTTCTCGATCACGTCCGATAAAGCTTCTTTAGCATCCGTAGCCTTGTCTTCGATCCACTCGCCGGCATCGGCTATTTTTTCTTTGGCAGTATCGATAAAATCATTGACTTTTTCCGAAACACCCATTTCCTCCAGTTTTTGAGAAGCGCTGTCGGCTACTTCCGAAACTTTTTCTACTACATCCTCCGTGAAGGATTCTACCTTGTCAACCGCGGTATCGGCTGTGCTGCTGACCTTATCTCCTAAATCTTCCGTACTCTGCTTTGCTTTTCCGAAAAGTGAACTAAAAAAACTCGATAATCCCATAATTTTATATTTTTAAAAGTAAATGTATTAAAAAAAATAATATTTGTCAGCTTTTTAAAAGTATACTTGACGATTATTTAGTATTGAAACAGAGCGGATTAAGGATAAATTAACACTGTAATGCTTAGATTTCAAGGGGAGTTTTTCGTTTATCAAAGCCCTTTGTTTATATTTGCCAAAAGCCAAAAGCTATGTTGAATTTAAATGTAAAAAACGAAACGTCACGGCTTAGAGCCGTAGTTTTAGGAACAGCCGTAAACAATGGACCAACGCCCTCGATAGAGGAAGCGTATGATCCGAAATCATTAGAGCATATAAAAGCAGGGACCTATCCGGTTGAAGCAGATATGGTAAAAGAAATGCAGGCTCTTGATGAAGTTTTTCAGAAATATGAAGTAAAAGTCTTCCGCCCGGAAATAATTGAAAACTACAACCAGATTTTTTCCAGAGATATTGGATTCGTTATTGACGATGTTTTTGTAAAAGCAAACATTTTACCCGACAGAGAAAGAGAATTGGATGCTATCCAGTATGTAATAGATCAGATTGATCCCAAAAAAGTTGTTCGCCCGCCGGAAGAAGTACACATTGAAGGTGGCGATGTAATGGTTTGGAACGACTATGTTTTTATAGGAACTTATAAAGGAAGCGATTATAAAGACTATATCACGGCAAGAACCAATATGGCCGGTGTGGACTATATTAAAAAACTATTCCCGCATAAAATCGTAAAAGAATTTGATCTGGTAAAATCGAAGATTGAACCAAGAGATAATGCACTGCACCTGGATTGTTGTTTCCAGCCGGTAGGAACAGATAAAGGAATCATTTATAAAAGCGGATTCAGAGAAGAAGCCGACTATATGTTTTTAGTGAACCTTTTTGGTAAAGAAAACCTGTTCCACATTGAGCGGGAGGAAATGTATTATATGTTTTCAAATGTGTTTTCTATTGCGCCGGATGTTGTGGTTTCGGAAAGAAATTTTACAAGATTGAATAATTGGCTGAGAAATAAGGGAATTACCGTTGAAGAAGTTCCTTATGCCGAAATTGCAAAACAGGAAGGGCTTTTGAGATGTTCTACATTGCCTTTAATCAGGGACTAATAAAAGGAAAAAATAAAAAGTATGAAACAGACTACTAACACGATATTGATGATTCGTCCTGTTGCGTTCAGGATGAATGAGCAGACAGCAGTAAATAACTATTACCAAAAAGTACTGGACAATTTATTGCCGGCTACGGTAAACGCAAAAGCACAGGAAGAGTTTGATAATTTTGTTGAAAAACTAAAAAATGCAGGCGTTAATGTTATTGTTGTTGAAGATACGGTAAGTCCGGACACTCCGGACAGTATTTTCCCGAATAACTGGATTTCTTTCCATGAAAACGGTGATGTGGCCTTGTATCCGATGTTTGCCGAAAACAGACGTATGGAGAGAAGAGAGGATGTACTGGATATCCTGGAAGATCACGGTTTTGAAATTAACAACATTGTGGACTATACCTCTGCAGAAGAAGATGAATTGTTCCTGGAAGGAACGGGAAGTTTGCTGTTAGACCGTGAAAACGGGAAAGCGTACTGTGCGTTATCACCAAGAGCGAATGAAGAGCTGATGATTGAATTTTGTGAAGACTTCGAAATGAACCCGGTTATTTTTGAAGCTTTTCAAACGGTGGACGGAGAGCGAAAACCGATTTATCATACCAATGTCATGATGTGTCTGGGAGAAACTTTTGCGGTAATCTGTGCAGATAGTATTGATGATGCCAAAGAACGCAAAATGGTTTTAGACTGTTTAAAATCGGATGGCAAAGAGATTGTCTTGATTACAGAAGATCAGGTTAACAATTTTGCCGGAAATATGCTTCAGGTAAGAGGAGCGGAGGATAAGCGTTATTTGATTATGAGTGCTGCTGCACATCAGAGTTTAACGAAAGATCAGCTGGCAAAACTGGAAAAACACTGTGAGATCTTAAGTTCGAGCCTGGATACTATTGAAGCTTGCGGCGGTGGAAGTGCCCGTTGTATGATGGCGGAAGTATTTTTGCCGAAAGCAGAGTAGTACGTTAAAAAAGAAAATAAAAAAAACCGCTTATTAAGCGGTTTTTTTATTGTTTAATCAATGCTTAGTTTTTTACAAAACTGTCAATAATTTTATCGGTTTCAGCTTTAGGAGTGTCCCCTTTCAGGTCGAACAAATAACCGAATAATGATTTACGGTTTACTTTGTCTTCTAAATTAAGATCTTTGTTTCTGTCGAAAATAGATTGCCATTTGTCACGAACGTTTTTCCACATAGCTTTGTTCTCTTTCCAGTATTTTTGTGCAGCAATACATTTTGAATCGGCTACTTTTTTGTAAAGGTCAAGTCCTTTTTCCTGAGAAAGTACAACGTCTTTTCCGTTTTCTCTTAAAACTTTTTCGTTGTCTTGTTCATGTAACCAGCCGTATTTTGTGATTTCATGAATATTTCTTCTTTTTAAAACATTGTAATCATTTCTGATAGTGTGCTCTCTTCTTGGAAGTGGAGCATCAGCGAAATTTCTCCAATAAGATGTTCCATCTACGTGAACCCATGTAGCAGTTCCTTCATATCTCGGGCTGTCGTCTACCTGGTATACACGTTGCGTCCATTGTCCTTTTACTGCAGCTTTTGGTAATGTTGTAAATTTCCATGAAGTTCCTTTGTCAAACAGGTACAGGTTTGTGTTTTCAAATTCCCAATCCTGTCTCCAGTGCTTTACAATCATCGTATCGCCCACAATCAATAAATGCTGCATTACGATTTTGTTTGATTTATCTTCAACCAGTTCTACCCATTCCAATCCTTTGTCATACTTTGTTGGTGATGGCTTGTAGTTCTCGTCTTTAGTTGTTTTAAACGTCTCTGCAAAGTTGAATTCTACTTCATAACAGCCACACATTGACTTGATCGCATCCGTGTCCTGTTTCTTTTTATTGCCCTGAGCATTACCTAACATTACTGCAAATAAAAAAGCAAGAGTTGCCTTTTGTTTTAGATTTCTCATTATGTATTGATTAAAATTTCTTGTGCAAAAATATTAAATTTATTTAGAACGAATAAAAATAAAACATACATTTGCAAAAAAATATATTATTAAGATTAATTCTAAATTGATTTTAATGCTGTTTTTGCCAATAAGCTGAAATTTAGAATACTAAATGTTTTTTGGGAAATAATTCAAAAAGAAAAGCTTGTTTGCCGGGGGATTGGGAAGTTCCAGAAATTGATTTTTTTGGATGTTGAGTGTCTTTGCGGGATTGCTGCAGACGGTCAATAATTTCTTTTTCCGGTTTTTCCGGAGGCAAATAAAACCGGAAAAACAGAAATGATCTTATTACAACTGTTGGTAAACCCAGGGATTCAGGAACAGCTGGAATAACAATAATTATAAAGAGAGTAAAATAAAATAAAGAATGAATTTTAAATCAAAAATATACGGCGGTCTGTTTTTATTTAATGCCTTTGTTGGTGTAGCACAGGAAAAAGACAGTATTCCTGGTAAAGTGAACCATCTGGAGGAAGTAGTAGTAACGGGACAGTATAATCCTCAGTCGGTAAAAAAATCAGTATTTGAAGTTAAAGTGATTACCCGTGCTGATATAGACAGACAGGCAGGAAACAATTTAGCCGATTTGTTGAATCAGACGTTAAATATCAATATTATCCCAAATGCTTCCACCGGAAAATCAGGAGTACAGCTGTTTGGTTTGGATTCACAATATTTTAAAATTCTTGTCGATAATATTCCAGTCATCAATGACGAAGGTTTGGGGAACAATACCGATTTAACCCAGATCAATTTAGATGATATTCAGCAGATCGAAATTGTTGAAGGATCTATGGGAGTTGATTATGGTGCAAATGCCGTATCGGGAATTATCAACATTATTACCAAGAAATCGTCGGAACACAAATGGGAAGTCACCCCATACATCCAGGAAGAAACCGTTGGTAAAGAATACAACTTTAAAGACAAAGGAAGACATATTCAGTCCATTAAAATCGGACATAATTTTTCCGATAAGTTTTATGCCAATGCCTTATTTACCCGTAATGACTTTAAAGGTTTCTGGAACAACAGAATGGGTGAAAACTACTTGTTTAATGATGGTTTAAGAGGGTACGAATGGTTACCGAAACAGCAAATCAATGCCAAATCATTATTAGCTTACACTACTAAAAACTACAGACTTTTCTATAAGTTCGAATTTTTCCGGGAAACTACAGATCGTTTTAGTGCCGATGTACAAATGAATGAGAATCCGGCAACGCAAACGAACAACCCGGTTGCAAAAGATGAAATCTATACATCAACACGTTATTACCACCATTTAAACGCTTCCGGAAAACTGAGCGACAACGGATTGAACTATGATGTGTCTTTCTCGTACCAGCAACAAAACAGAGATTTAGAAAAATACAATTACAGAATCCGTTCACAGGAACATTTCGGAACGGAAAATTTAGAATACGAATACCGAAAAGCATTTTATTCTAAAGGGAATTTCTCAAATTTCCTGAAAAATGATACTTATAATGTTCAGTTAGGGTATGAAATAAACAGCATTAACGGTTATGTTACCAGCCTGGCAGGTTTCTTTAACGGAGAGAATATTAAAAGAGAATTGAATTCGTATGACTTTTTTACGTCATCTGAAATAAACCTGAATAAAAGATTTTCTATCCGCCCGGGTATCCGTTTGTTATTATCATCACAGTTTGACCAGCAGGCAGCATTGTCTTTAAGTTCTAAATATGTTTTTGATAACGGTTATGAATTGAGAGGTATCGTAGGAACCGCTCCTAAATTGCCAACATACGAAGAGTTGTACACCTATATGGTTGACGTAAACCACAATATTCAGGGAAATCCGAACCTTAATCCGGAACAGGGAAAATCTGTTTTCCTTCACCTGAAAAAAGATTCAAAACTAAACGAATCGTTTACAATGCAGAATAAATTATCGGCCTGGTATCTTGATGTAAAGGACAGAATTGAAATGATCATCATACAAAACTCACCGTTAGTTTACCAGTATAACAATATTGATGTGTATAAAACCTGGGGACTTTCCCTGACCAACACGGCAAAATATAAAAACTTTACCGGAAACTTTGGGGTAACGTTTGCCGGAACAGCAAAAGTTTTAGACAGCTCAACAGATTCTAATGATGATTTTCTATATGCGGTTCAGCTAAATGCCAATGCTTCTTATTTGGTGCCAAAATGGGAAACGGTTTTCTCGGCTTACGTTAAATATAACGGACCTCAGTATCAGTTTGTAGGAAGAACCAATGACCAAAATCAAACGGTGACCGAAAGAGGAAAACAAAACCCTTTCACCTGGCTGGATGCTACGGTTAAAAAATCGTTTTTGAATAAATCGTTGGAAGCAACAATCGGAGCCAGAAATATTTTAGACATCACAACGATCAATACGACCGCAGCCGAAGGTGGAGCACATACCGGAGCTGCTACGAATATCCTGATGGGATACGGAAGATCATACTTTTTAAAACTTTTATATAAATTAAATTTCTAATAATATGAAATCAAAAATATATCAAATAGCCTTTTTTCTTTCTTTGTTCATACTAGGTTCCTGTGAGAAAAACGAGCAGGTGGCTCAACAGCCTTTTGTGGTATCTTTTGAAAAACAATCAATCGATTTCTCGTTAATTCATGACGAAAGAGAAATGAAAATGATTTTCTCGGAACCGGCAAAAAATGATGGAAAAGTTTCGGTAAAAGTATCGCCTACGAATGCCAGTTACGGAGTGGATTTCAGTACTGTCCCGGCAGCTGGAAACGGTGTGATGGAACTACCTTTTACAAAAGGACAAAGCGAACTGAACTTTACATTCAAAAACTTAATTTACCCTTTTGATACGGATGATAAATCTATTTTGTTAGAAGTTATCGCGATCAACTATGTAGGGGAAACATCCATTCAGGGTTATACAACATCATTGGTTTCTTTCCAGAGATCATTAGGAGCGACACTTTTACCGGAAGTAGGCGGACCAAATGAAGGCGATCAGGTTTTTGTGGATTTAAGCAAAGACTTTATGTCGAAAGCGAGAAGAGACAGCTGGGATCTTGGATTTTATTCCGGGAACCAATTTAGAGTGACCATAAACGGATCGGTCTATATGGCAGTGAAAAAATTAGAGGAAACAAATATTGATGCGGTTACGGAAGCCAGTGTAAGTGCTTTTAAACCTTTGGTTGCTGTGGGAACTTTTGAGCAGTCCAATATGAATTATGTAGATGCGCCAAACGGAGATATTAACCAAACGGCAATTGCTGCAATCTCGGCTAATAATGCCGAAAACCATGTGTATTTGGTAAACATGGGATATGAAGTTGGAACAACTGCTCCGGCACCGGGAAGCGTTGCTATTGCAGGAAATCCAAGAGGCTGGAAAAAAATTAAAATTCTTAGAGACGGCGATAGCTATGTATTGCAATATGCCGATTTGAACAGTACAACACACCAACAGGTTACGATTGCTAAAAACCAGGATTATAACTTCACGTTTTTTAGCCTGAAAACTCAAAACATTGTAAATGTAGAGCCGCAAAAAGCATTATGGGATCTGAGCTTTACCGTATTTACAAATGAGATTGCCGGTTCCGGTTCTTATGGTTATTCTGATTTTGTTGTGAATAACCTTAAAGGTGGTGTAAAAGGTTACCGGGTGAATGTATCGGGCAGTGTTAACTATAACAATTTCGGTATGAACAATATCGTTGAGAGCAATTTCTCTGACGATCAGCGTGTAATCGGAGCGGAATGGAGAGATGTATTCAACGGAAGTGCTTTTACAGACCGATTCTATGTAATAAAAGATATTGACGGAAACTACTATAAAATCAGAATGCTGGAGTTCTTAAATGAAAGCGGAGTGAGAGGGTATCCGAAATTTGAATATAAACTTGTACAATAATCATAAATTTTTTTACCATGAAAAAAAGAATACTATTTTTAGCAGCAATACTGGTCAGTTCATTTGCAAGTGCTCAGGCTGTTCAACAGGGTACTGTGACAATGGGACCTGCTTATGCTAATCAGGCATTTTTTAAGTTCTCCAATCCTACAGCAAACAATGTTTACCCTCACAGTTCCTGGGATCTTGCTTTTTACAGAAAAAGCTCTTTCTCTTTTGCTACGAGAATAAATGATGCTAAAGGAATTGAGATCTACCAGGTTTCCAATAATATCAGTAACTGGGCTACAGTTGATGTAAGTACAGCAGCTCAGTCAAGCTGGACAAGACTTTACAACAGTGATACTGTATGGACAGAAGGAGCTTTAGAACAAGGTACAGCTACTTACGGATGGGGAGAATACAACCCGGCGAATCACCATGTAACAGGAAGTATCATTTTTGTTTTGAAATATCCTAACGGAACATACAAAAAGTTCAAAATGGATGATTTCTTTGCTGGATATACTTTTACATATTCTACATGGAACGGTACGGCTTGGGGTGCAGATCAGACTCAGGTGGTATCCAATACTTCAAACCCGAATAACATCTTTAACTATTTCTCTTTAGAGACAAATGCACCGGTTATTGCTGAGCCTGCAAGTGCAGATTGGGATTTGATCTTTACAAAATTCACAACAGATTATCCAATGGGTGGAAGTACTACAAAGTACCAGGTAACAGGTGCTTTACACCATCCGGATGTTAAAGTTGCAAAAAATAATGAGCCGGGAGGAGTAATGAATACTGCTAACCTGAATTTTGCTACAGCAATCAATACTATCGGGTACGACTGGAAAACATTCACAGGAAGTACTTATACTATTGACGGGAATAAAGCCTATTATGTGAAACTGGCTAACGGAAGTGTTTACAGAGTAGTATTTACAAGCTTTGTAGGTTCCAGTACAGGTGTTATTACATTCAACTACCAGGATGTTACCGCTTCTTTAGGAACAGAATCATTTGAAGATAAAATAGCTTTCGGAATTTATCCAAATCCGTCATTAGACAAAAAAATCAACTTGATTTACGATTTAAAAGAAAATATGGATACCAAGAATAAAGTGAGTATTTACTCGATGACTGGAGCAAAAGTTTTTGAAACAGCAATCGATAATACACAAGGCTTCTACAATAAAGAGATTAATTTATCTTCTTTAGGAAGCGGTATTTATATATTGAATCTTGAGGCGGGAAATAATGTTATTACTAAAAAAGTAATACTTAAATAGTTTCCCTATTGAGTAGTTAGTTTAAATGTTTGTTTTTGTTTTTAGAAAGAGATTTCAATTATTTGAAATCTCTTTCTTTCGTTTATGAAGCAACCGTTTTCAGGATGTTCACAATGGAACTGCTAATGTATTGTATTCCGATAGCGATAACAATAAAACCAATTATCCTTGAAATGGCAACAATTCCGGATGCTCCCAGGATCCGGGATAAATAATGGGCACTTCTCAGAATAATAAAGATAGACAGCGCAACAGCTAAGATCGCAGAGCAGACAATAGCTTTCTCATATACTTCCTGAAAGTCCTGGTAAAAGGCAATTAATAAAGAAATAGAGCCCGGTCCGGCAAGCATGGGTATTGCCAGTGGCGTTAAAGCGATATCGCTTCTTTTTTGGGCATCGTTAGCCACTTTTTTATTAACTCCTCTGGTTTTACTGAATTTTCCCGATAACAGGGCAAATCCGGAGTTTACAATGATCAGTCCTCCTGCTATTCGTAAGGCATCGATACTGATGCCGAAAAATTTCAATACATATTCTCCGATAAAGAACGAGATAATTAAGATTATAAAAACATTTACGGCAGTCCATAAAGACGTTCTGGAACGTTCGGCTTTTGTGTCGTTATGAGTTAGTCCCACAAAGATAGGAACGGCACCCAAAGGATTCAATACAGAAAATACAGCTGCAAAAATGTAAATAAATAATTCCATAGTTTTTGTTGCAAAATAAAAGGTTAATATCTCAAACTACTTTAGGTGAGTGTTATCTCAAAGTTATGATAAATCAATGTTATATTGTATTGGTAATGTAAGAAAATCAGCGATAATTATGTAATTTTAGGGTAATAAATCGCAGCAGCATGAAAACATTGGTAATAGGGGCTTCCTCAAATCCGGAGCGTTATGCTTATATGGCAGTAAATAGTTTGCTGAAACACCAGCATGAAGTAGTGGCAATCGGGCAAAGAAAAGATGTGGTTGCCGGTGTGGCAATCGAAACGGAAAAAGTTCCGTTCGAAGCGGTACATACCGTGACCTTATACCTCAATCCGCAACGGCAGAAAGAATATTATGAGTATATCATCAGTCTGCATCCGAAGCGTGTTATCTTCAATCCGGGAACAGAAAACCCGGAATTTTACAGTTTGCTGAAAGCGAATAATATCGAAACGGAAGTAGCCTGTACTTTGGTACTGCTGGCTACAAATCAGTTTTAAGCAGTTTTACCGGCAGCCGGTTTGCTGATGCACAACAATAAGATAAAAGTGATCAGTCCGTTTATAATGATCAATTCGTTGTCGAAAACATAATCTCCGAAAAACAATTTGGAATTCTGGCTTAATAAAAAGGTTAAGGCCGGTGAAAGGATACAGACAAAAGGAACTAATTTGTCGTGTACGGTCTTGTTTTTCATAAACAGCCCGAAGCTGTATAGTCCTAATAACGGACCGTAAGTATAGGAAGCTATCCTGAAAATCATACTCACTACCGAAGCATCATTGATCTGATTGAAAATGATAATCACAAGGAACATCAGCAGGGAAAAAGAGATATGCACCAAATGACGGGTTCTGACAATATTCGGCTTATTGGCATTTTCGGCCTTGTCCATTCCCAGGAAATCCACACAGAAAGAAGTTGTTAAGGCGGTCAATGCCGAATCGGTTGTGGCAAATGTAGCGGCAGTAAGTCCTAACAGGAAAACAATCGACGGGATAAGCGTTAAGTGATTGAACGCGATTTCCGGAAATAGTAAATCCGTTCTCGGTTTCCCGGTTATTGCATCCAGAGGAACGGAAATACCGTTTTTAGAAGCATAAATGTATAAAAGGGCACCCACACTAAGGAAAAACAAATTGATGATCACAAAGATCCCGGTGAAGGTAAACATGTTTTTTTGTGCTTCGCCAATATTTTTACAGCTCAGGTTCTTCTGCATTAAATCCTGATCCAGACCAACCATGGCAATGGTCACAAAGATCCCGCCTAAAATCTGTTTGATAAAATGGTATTTGCTGCCGATAAAGTCGTCAAAGAAAAAGATTTTGGAATAGTTGCTCTCCTTGATGGCTTCAAAAGCCTGAACAGCGTTGTAATCCAGACTGTCGCAAATAAAATAGATGGTAAAAAATACCGAGGATACCAGGAATAAGGTTTGTAAAGTATCGGTGATGATAATCGTTTTTAGTCCGCCTTTATAGGTGTACGCAAAAATTAAAGCTAACGAGATCAAAACGGTAAACGAAAACGGCACATTATAAAAATCGAATACAAAACGCTGTAATACTATCACGACCAGGTACAGCCGGAATGCCGATCCGATAGTCCGGCTCAACAGGAAAATCGAGGCAGCGGCCTTGTAACTGTAATGCCCCAGCCGGTTTTCAATATACCCGTAAATCGAAGTAAGATTCATTCGGTAATACAGCGGCAACAGTACTTTTGCAACGATAATAAACCCGATGGCATTTCCTAAAACAAACTGAAAGTATTTGAATTGCTCTCCGTTTGGCGAACCTACTTCACCCGGAACCGATATAAACGTAACTCCCGAAAGGGCCGTTCCAATCATACCAAAGGCTACCAGATACCATTTGGAGTTTTTATTTGCTTTAAAGAAAGCATCATTACTATGGTCTTTTTTGCTTACCAGATTGGAGATTAAAATCAACAAACCGAAATAAACAATAATAATGGAAAGTATGGTAAATGGTGTCATTCCTTAAATTTTAGAGTGAGCCAAAATACAAAAAAATGTTGTTGTGGAATCATCTTTTTCAAATTAGCAACGACTTAAAAAAATCAAATTAAAAGAGTATTTTTGTACCTATGGAATTCTCTTCGAAATTATTGGAAAAAGCGGTTAATGAAATGTCGCAATTACCGGGAATCGGTAAACGCACAGCCTTGCGTTTGGTACTGCATTTACTGAAACAGCCAAAGGAACAGACGGCATTACTCACAACGGCTTTATTGCAAATGCGGGAGCAGATTAATTTTTGTGCGCAATGTCATAATATATCCGATGAAGAAGTCTGTCACATTTGTGCTAATCCGTTGCGGGATCAGTCCGTTATTTGTGTTGTTGAAGACATAAGAGACGTAATGGCTCTGGAGAATACCGGTCTTTTTAAAGGATTGTACCATGTACTGGGCGGGAAAATTTCACCTATAGACGGTGTTGGACCCAGCCAGTTGAATATTACAACCCTGGTTGAAAAAGTAAAATCCGGAAACATAAAGGAAATCATTTTTGCATTAAGCTCAACGATGGAAGGCGATACAACCAATTTCTACATCTACAAGCAGCTTAAGGATTATAATATTGTTATTTCGGCAATTGCGCGGGGAATAGCAATTGGTGATGAATTGGAATATGCCGATGAGGTGACACTCGGAAGAAGTATTTTGCATCGTATTCCTTTTGAAAATGCTATTAAAAATGCATAGGAACTTTAAAAAATTAACTTTTTAAGGTAAACGTATATTATTACTGTAAAATTATCGTTTGAAAAACTATATTTGTTTCTTCAAAAATCATTGGAATGGGAAAAACATTTTGGGTGTTATTAGTAATCGGAATTCTTTCGGTTTCGTGTGTTTCTAATAAAGACTTATTGTATTTGCAGAATTACAGCAAGGATACACTTTCAGTAGCTGTTAATCCGGTTATATCCAAACCTTACCGCGTTCAGACAAATGATGTGCTGAGTGTAAAAATAAAAGCCCTGGATCAGAAATTAGTAGACATGTTCAGTCCTTCGGCTTTGGGATCTACCACGCAAACGACAGAAACGGACCAAAGTCTCTATTTTAATGGTTTTACGGTAAATGATCACGGGAATATCCGGATGCCGGTTCTGGGTGAGGTAAATGTTTTGGGATATACCCTGGACGAAATTCGCCAGAAAATTGAAAAACAGCTTTTAGAAGAATACTTTAAAAAAGAAGCTAATATTTTTGTTGATGTTAAACTGGCCGGTTTGCGCTATACCGTTAATGGAGAGATTACTGTGCCGGGAACCAAAACACTTTATCAGGATAAAGTGACCATCATGCAGGCCATTGCGAACTCCGGAGATATTACCATGACCGGTAACCGAAAAGAAGTTGTTGTGATACGCCAGTATCCGCACGGTACGGAAATGCATACGATCAATCTGACGGATGCCAAAGCGATGCAGTCGCCCTTTTATTATATTCAGCCAAATGACTATATCTATGTAAAGCCGCTCAAACAAAAATCATGGGGTACCGGAACAACGGGTGTCCAATCTGTGGCAACCATCATCACGGCGCTGTCATTGGTGACAACAACTTTATTGTTATTTAAAAATTTATAAAGCGTATGCTGGATCCCAAGGACTTCACGTTGTTTGAAAATCAGAATAATTTTGACTTTAAAGGTTTTCTTTTAAAAATAGCCAGCTATTGGAAATGGTTTATCGTGAGTTTAATCATTGCTTTCACGATAGCCTATCAGGTTAATATCCGTAAGGAGAAAATCTATGGTATGGAAGCTTCCATAGTGGTAAAAGATGAAAACAATCCTTTCTTTACGTCCAATACCAGTTTGGTTTTTAATTGGGGCGGAACTTCAGATAAGGTACAAACGGTTATCAATACGTTAAAATCAAGAACCCATAACGAGTATGTAGTTGATAAACTCCAGTATTACATTGATTACCTTAAACAAGGGGAATACACTTTTCAGGATGTTTATGGAGAAGTCCCTTTTTATATTGCGATTGATAAAAATAAAGGACAACTGGCAGGAATTCCGGTTCAGATTAAGTTTCTGAATGAAAAGGAATATGAGTTAATGATCCCTTTTGGGGAAACTTCGGTAACGACATTTAATTATGCGGCAAATACTACTCAAAATGTAGCCGTAGTTCCCGGTAATTTTGTGAAACGATACAAAGTTGGAGAAACGGTTCAGCTGCCATTTTTAAATTTTAAATTATTCATCACCGATAATCCCGGGATGTATACCGGTAACGATTATTATATCCGTTTTAATAGTTTTGATGCAACTGTAGGAGGTTATAAAGGACTAAATGTGGAAGTCGATACAAAAGCGGCGTCTATAATCCGGCTTTCTTTACAGGGAACGAACAAAAAAAGATTAGTAGATTATTTAAATGCTACCGTAGAAGTACTGAGAAAAAAACAGCTGGATAGTAAAAACCAGTTTGCTAAAAATACGATTGCCTTTATTGACAGTACTTTAATTGCCATGGAAGGACAGTTAAAGAACTCCGAAAAGGAACTGAAGGATTTCAGAAAAGATAAGAATGTCTTTCAGCTACAGGGGGGCGGTGAAAAACTGACGGAAAAACTGACGGACTTTGATATCGAAAAAGATGCCATCGCCAGAAAGATGAATTACTATAATTCCCTTAGTAATTATCTGGTGAGCAGTACCGATTATTCGAAATTGCCGGCTCCAACGGTTGCCGGGATTGAAGATCCCAACATTGTGATGAACGTGGCCAAGCTGATTCAGTTTTCGCGGGAGCGTTCGGAAATGGCATATTCTGTTAAAAGCCAGAAGATATTTGAAGAGTTCGATAATCAGATGGATGCTACCAAGAGAGTATTGCTGGAAAACATAAACTCGGCAAAGAATGCTATAAAGATTGACCTGGGAGTTATTAACAGAAGGATAGGAGAAGCGGAAAGCACCATCAAACAACTGCCGGAAGAACAGCAGGAATTGCTTAAAATTACCAGAAAGTACGATTTGAATGATAATATTTACAGTACTTTTCTTCAGAAAAGAAGTGAGGCAGATATTGTAAAAGCTTCCAATGTGTCCGACATCGAATTTATTGATGCGGCTAAGGATGTTGGCGGAGGCCTGCTTGGTCCTAAAACCAGTGTGAATTATATTCTGGCATTGCTGTTGGGAATATTGATTCCGCTTTTAATCGCATTTGCAATTACCCTGCTGGATACTTCTATTCACAATACGGAAGATATTGAAAAATTAACCTCCATTCCGATAATCGGAGTTGTCGGGAAGAAGAATACCGAAACCAATATGGCTGTTTTTGAAAGGCCAAAATCACCGCTGTCGGAATCTTTCCGTTCCATTCGTTCTTCGCTTCAGTTTTTATATAAAAAACAAAAGGTTGACGGTACCAAGACTTTAATGGTGACTTCTTCTGTTGGAGGCGAAGGAAAAACATTCTGCTCTATTAATATGGCGACTGTTTTTGCTTTAAGTGAAAAGAAAACGGTTATTGTCGGACTTGATTTAAGAAAACCAAGAATATTTGGAGATTTCAATATTGAAAATAATATAGGAGTGGTAAACTACCTGATCGGGCAAAAAACAATCGGGGAAATCGTTCAGCACACACATGTTCCTTATCTGGATGTGATTACTTCCGGGCCGATTCCGCCTAACCCGGCGGAGCTCATTATCAGCCAGGCGATGAAGGAAATGATCGAGGAGTTAAAAACGATATACGATTACATTATTCTGGATACTTCTCCGGTTGGATTGGTATCGGATGCTCTGGAACTGGCACAGTATTGTGATGCTACTATTTATGTGGTCAGACAGAATATCACTAAGAAAGGTATGCTGGCCATTGTAAATGAAAAACACCGAAGAGGCGAATTGAATAATATCAGTATCGTGCTGAACGGTTATGAAAGCAAGGCAAAATATGGTTACGGCTACGGTTATGGCTATGGTTACGGCTACGGAACGTATGCCAATGGTTATGTAGAAACAGAAAAAGAAAAAACACGCTGGGAAAAAATCAAAACACAAATTTTTAAGAAGAAGTAATGATAACTGAAAATACTGAGAAAGATAAATGGCTGTATGAGATTACTCCTAAAGCGAAATTACTATCGTTTGATTTTACCGGGATCTGGCAATATCGTGATTTGCTGATGATGTTTGTGAAAAGGGATGTGGTTACCTATTATAAGCAAACTATTTTAGGGCCGCTTTGGTTTTTAATCCAGCCTTTGGTTACTTCAATTATCCAGTTTATTGTCTTTTTTAAGATCGCAAAACTAGAATCGGACGGAATACCTTATTTTTTATTTGCCTTAGCAGGAAATACACTTTGGTTTTATTTTTCGGAATGTTTTAAAACCACTTCCGATACTTTTAAGACCAATCAGAATATTTTCGGGAAAGTATATTTTCCCAGAATAATCATGCCGCTTTCGACTACGATATCCAATTTGCTCAAATTCGGAATTCAGTTCCTGCTTTTTATTGCCGTTCTGGGCTATTATATTTTTAAAGGCTTTGCAATTGCTCCACAATGGACCATCCTGTTTACACCCTTGTTGTTAATTGTAATGGCACTGATGTCATTAGGACTGGGGATGATCATTTCGTCGCTTACCACGAAATACCGGGATCTTACTTTTGTGGTTTCCTTCGGTGTTTCGTTATATATGTATATCACACCGGTTATCTATCCCACTTCTCAGGTTATAAAAGAATTACCGGCAGGTTATGACTGGTTGGTATATGTTAATCCGCTCACGAGTATTTTTGAGTTTTTTAAATACTCTTTTCTGGGAAAAGGAACCTTTACTATTCTGGGATTGGCTTATTCCGCAGGAAGTACATTACTTCTTTTTCTAATCGGGTTAACCATATTCAACAGAACAGAAAAAAGCTTTATTGATACCATATAATTTGGAAAACCGATATCCGGAAAAATTAAACACATTCAACTATATTTGTACACTCTTATTGAAACCCGGATTTTTGAATCAGATAAAATGGATGGAAAGGAAAATAAGAGGATTACTATAAAAACATACTTGACAATTTTTTAAGATGAATATAAAAAAAATATGCTGTATTGGTGCAGGATATGTAGGGGGACCTACGATGGCAGTTATTGCTCAAAAATGTCCTCATATCCAGGTTACTGTTGTGGATTTAAATGAAAAGAGAATTGCAGCCTGGAATGATGAGAATGTTGATAATATTCCTATTTATGAACCGGGTTTAGGCGAAATCGTAGCTTCGGCAAGAGGACGTAATCTTTTTTTCTCAACAGAAGTTGATAAAGCAATTGATGAAGCCGATATGATTTTTATTTCGGTAAACACGCCTACAAAAACGTATGGAGTAGGGAAAGGAATGGCAGCCGATTTAAAATATATTGAATTGTGTGCCCGCCAAATTGCAAGAGTTGCGAAGAATGATAAAATTGTTGTTGAAAAATCTACCTTGCCGGTTCGTACAGCAAGTGCTATAAAAGAAATCTTAGACCACACCGGAAATGGCGTGCAATTCCAGATTTTATCCAATCCTGAATTTTTAGCAGAAGGTACAGCTGTTGTGGATTTATTATCTCCGGACAGAGTACTGATTGGTGGTGATACCACAGCAGAAGGGCAAAAAGCAATTCAGCAGCTGGTGGATATCTATGCTAACTGGGTTCCGGAAGAACGTATTTTGACGACTAATGTATGGTCTTCGGAATTGTCAAAACTAACCGCTAATGCTTTTCTGGCACAACGGGTTTCTTCTATTAATGCCCTGTCGGAATTATGTGAAAAAACCGGTGCAGACGTAAATGAAGTAGCAAGAGCAATTGGAATGGACAGCCGTATTGGGGCTAAGTTCTTAAAATCATCTGTTGGTTTTGGAGGTTCCTGCTTCCAGAAAGACATACTGAATCTGGTTTATATTGCTAAATCGTATGGATTAAATGAAGTAGCAGATTATTGGGAACAGGTTATCATCATGAATGATCATCAGAAACGCCGATTTGGTAAAAACATTATCCAGACCTTATACAACACCGTTTCCGGAAAAAAAATAGCTTTCCTGGGCTGGGCATTTAAAAAAGATACGAATGATACCCGTGAATCTGCAGCAATATATGTGGCTGATGATTTATTGAGCGAGCGCGCAGAAATTGCGGTTTACGATCCGAAGGTATCGGAAGACCAGATTTTCTCTGATCTGGATTATCTGGAAACAAGATCGGAAGCAATGAACAGAGCCGGATTAACGGTTGACAATGATCCTTATGCTGTTTGTAATGGTGCTCATGCTATTGCGATATTAACGGAATGGGATGAATTTAACACGTATGACTGGCAGCGCATTTATGATAATATGTTAAAGCCGGCATTTATTTTTGATGGAAGAAACCTTCTTGACAAGGAAAAATTAACCCGGATAGGATTTATATATCAGGGAATAGGTTCCTAAAAATACTATAACGCCTATTAAAAAAGCCTTTCTTTTAACTAAAAGAAAGGCTTTTTTGATGTTATGATATTGGTGTATTTTATTGATATATAGAAAAGTAGTATAAAAATTTTAAGAAATTGGTTTTGTTAAAAAATAACGAGTACTTTTGTTGCTCACAATTGCTGTTATGTTAGAATCATTAATTACTTCGAAAACCCGGTTAAGATTGCTTGTTAAGTTTTTTATTAACGCAGCAAATCAGGGACATTTACGCGGTTTGGCCGAAGAATTCAGTGAATCGACCAATGCGATACGAAAAGAACTGAATAACCTTTCTGAGGCCGGTTATCTGGAAAAGGAAGCGATCCGGAATACTATTTCTTACAGGGCCAACATCAAACACCCGCTGTTTTTATTACTGCAAAGCGTGGTGCGGAAGACCATTGGGCTGGATACCATTGTGGCTACAATTCTGGAACGGATGGGAGAAGTTCAAAAAGTTTATCTGGTAGGCGATTATGCCGAAGGAAGGGATTCCGGAACGATAGAAGTAGTTATTGTGGGGGAAGTGCTGAATGAGGAATATGTTGAGCAATTGGCATTTAAGATAGAAGGAGAAATAAAGCGAAAAGTGAAATTTATACTTTCCAAAGATTATAGGGAAGAAGGGTTGTTGCTGTTTGGAAACGAATCGTAAATTTTGTTTTCAGGGCAGGCAATTGTTTGGGTAAAATTGCGTTAAGTAGAACTGAATTAATAGGAATTAAACGAATAAAAATAATGGATAGAATACTAATTACTGGCGGGGCTGGATTTATAGGCTCAAATTTGGTAGAGTACTTTTTAGGTAAAAACTACCATGTTACCTGTCTGGATAATTTTGCAACAGGTCATCGCCATAATATTGCACCTTTTCTGGAAAATCCTGATTTTAATTTAATTGAAGGTGATATCAGGGATTTGGCTACCTGTCATAAAGCTGTAGAAAATGTGGATTTTGTACTGCATCAGGCAGCATTAGGCTCGGTGCCGCGTTCTATTAATGATCCTGTTACCAGTAATGCAGTAAATGTATCCGGATTTTTAAATATGTTGGTTGCTTCAAGAGATGCAGGTGTAAAGCGATTTGTTTATGCAGCGAGCTCTTCTACTTACGGAGATTCGGAAGCTTTGCCAAAAGAGGAAGATAAGATCGGGAAACCATTATCTCCTTATGCCATTACAAAATATGTAAACGAGCTTTATGCAGATATTTTCAGTAAGACGTATGGTTTGGAAACGATAGGATTACGCTATTTTAATGTGTTTGGAAGAAGACAGGATCCAAATGGTGCCTATGCAGCTGTGATTCCAAAATTTGTAATGCAGTTTATGCAGCATGAAAGCCCTGTTGTAAATGGTGACGGAGAATATTCCCGTGACTTTACCTATATCGATAATGTGATTCAGATGAATGAGCTGGCAATGACCACAAAATCACCCGAAGCGATTAATACGGTATACAATACGGCTTATGGTGACAGAACCACTTTAAAGCAGCTGATTCAGTATCTGAAAGAATTTTTATCGGAGTATGACCCGGAAATAGCCAATGTTGAGGTGGTATACGGACCGAACAGAGCAGGGGATATTCCGCATTCTCTGGCCAGTATTGAAAAAGCAAAAACAAAATTAGATTATAATCCGAAATTTTCAATCAGAGAAGGGCTTAAGGAAGCGGTTTCTTGGTATTGGAGTAATTTAAAATAATAAAATATCAGTTATAATGGATAATAAAATTGCAGTTATAGGTTTAGGTTATGTAGGCTTGCCATTGGCAAGATTATTTGCAACAAAGTATGCAGTTGTTGGTTTTGATATTAATAAGGCACGAATCGCTGAATTAAATTCGGGGCAGGACAGTACGCTTGAAGTGGATAGTGAAACACTTAAAGGAGTATTGGTAGCCAAAAATCACAACTCAAAAGGGTTGTATTGTTCTTCGGATTTAGAAGATATTAAAGATTGTAATTACTTTATTGTTACAGTGCCTACGCCTGTTGATAAACACAACAGACCGGATCTTACTCCTTTGTATAAAGCCAGTGAAACGGTGGGTAAAGTACTGAAAAAAGGAGATATTGTTATCTATGAGTCAACCGTATATCCCGGAGTAACGGAAGAAGAATGCGTACCGGTACTGGAAAAAGTGTCCGGACTGAAATTCAATGTGGATTTTTTTGCAGGCTATTCGCCGGAGCGTATTAACCCGGGAGATAAGGAACATACAGTAGAGAAAATCTTAAAGATAACCTCAGGATCTACTTTGGAAATCGGACAAAAAGTAGATGAACTATATAAAAACGTAATTATTGCCGGAACGCATCTGGCACCTACTATAAAGGTTGCAGAAGCAGCGAAAGTAATTGAAAACTCACAGCGTGATATCAACATTGCTTTTGTAAACGAACTGGCAAAGATTTTTAATATTCTGGAAATCGATACCCAGGCAGTTTTGACAGCAGCCGGAACAAAATGGAACTTTTTACCTTTCCGGCCGGGATTGGTTGGCGGACATTGTATTGGTGTAGATCCTTATTATTTAGCGCAAAAAGCACAGGAAAAAGGATACCACCCGGAAATTATCCTTGCCGGTCGCCGTTTGAACGACAGTATGGGCGAATATGTAGCCTCACAGGTGGTAAAACTGATGATTAAAAAAGGAATACAGGTAAACGGAGCCAAACTGTTAATGATGGGTATTACTTTCAAGGAAAACTGTCCTGATGTACGTAATACTAAGATTGTTGATGTTATAGCAGCTTTAGCCGATTATGGTATTGAAGTGAGTATATACGATCCTTGGGCGAATCCGGCTGAGGTGAAGCACGAATATGGATTGGTTACCAGCAATGAATTACCATCGCAGCAATTTGATGCAGTCGTTTTAGGAGTAGCGCATAAGGAGTTCTTAAATTCTAATCTGAATACTTTGCTAAAGGAAAACAGCCTGTTGTATGATGTGAAAGGAGTTCTGGAAGGTGAAGTGGATGGGAAGTTATAATTTTGTTAAACCTAATAGTTAAACAAATATATGATTACGACAAAAAGAGAATACAATTACTATCTAGAGCAGGATAGATTGGCTTCAAGTATCAATGGGAAAGGATTTTTGTATCAAATCAAGGCTTTTTTATTTCCCAATTATATTTGGAAGTTTATAAAACTTATGCGCAAATATGAATATCTTAAAAATTCCAATCAAGGACTGTTTGGAAAGATACAACTCATTTTTGTCAGGATAGCTTATAGGAGAATATCCCTTAAGTTAGGGTTTTCTATTCCGATAAATGTATTTGGACCAGGTTTGTCAATTCCACATTATGGAACTATAGTTATCAATCCGGCGACAAAGGTTGGGAAAAACTGTCGTTTACATGTTGGGGTCAATATTGGAGCAAGTTCGGGAAGTTCAAAAGCTCCTGAAATTGGCGACAATGTATATATAGGACCAGGGGTCATAATGTATGGGGATATAACCATAGTAAACAATATAACCATAGGAGCTAATTCAACCGTAAATAAGAGTTTTACTGAAGAAGGGGTTGTTATAGCAGGTTCCCCGGCTAAAATTGTTAATACTCAGTTTCCAGTATGGTGGAAAAATAATCGATTGTCCTTATAAAATAGCATTAGTTTTATTAATGAAGTTATATGGAGTCAGCTTCATAATAATTTAAATTTAAAAAGAAGAATGAAATTTATAAAGCATATTGAGTAATAACGAAGATCAAACTCTGTTTTTTGATTGTAATTTGTAAATAAAAGCGATGTTTTATCTTTTATTTAATAGGGATTATAAGTAGAGTTGTTGATGTAGAATTGTAATTAAAATTTATTAAATGTCAAATCGTATTAATGTTAAAACAAGTAATACTGAACAGGTTTTTTGGGTTGCATTAGGTAGTTTAAGTACCCTGGGGCTTTCTATTGTAAGTGCAGCAATTCTGTCAAGATATCTGGATAAAGCAGAATATGGGACTTATAAACAAATACTATATGTTTATACTACTTTATTAATTGTTTTTTCTGCAGGTTTACCAAGAGTATATGCTTATTTTTTACCTAGATATAACTTAAATGAAGGCAAGGCAATTGTATGGAAGATAAGTAAGGTGTTGTTTCTGGCAGGAGTGTTGTTTTCGGTTTTTTTATTTTTATTTTCAGGTTGCATTGCGGATCTTTTAAAAAATGAAAGATTAGAGTATGGATTGAAGGTGTTTTCGCCAATGCCAATGTTATTATTACCAACATTAGGTATTGAAGGTATCTTTTCGACCTATAAAAAAACTTTATTTTTAGCAATTTATAATACTCTTTCAAGATTATTGATGCTGGTTTTTATAGTTGTTCCTGTTATCTTGATTAATGCGAATTATATTATCGCAATTTATGGATGGTTAATAGCTTCATTGATAATATTTGTGATGACTTATTTTTTTAAAGGAATACCGTTCAAAGGGGTGGAATCGAAGGAAGCTAAATTGGAGCTTAAAGAGATTCTCGCATATAGTTTACCTCTCGTTTTCGCAAGTTTTTGGGGTATAGCTATTAAAGCAGCTGATGAATTTTATATCAGTCGTTTTTTTGGAGCAAATGTATTCGCCGAATTTTCGAATGGTTTTATCGAATTGCCTCTCGTATCTATGATAACAACAAGTACTTCAGTAGTTTTAATGCCTGTTTTTTCAAGGGTTATACATGAAAATAAGGGCGTTGAAGAATTAGTAGTTACATGGAAAAGCGTGTTAAACAAATCTGCAATGATTATCTATCCGATAGTTGTTTTTTTTATGTTTTTTTCTACGCAGGTAATGGTTATAATGTACTCTGATGTTTATTTTGAGTCCGGAAAATATTTCAGAATTAATATGATACTTAATTTTTTTAATATAATAATTTTCTTTCCATTAATGTTATCATTAGGAGCGACTAAATTTTATTCCGGATTACATGCCTTTATTGCAATTTTAGCTTGGATTGGCGGATACTTAATCATGATCATTTTTAATAACCCAATTTCACTCGCAATTTTTTCGGTATCATTATCAATATTAAAAGTGATGATTGCTTTAGTATATGTGAGTAAAAGATTAGAGATCAAAGTATATGAACTATTTCCTGTTTTTCAGATGCTCAAAATAATACTGCATACATGTCTTGTTATGTTTACAGTGACTTTTTTTCTTAAGATTGTAGTCATTGAGAATAGTTTAATGCATCTTATTGTGGCAGGACTATTGTATGCGATGTTAGTTTTAATGACAGGGCGTTTTTTGAAATTGAATTATTTAGAATTTTTATATCCATTAATAAATAAAATTAAAAAAAATGGTTAATAGATTTCCTTGTAGTGGAGGATTCAGAGTCTTAAATTTTTTAGTCAAAAAATCTTTAGGATTGATAGGGGATATTCTTGTTATGGTTTCTTTTACTTCAATTATTAATGGTTAATTACTATTGAAAAAATATATATGATTAAAAAGGTACTATAGAATTGTATCTATCTCATAAAAATTACAAACAATGATTTTGAAACTTATATTTATAATGTGTTTTATGAATATGATTTACTAAGTATATCTGATAACAATAATCTTTAAAAAATGAAAATAACCTTAATTGCTGGGGCAAGGCCAAATTTTATGAAAATTGCTCCTATAATACATGCTATTCAGAATGCACAAAAAAAAGGAAAAGATATCTCATTCCGATTAGTGCATACAGGGCAGCATTTTGATGAAAAAATGAGTGCTACTTTTTTTAGAGAGCTTAATATTCCGCAACCTGATGTTAATTTAGAATGTGGAGGAGGTAGTCAGGCAGAACAAACGGCAGCTATTATGATTGCTTTTGAAAAAGAACTGTTAATTAACCCTGTTGATTTGGTTTTGGTGGTTGGTGATGTGACATCAACAATGGCCTGTAGTATTGTTGCTAAAAAAGTAAATATAAAAGTCGCTCATGTTGAAGCAGGAATTCGCTCTTTTGATTTAACCATGCCGGAAGAAATAAATCGTATGGTTACAGATAGTATTACAGATTATTTTTTTACTACATCGGAAATTGCTAATACTAATTTGAGAAAATTGGGAGTTTCAGAAGAAGCAATTTTTTTTGTAGGTAATGTAATGATAGATACTTTGTTGGTAAATAAACCTCGCTTTTTACCTCCCTCAGTTTTTACAACCTTGGGGCTACAGAAAGATAATTATCTGGTTATGACTTTACATCGCCCTGCCAATGTAGATGAAGGTGAAAAATTAAGAGAGCTAATAGTAACTATTGTTAATAATGTTGCTGGATTACCGGTTTTGTTTCCAATACATCCAAGAACAGCCAAAATTTTTAGTGATTTAGGAATACAAGCTGAGAATCTTTTTATAATAGACCCTTTGGGTTATTTAGAATTCAATTATTTGGTTGCAAATGCCAAAGCAGTAATAACTGACTCAGGAGGAATCACTGAAGAAACAACCGTTATGGGTATTCCATGTATTACTTTAAGAGATAACACAGAGCGACCTGAAACAATTACTATAGGTACTAATGAATTGGTAGGCACTAACCCATCCGCCTTACTTCCGGTATTATCACAATTGCTAAATGGAAAGTGGAAAAAAGGAGGAATTCCTGAAAAATGGGATGGAATGGCAGCAGAAAGGATAGTTGAATGTCTTTTAAATTTGCAGTAAGTCACTGGTTTTAAGTTTTTTTAATAACTCTGATAAGATTTTAATATTTGTAAAACTTTGAAAAAATGAATATGACGATTGGCGAGAGTGTAAATTGTTTAGATTTAATAATAGAGTTTAAATGAGTACTAAGCAAAAAGCGTGGAGTGTAAAAGAAAATAATTTAGATAAATTTATTAAAATTGTTTTTTTTATAGTTAGTCCTATTTTCGGTTTTTTATATTCTTTAAAAAATATAAAAACCAAATCTTCGTATGTTATTTTCTTTCTAACTGCAATCTGTTTTGGTATTAGTTTTACTGTAGAAAGGCAAAGTGGGAATGAGAATGATTTTGATAGTTTTTTTTACAGGGAAGAATTTGAGTCTTTTCAAAGTGTAGATTATTTAGAATATATAGATGGTTTAAAAGATTTTTTAAGTTTTGATGAAGGAAGAAAAGATTATTATTATGAAACGATAGCTTTTTTTGTTTCTAGATTTACAAATAACTATCATTATTTGTTTGCTGTTTTTGCTATAGTTTTTTCTTTTTTTGCATTAAAAACGTTTCGGTTTTTAACGGAAGAGGAGAATTTTAAAAATAACTTATCGTCTTATATTCTCGCTTATATATTTTTAACAAATCAGATTTTTAATATCAATGGAGTTCGGTTTTGGACAGCAGCTTGGGTTGCCGTTTTTATAGTATTTCAGGTTTTTAGAAATAAAAAATATCAATATTTATTATTGATGGCACTACTTCCATTTATGCATGGCTCGTATTGGATATTTATTTTTGTTGTTTTTGTTTATATATTATTGAGTAGATTTTATAGGATTTTTATTGCTTTATTTTTCTTCAGTTTTATTTTTTCTTCAATATCGTTACAATTAGCAAAAGACAGTACAAGTTTTTTACCGGTTTTTCTTGCGAAATTAATAGATTCTTATACCAGTGCTGAAACGATTGAGAAGGTAAGTGCACAGGGGACAGGTTTTTTTTGGATAGCTAAGATTTTCAAAACCGTATCATTTACTTATATGAATTTACTAGTGTATTTGTTTATAAGGAATGAAAAATTAATTAAAGAAAACTTTAAAACGGAAAGTCTTTATAAATTTTTATTAGTATTAGTAACTTTTGCAAATTTTACGATGAGTATTCCGTCTTTAGGAGGAAGATTCTTTTTATTGTCTTACCCAATAATAGCTTATATATGGCTAATCAATTTTGGAAAGAACAGGTATAAATATATACTCTACTTTTTTCCTCTGGCATTCTTTTTCAATATTTATGAACAGCTTATTTTATATTTAAAGGTTACGGGTGTGTATTTCTATATTTCAAGTCCATTTTATATTGTTTATGAATATTTGTTTTAGAAGTGTATTTTTTAAGCTTGTTAATAATTGTAGATCACATAATTGAGAAATAAATAAAGACTTCTTTTATGTGTATTTAAAATGAAAGGATTTTGATGTAAAATGTTTTAATAAAAATGAAAAATAAAAAAATTATAATTATTGCAAGTGCTATTTTTCCATTTCAATCTCCAAGAGCTAATAGGGCGACAGAGCTAGCCAAAGAGTTTGGTAAACAAGGACATGATGTGACTATCTATGGAGTATTAGGGGATTATGATTATTCAGTGTTTGAAGCTAAAAATAATGTCAAAGTTAAAAACATTGAAAAAATGACTTTTGCAACTTTGAATAGCGATAATTCTGGTAAAGAGACTTTTCTAAATAAAATTTTAAGACGTTTATTAGGACGTTGGCTAGAGTTTCCAAATATTGAGTTCATGTTTAAGATGACTAAAATTCTTAAAAAAGAAAAAGGGACAGATATGTTGATATCCATCGCATATCCGCATCCTATTCATTGGGGATGTGCATTGGCAAAAGCGCGAATGGGAGTTAAGTTTCCTAAACTGTGGGTGGCAGATTGTGGAGACCCTTATATGGGGAATCCAATTGAAACACCGGTTTTTTATTTTAAATATATTGAGAAGTGGTTTTGTCGGAATGTAGATTATATTACGATTCCGATAGAAGAAGGTAGATCTGCATATTATTCTGATTTTAGAGATAAAATTAAAGTCATTCCACAAGGTTTTGATTTTGATTTAGTGCGCATAGATTCAAAAGAGCCTAATAATGAAGTGCCTACATTTATTTATTCAGGTGTTTTTTATCAGGGGGTTAGAGACCCTAGAGTGTTTCTGGATTATCTTTCTAAGGTGTTAATTAATTTTAAATTTATCATTTATACACAATCAAAAGATATATTGGAACCCTATAAAAGTAAATTAGGAGAAAAACTTATTATAAAAGATTATGTAACCAGAGAGGAATTATTAGTAGAATTGGCTAAAGCTGATTTTTTAGTAAACTTTGAAAATGGAAATGCAGTACAGTCTCCCAGTAAGTTGATTGACTATGCTTTAGCAAAAAGACCCATAATGTCAGTATCGTCTTTTGCAATTGATGAAGATAATATTGAGAGGTTTCTGAAAGGTGATTACAGCGGAAAGTTAGAAGTGCATAATATTGATCAATATGATATCAGAAACGTAGCGGATAAGTTTATTTCGCTTAGTTCCGGTGATTTATTAAAGTAGTCTTTAGGATTATATTATAGTGTAAAAATAATAATAATGTGTGGTATATATATAACTAACATTCCTTATGAAAAGGAAGAAGTGTTGGACAAACTTAACTTAATAAAGTTTAGAGGACCTGATAATTTAGGGTACTTAAAAGAAGGGAATATTTCTTTAGGTCATCTAAGATTGGCCATTGTCGATTTGGATGTTCGTTCAAATCAGCCATTTTTTTATGATAAATATATTATCGTTTTTAATGGGGAAATATATAATTTTCAGGATATCAGGGATGAATTGAAAACTTTAGGCTACTCTTTTGAAACGACTGGTGATACAGAAGTTTTAGTAAAGGGATATGTAGCATGGGGTAAAGATCTTTTACCAAAGATTAATGGAATGTTTGCATTTGCGATTTATGATATTGAAAATGAAAAAGTTTTTTGTGCAAGAGACCGACTTGGTGTAAAGCCATTTTATTATTATTGGAAAGATGGTTTTTTTGAAATTTGTAGCCAATTAAAACCTCTAATGAATTCAGAGAGTGTAGTATCGGATGAAGCGATTTCAATTTATTTAGATTGTGGTTATGTGCCTTCTCCCTATTCAATTTTGAAAAATGTATTCAAGTTAAGTCCTGGGAAATTTATCGAAGTTGATTTAGTGGCCCAATCAATGAGTATTTCCGAATATTGGAATTTGGAACCAGTTACGGCTAGAGATATTTCGTATGAGGATGCTAAAGAAGAATTACACAAACTATTGATTGATGCCGTAAGAATAAGGATGGATTCAGATGTTCCATTAGGGACGTTTCTTTCAGGGGGGATAGATTCAGCGTTGGTTACTGCTATTGCGTCTAAAATATCTGCAGAAAAGATAAATACATTTACTATTGGCTTTAATGATCCGAAGTTTGATGAAAGTAAAATAGCAGAAGAGTTTTCAAAAATTTTAGATACAAATCATAAAACTACATTTTGTAATGCAAATGATGCATTAAAATTACTGCCGAAATTTCAAGAAGTTTATGATGAACCTTTTGCTGATAGTTCAGCTCTGCCTTCATTGTTATTGAATTCAGTTACAAAAAAAGGAGTTACAGTCGCTTTATCTGGTGATGGTGGAGATGAAAGTTTTTTAGGATATAACTATTTTGAAAGCATCAGAAAAGCTACAGTTTTTTTTAGAATCCCCTACTTTATTAGAAGTTTACTGGGGCTTTTAATAATAAATAAAAAATCAAAATTTAAAGAGTGGCTTTTAATCAGGAATATTGACGATTTTATAGTAAGGGTTTTTGTTTCAGTGAATAGTTTGAATTTAGTGAAGAATGATTCATGGATAAATAGATATTACTCAATATTTAAAAAATTATCCTCAAATGAAATGCAAAGAGCTGCTGATCTAAATATTAAACTTTGGTTAGAAAATGATAGTAATGTTAAGGTTGATAGAGCGAGCATGGCTTATGCCGTAGAAGTTAGAAGTCCTTTTTTAGATTATAGAATAATTGAATTCGCTAGAAAGTTACCGGTAAGTTTTAGATATAAAAAAGCACTGAGAAAAAAGATTTTGAGAGATATATTGGAAGAGTATATACCTAGTTCCGTTTTTAATCAGCCCAAAAGAGGATTTTCTATACCATTAGATGATTGGATTAAAAATGACCTAAAAGATGATATCTTAAATTGTTTGAATGATTCATTTTTGAATAACGTACCTAATCTGGATGTTGAAAAATTCAAAAAACAATTGTATAGTCATATGGAAGGTAAGGAGATTAATGGAACCAACATCTGGAAGTTATATATGCTTGCGAAATGGTCTGAGTATAATAATATTAGTCTGTGTTCAAAAACTAATTAGGTCGTATTAGTATTTTTTATTGTTGTTGCTTATCAATGGATAAGGAATACACTGTTTTTATAAGTGAAAGAATATTGATTATCCTTGATTACTGATGCTTCCTGTTCGAAATTTTTATGAAATATGAAAATCAAAATGCATGGAAATTATCATTCGTGCCATTACGGATCGTCAGACTCGAAATCAAAAATTAAATTAAAATAAAGAAAGGGTCTTATTATGGAAAAAAAGAGAGTCGTTTTTGTAGCGGCTTCTACTCAGGGTGGCGGTGCCGAAAGAATGCAAATCAATATCATGCATTCTCTTTCTGTTGAAAAATACGATGTCTTTTTTGTGAATACCAGCATTGAGCCTAAGCCTCAAAGTTTGAAACCACACATTAAATATATTCAATACGATAAAAGCCATGCTAAAAATGCATATCGTTTGTTGTCTAAAGATTTAAAGCATATTAATCCGCATTATATTTTTACCACATCCATTGTTGTTGCGTATTTGTTACAGATCATACGTATGATGTCCAGGCTTAAATCCAGGTTGATTGTTCGTATTGCTGTACCACCATCGGAATTGTCACATGGAGGATTAAAATCGTCAGTTCTCAGTATGATTAATTCGTTTACTCTTAAGCATGCAGACCTTATTATTGCTCAGACCGAATTTTCGAAAACAGATGTTGCCAGACACTACAAAGTACCACTGACAAAAATAAAAGTAATCAGAAATATTGTTGATCAATCGTTATTGGACGAAAGTGGAGATCTGTATTTTCCGGGTGAATTTATTAGCGGGAATTATAACATAGTAGCTGCGGGAGCCTTATATTCTGTAAAAGGATTTGATCTTTTAATTCATGCTATGAAAGAAGTGGTAAAGCACAATATAGCGACCCGTTTATATATTTTAGGTGATGAGCGATATGAGACGGGATACAAAGCCCAATTGCTGAATATGATAAAAGATAATCAATTAACAAATCATGTTTTTTTATTAGGTCATCAATCGAATCCTTATCCGTATTATAAAAATGCCGATTTGTTTGTATTGTCTTCACGTAAAGAAGGTTTTCCTAATGTTGTTTTAGAAGCATTATATTATGGAATCCCGGTTGTTGCAACCAATTGTGTGGATTTTTCGGAGGTCATCAATAATGGCGTAAATGGATACATTGTTCCTAAAGATTCGGTAAATGATTTATCGGAAGGGATAATTATGGCTATAGATCATTTGAAAAAGACTACTACTAACAAGATTGTTAATTATAATTACGAGCAAATTTTTAGCTGATGCATTTAGTTTCTATTATTATTCCGACCTATAAACCCGGAGATTATATATATCAATGCTTCGAGTCGCTTTCTGTTCAGACTTGCGGCAATTCTGTATTTGAGGTTGTAGTTGTCTTAAATGGGGAAAGAGAGCCTTATTATGATAATATAGCGTCAGCGCTGAAAAAGCACAATTTTAATTACAAGCTGTTCTATACAGATATCCCCGGGGTATCAAATGCAAGAAATATAGCGCTTGATTATGTCGCAAACAGCAATACATCGTATGTTGCCTTTTTGGATGATGACGACAGATTAAGTCCGTCTTTTGTAGAAGAATGCTTAAAAAAGGCACAACCAGATGTCATTGTGGTATCCAATACCAAAACCTTTGTTGAAAACACAGATGAAAAGCTCGGTGATGATTATCTCTCCAGTTGTTTTAAAAAAAATCAGGGAAAAAAATATAATATCATAAATTACAGGAGTTTTCTATCAACAGTATGCGCGAAACTCATTCCGTTATCTGTTATCGGAAAAACCAGATTTGATACGCATTTTGCTATCGGTGAAGATTCCTTATTTGGTTTTGAAATATCCGGCAGCATAAATGAAATGAGCCTGGCAGACGAAAAAGCTGTTTATTTGAGAGGTTTACGGCCATTATCGGCAAGCAGAAAAAAACAAAAAAAAGTACCCCGTATTTTATGCAGCTTAGGCTTGTGTAAAAAGTACTCACAGGTTTATTTTACGCATTGGAGACAGTACAGTTTCAAGTTTTATATAACGAGAATTTTAGCTGAAATGCAATATATTTTTAAAACCCTTATCCATTAATAATAACCGACTTAAAGCAAATAAATAATGAAATATACTTTTGAAGTTATTACATCTCCCGATATTTTGTGGGATAAAATGGCCTCATGCTATGACCATACTGTATTTAAGTCCAAAAACTGGGCGAATTTTCTGAAGGAGTTCTATAATGTGGCTCCGTTTGTTGTTTCTGTATCTGAAAAAGATAAAGAGATAGGCTATTTTTATGGACATAAAATAAAGAAGTTAGGCGTTCAGATAGTGGCGTCGCCTTTTGAGGGTTGGTCAACATCTTATCAGGGTTTATCAATGTTGAAAGAGATAGCGGTGAATCAAAGATTGGATATTTATGAAGAATTAATAGCATGGTTGTTTAAGAACAAGCACTGTCGTTATTTTCAGGTTTCTGATTGGCAATTGGAAGTTGCGGAGTGCCTGCATCGTAATTTTACTATTGAATTGCAGAAAGGTTATGTGCTGGATCTTACAAAAGATAAGGAAGAGCTTTATAAAAATATGAGTTACAGCAGTGTGCGTTATTCAATTAATAAATCCAGAAAAAAGGGAGTAGAAGTAAAGGAAATTTCGGATGTAAACGAATATGCTCACGAATATTATAAACAGTTGAAAGAGGTTTTTCAGAAACAAGGTTTAACGCCTACCCATTCTATGGAGCAAACCAGGACAATGTTGCAGCATACCTTTTCTGAGAATATGATTGCTCTTTATGCCGTTAATCCTGAAGGAGAATGTCTGGCTTCAGCATTTTTTCCTTATGCTGGTAATTATGGGTTCTTTTCAGGAGGAGCAAGCTACCAATCGGCACAGAGTTACTGTCCTAATGAATTAATCATGTGGAGTGCTATAGAAATGTTGAAGGATAAGGGCGTGAAATATATGGAATTCGGTGGAGGGCGCCGTTATAAAGAAAAGTACGGTCCTACGCCTTATGTCAAACCAAAAATTATTGCGTCGAGCCTGCCCTGGCTTATTCCTGCCAAGTCATTTGCCAAATCAGCATTTTATACTGTTAGAAAAATTGGAGCATTGCTTAAAGGTAGAAGAGTCAATGAAGGTGTATAATAATATTAAATGATGAGAAAAATGATTTCTTTAATGTATCATGATGTATATGAATATACAGTTCAGGAAAGTGGTTTTCAAACATCACCAGCCAATAAATATAAAATTTCAAAAGAGGAATTTGCAAAACAAATTCAAAGTATATCCAAATATTGTAGTGATAGAAATATTTTAAAAGAAAATATAATGCTCACCTTTGATGATGGAGGGTCTTCTTTTTATTCAATAATAGCGCCGATTTTAAAAGAATATGGTTTTAAGGGATATTTCTTTATTAGCACCGCATTTATTAATACTAAAGGATTTTTAACATCAGATCAGGTGATTTCGCTGCATGAAGAAGGACATTTTATAGGAGCACATTCTCATACACATCCGGGTATGTTAAATAAATTGCCGTTAGTAGAATTGGAAGAGGAGTGGTCCGTTTCAATTAAAATATTAAATGATCTGTTAAAGACTAAAACCACACATGTATCGATTCCTGGCGGTTCCTTTTCTAAGGAAATGGGAAATATACTTGCTAACAAGGGAATTGAATCGATATTCATATCACAGCCTACTAATAAAATAGAGTTTATTAGTGATAATTGTCGCACTATAGGAAGATTCGCAATTTATAACAATACAAAGGTTACGGAAGTTGAAGATTTATTGAAAACTATTTCGTTAACACGTTTAAGACAGATTGTGAAATGGAAAAGTTTAATTCTGTTTAAGTATTTATTAGGGACAAATTATTTAAGGATTCGGAAATTTTTATTGAAATCATAAAGAGCATGAAAATTTTATACTTACATCAATATTTTAAATTTCCAAGTGAAAATGGAGGGACACGTTCCTATGATCTGGCTACTGGATTTGCAGAAAAGGGATATGAAATCGAAATAGTGACATCCACTTCAGATCCGGAATATAACCAGGCGAAACGTTGGGTAAAGTTGCAAAAAGATGGTTTAATAGTACATTACATCTATTTGCCGTATGGAAATCACTTATCTTATTTTAAAAGGAGTCTGGTTTTCTTTCAGTTTCTTTGGTTTGCATCGTTTAAGCTGTTGGCAATAAAAACCGATTTAGTTTTAGCGACTTCTACACCTTTGTCTATAGGTATTCCTGCTTTGATAAAAAAGTGGATAACTAAAACACCATTTGTTTTTGAAGCAAGAGATGTGTGGCCGGAAGCTGTTATTGCAATAGGAGCAATAAAAAATATTTATTTGCAGAAACTATTGTACCAACTGGAAAGAATAATTTATAAAAATGCAGCTGCAATTGTTCCCCTATCGGTTGATATGAAGAAATCCATTGTCGATAGATATCCGCAATTTAAAACGAAGCCTATTGAAATTATAGAGAACATTTCTGAAATCAGACGCTTTCAAAACAGCCATAATCAGGACAAATCATTATTGAAAGAAAAAATAGGGTTTGTACCCCGATTTACGGTTTTATATGCCGGAACTTTCGGTCGTGTGAATGGAATAGGTTATGTTGTAAAATTAGCCAAAGAAGTAATAACAATAGATCCCACAGTTGTTTTTGTATTAATTGGTGCCGGGGCAGAAAAAGAAATGATCACACAGTTAGCTTTAGATGAGGGCGTTTTGAATAAAAATGTTTTTATACTTGATCCGGTTTCCAAACAAGAGTTGCCACAACTGTATTATGAATGCAATATGGGAAGTTCTTTTGTGATACCAGTGAAAGAATTGTGGGCCAATTCGGCCAATAAATTTTTTGATACTTTGGCGGCAGGAAAACCGATATTGATTAATCATCCCGGATGGCAGAAAGATAAGATCGAATCTGAGGACATAGGTTATGTACTTCCGGAAAAAATTGACAAATTTGCAGCTCATGATTTTGTAAACTACACTCAGAATGTTGCGCTGATTCAGAAGCAATCCATCAGGGCTTTTGAAGTTGCTAAAGGTAGCTATTCATTGGAAATAGCAGTTGAAAAGTATATCGGGGTTTTTAATAAGATATTATAATGTATAAAAATTATTGTAAACGATTTTTTGATTTTACCGTTGCATTATTCGGTTGTATACTACTATTTCCCATTTTTGTAGTTGCAACGATTTGCCTCTATTTTGCTAATCAGGGCAAACCTTTTTTCTTTCAGGTCAGACCCGGGAAAAAGGAAAAACTTTTTAAAATCATTAAGTTTAAGACTATGAATGATAAGAAAGATGCTAATGGGGATTTATTACCGGATTCGGAACGTTTAACAAAAGTTGGAAGTTTTGTGCGTAAAACATCTATCGATGAGATTCCTCAGCTAATCAATGTTTTAAAAGGCGATATGAGCTTAATAGGGCCACGACCGTTATTGCCGGCGTATTTGCCATTATATAACGAGATGCAAAAACAACGGCATGATGTTCGGCCAGGTATAACCGGTTGGGCACAGGTTAATGGCAGAAATGCAATCAGTTGGCAGCAAAAATTTGAATATGATGTTTTCTATGTAAATAATATTAGCTTTATGAACGATATGAAAATTATATTTTTAACTGTTAAAAAAGTTGTCGTGAGAGAAGGAATAGCTGCAGAAGGTATGGCAACAACAGAAGCGTTTAAAGGGAATTAAAACTAAACTATGAAAAATATAGCAATTATAGGAGCCGGAGGATTTGGTCGGGAAGTAAAAATGCTTATTGACGATATCAATTCTAGAGGAGCAAAGTATAATTTCATCGGTTTTTACGATGATGGATTAGAAAAAGGGACAGTAGTGAATAATCATATTGTTTTGGGAGGAATAGATGATTTGAATAAGACTGATAAAAAACTTTGTGTTGCATTAGGGATAGGTGATCCTAATTTGAAATCAAAAATTATCAGTAGAATTACAAATCCGGATATTGAATTTCCTGAAATGATTCATCCTAGTGTTTTAATAGGGAAGGATGAAGTGTCTATAGGAAAAGGAACGATAATTTGTGCAGGAACAATTATTACCTGTAATATCCTTATTAAGGAGTTTGTCACACTTAACCTTATGTGTACTGTTGGGCATGATACACAGATAGGCTCTTTTGCCTCTTTTATGCCTTCAGTTAATATTTCGGGTGAAGTTAAAATAGAGGATAAGGTATATGTTGGAACGGGAGCAAAAATTATCAATCAGCTTGAAATAGGCACAGGGACAATTATTGGGGCTGGTGCCGTAGTTTCAAAATCATTGCCTGCAAAATGCACTGCTGTTGGAATACCGGCTAAACCAATTAAATTTCATGAATAATTATAGGATTAGGTAACAGATTGGCATTTAACCGAAAAATATGACTTTATGCTAATGAAACGTTTGTTTGATGTTGTTTTAGCGATACTGCTATTAATGATTGGTTTGTTATTGATGGTTGTTGTATGGTTATTGTCAGCTATAGCAACAAAATCAAACGGGCTTTTTTTTCAAAAAAGAATCGGACAGTTCGGGAAAACCTTTACTATAATAAAATTCAGAACGATGCGTTCTATTGCCTTAAGAGATCCGGTATCGGGCGAATATGTGAATAGAGCAATTATTCCTCCGGTATGTGCTGCGCTTCGGAAATATAAGCTTGATGAATTACCACAATTAATCAATATAATCTGCGGAGATATGAGTTTTGTTGGTCCGAGACCCGATTTACCGGGATATTATGATCAATTAGAAGGAGAAGAGCGAAAAATATTACAATTAAAACCAGGTGTGACCTGTGAAGCAAGTATTAAATACGCTGACGAGGAAAATCTTTTAAAGAAACAGAAGAATCCTGAACAATATAATGATGAGGTAATTTTTCCGGATAAGGTAAAAATGAATCTGGAGTATTATTATAAACGGAGCTTTTTTGGGGATATAAAAATATTATTTAACACTCTGTTTAGTTTTTGTTAAATTTACAACATTGTTTAGTGACTGATAAATAGCAGGCAGGCACTAAACTATTTTGGATATATAGCTGCGATTTGTTTACATTGAAAAAAGAATAGTTACTTTTGCATTTAATAAAAGCTGTAAATTAAAATTTTAGATAATGAATTCGAAGATTTGGCTTTCTTCACCTCACATGGGAGGTACAGAGCAACAATATATAAATGAAGCTTTTGAAAGTAACTGGATAGCGCCTTTGGGACCGAATGTTACAGGCTTTGAAAATTCATTACAATCCTATTTGGCAAACAATGTTGAGGTAGCGGCATTAAGTTCCGGTACAGCAGCGTTGCATTTGTCTTTAATATTATTAGGAGTAGGACAGGGAGATGAAGTGATTTGCCAGTCAATGACTTTTTCTGCATCAGCAAACCCGATAGCTTATCAGGGTGCGACTCCCGTTTTTATTGATAGCGAACCGGATACCTGGAATATGTGTCCTGTAGCTTTAGAAAAGGCAATTATTGACAGAATCTCGTTAGGTAAAACCCCTAAGGCGATTATTGCGGTACATCTATACGGTATGCCGTATAAAGTTGATGAAATAAATAAAATAGCACAACAATATAATATTCCGGTTATTGAAGACAGTGCAGAAGCATTGGGAAGTACTTATAAAGGCGTTTCCTGTGGAACTTTCGGTGAGTTTGGTATCTTGTCTTTTAACGGAAATAAAATCATTACAACCTCCGGTGGCGGAGCATTAGCCGTTAAAAATGCCGAACTAAAAAAGAAAGCCGTATTTTTAGCAACGCAGGCGAGAGATGAAGCACCACATTATCAGCACAGTGTTATTGGATATAATTATAGAATGAGCAATATTTGTGCTGGAATTGGCAGAGGGCAGATGGAAGTATTGGATGATCATGTACAACTGCGTAGAAAAGTCAATCAGTACTATGTGACATACTTCGGGAATATTGAAGGGGTGAGCGTATTACAGGAACCAAATTCGGATTATTTTTCGAATCATTGGTTAACCGCGATATATTTGGATCCGAAAATTCACGGCGAAAAATCGGCTGAAGATTTACGTTTGTTATTTGAAGAAAATAATATTGAAAGCAGACCGCTTTGGAAACCAATGCATTTACAACCGGTTTTTGAAGGAACACCTTATTATGGAGAGACGGTTGCTGAGAATTTATTTAAAAACGGATTGTGTTTGCCGTCAGGTTCTAATTTAACTGAAGCAGAAATGGAAAGAATTGGAACGGTTCTTGATACGTTCTTCCAGTTGAAATTGAAACACACTTTCACATATTAGTTTTATCAGGATAATTATTTTTATAATGAATAATAATACATTTAAACTTGAAAAATAGTATTTTTCGTAGGCTATATTCGAATTTGGAACAGGCTTCAACTACCTTTAGAGATGACTTTTCCTTACAAAGTTTGCGCTATTTACCAAGATGGATTGTCTTATTTATAGATATTTCTGTAGTGATTATTGCGTCCATAATGAGTTACTTTCTTTTGGACGGACTTGGTATTCAGTTTAAGTTAGTATTAAATAAAGACAAGTTTATATATGTTGTAAGTGTTTACTTCTCGGTTACGATTTTCTTCTTTTGGTTATTCCGCACTTATTCCGGAATTATAAGGCACTCCACTTTTATAGACGGTATTCGCTTGTTTTTTGCGCAATCGTCTACTTTTCTGGTAATGTTTTTTATAAATGTATATTTTGAACAGGCAATAGGTGATAAATTATTCCTGAATACCCGTTTGTTCATCAATATCATTATCTCATTTATGGGGTTGTTTTTATACCGTATTGTGGTAAAACAATTCTTTGAACATTATCTTACAGAATCTAAAAACAATAAACTGGAAAGAGCACTGATTTATGGTGATGGATTCAATGCAACGGCATTAGCCAATGCGTTACGATCAGAGCGCCCGGCCAGATTTAAACTGTTAGGATTTGTAGATTCAGACCGATCCAATACTACAAAAAGGATTTTAGATTTACCCATTTTTATCGTTAAGAAAAAGATTCCGGTGCTCCTGCGTTCGGTTGGTGCGAATGCTTTAATAATCGCAACAAACAGTCTGAAAGAAGACCTGATGATGGAGCTTATCGATGAATGTCTGGAATATGGATTTAAAGTATATACCATTCCTGTAGTTGCCGACTGGTCTGACGCGAAAGACATCTCTAAAAAAGTAAAATCAATTCAGATTGAAGACCTTTTGGAAAGAAAACCGATTCAGTTGGACAATACCTCAATTGGAAATGAATTGAGCAATAAAACCGTTTTAATTACCGGAGCAGCAGGATCAATCGGTAGTGAGATTGTTAATCAGGTCATTGCTTTTTCTCCTAAAAAAGTTATTCTGATCGATCAGGCAGAAACGCCTTTATATCATCTGACTCTTGAACTGAATAAGAAAACGACGGCAACCAATATTTTTCCTTATGTGGCCGATATCCGGAACAGAAAGGAAATAGAAACCATATTTGCGAAACATAATCCCGATATCGTATTTCATGCGGCTGCCTATAAACACGTTCCTATGATGGAAGATCACCCTATTCAGGCTGTGTATACCAATGTTATGGGAACCCGGAATCTGGCAGACTTGTCGGTAGCATACAAAACGTCAAAGTTTGTGATGGTTTCCACAGATAAAGCTGTAAATCCAAGTAATGTTATGGGAGCCAGTAAGCGTATTGCAGAGAAATATGTGCAGACGCTTAATTATCATTTGCATAATAATGGACTAAAAGAAACTAAGTTTATTACAACCCGATTTGGGAATGTATTAGGATCTAACGGTTCTGTAGTGCCTTTGTTTAAACAGCAAATAGCAAATGGCGGACCAATAACAATAACACATCCTAAAATCATCCGTTATTTTATGACCATTCCGGAAGCCTGTCAATTAGTATTGGAAGCCGGAGCAATGGGAAGTGGTGGTGAGATTTATATTTTCGATATGGGAAAACCGGTAAAAATTATCGATCTGGCCCGTAAAATGATCAGGATGGCTGGTTTACAGCCGGACAAGGACATCAAAATTGAAATTGTAGGTTTACGTCCCGGTGAAAAATTATACGAAGAGCTGTTGAATGATTCTTCAAAAACATTGCCAACCCATCATGAAAAAATAATGGTGGCAGTTGAAGTAACCGATACATTTGAAGATATTTCTCAGGCAATAAATATATTAATTCAATTGGCTGAAGAGGGACATGAGATGTCAAAAATTGTGATGCAGATGAAAACAATTGTCCCGGAGTTTATCAGTTTGAATTCGGCGTTTTCGACCTTAGATGTTAATTAAAAAATCAAAAGCATATCTTTGCGCAAATTTTATTATTATGAATATTTTTCCTCGCTTTTTCTGTTTACTGTCAGTAATAACGGTACTTTTCTTGTCGTCATGTGCGCAAAAAAAAGACATTGTTTATTATCAGAATATTGACCAGTTCGCAACGGGAACAGCTTCTGCTTCTTTTGAGCCAAAATTGCAGCCTGATGATTTATTAATGATTGTTGTTTCCGCTGAAAACCCTGAAGCTGCAGCCCCATTTAATCTGTATGCGGTAACAGTACAGAGTAGTCTTGAAACAGCAGCAAGTCAGCCCCGCTTGCAAACATATTTAGTAGATTCTAAAGGAGAGATTTCTTTCCCGGTTATCGGTAATATAAAATTGGGTGGCTTGACAAGAAGTGAGGCGATGGCAAAATTAAAAGAACTATTGGAGGTATATATTAAAAATCCAACGGTTAATATGAGAATCCTGAACTATAAGATTACGATTCAGGGTGAAGTAACCAGACCGGGTACATATCCAATACAGTCGGAACGGATTACACTATTGGAAGCAGTTAGTATGGCCGGTGATTTAACAGTTTACGGAAAACGTAATAATATATTGGTGTTAAGAGAAATGGATGGAAAAGTGACTTCAACCAGAGTAGATTTAACGAATTCAAATTTTATAAACTCTCCGTTTTATTACCTGAAACAAAATGATGTAGTATATGTGGAGCCTAATAAAACAAAAGTCAACTCTTCTGTTATCGGACCAAATATTACGGTTGCGATTTCAGCAATCTCCCTATTAATAACGATAATTGCTTTAACCACAAGATAGATATAGATGAATCAGGAATTTAATAATTTTGAAGAGCAAAACGAAAATAACTTCTCTATTCGTGAACAGATTGATAAATACTTAATCCATTGGCGTTGGTTTGTACTGGGGGTAATTCTTTCATTAGTAGCAGCATTTCTGTATTTGCGTTATTACACATCGCCCAGTTATAAAGCTGTTTCAACTATACTTGTAAAAGATGATAAAAAAGGAGGTATTGCTTCTGAGCTGGCAGCGTTTTCAGATATTGGAATGCTAACTGGGGCAAAAAGCAGTGTCGATAATGAAGTGGAGATTTTAAAATCCAGAACATTAGTTGAAAACGTTATACAAAGATTAGATCTAAACGTATTCTATATCGCTGAAGGAAGAGTTAAGTCTTCTTTTTTATATAAAGAATCTCCAATTGAAATTGTGTTTACAAATAAAAGCAAAGATTTTTATTTGCGAAATTTTACTTATACAATAGAAAATAAAAGCAATAAACGTTTCTTCATCTACGATGACAAAGAAAATAAATTAGGCGAATATTCTTATGGTAGTGAAGTAAAAACCAAATTCGGAACTTTAATTGTTAATAAAAAATTAGAAAACCTGATAGATGCTGAAGGTAAAAGCAATAGTAATAATCCTTTCGTTGTTCATGTTAAAATAGTTTCCTTGTCGAAAGTTACTGAAAATTTTAAATCAAAATTGATAGTAAATCCGTTAAGTAAGAATACCAGTGTTATCGAATTATCGCTAACCGATCCTGTAAAAGAAAGAGCGGAGGATTTTTTAAATGCTTTAGTGAGAATATATAATGAAGATGCTATAGCAGACAAAAACTTTATCTCTGAAAATACATCCCGATTTATTTCACAGCGTTTAGAATTGATTACGGATGAGTTGGACGGTGTTGAAAAAAATGTGGAAGGTTATAAGAAGCAAAATAAAATTACGGATATTACTTCAGAAGCAGGATTGTTTTTGGAAAATGCCAGCCAATATGAAAAGAATGTTGTAGAAACGGAAACGCGGCTTAAGGTTGTGGCTTCTATGAAGGAATTCTTGAAAAACAGTAAAACGGGAGATCTGCTTCCGAATAATATAACCTCCGATGCAAATACTTCCACCTCTATTGATGAGTACAATAAATTGGTTTTGGAACGCAATCGTATTTTAAAGAGCTCTACGCCAAATAACCCGGTTGTGATTTCATTGGATGAAAAAATTGTTTCGCTGAAAGCTGGAGTTGATGAAAGTTTGTCAAGAATGCAATCGGCTCTGATGATCAAAAAAACAGATTTGGACAGACAGGAAGGTTTACTGGGTGGTCGTATTTCACAGATTCCGAGACAGGAAAGAGAATTCCGAATTTTACAACGCCAACAGCAAATCAAAGAGTCTCTTTATCTTTATTTATTGCAGAAAAGAGAAGAAACAGCTATTTCACTGGCTGTAACAGCACCCAATGCAAAAGTTGTTGATGCTGCAAATGCATCTGATATTCCTGTTTCTCCAAAGAAAAGTATTATTTATTTAGGGGCATTAATTATAGGATTATTACTGCCATTTGGAGTTATCTATTTTATTGATTTACTCGATACCAAAGTAAAAACGAGACAAGATATCGAGGAACGAATCAAAGCGCCGTTTTTGGGTGATATCCCGCAATCACTTTCTGCTAATGAGTTAATTAATGCCACCAGCAGAAGTGGTGCTGCAGAAGCCTTGCGAATCGCCAAAACAAACCTGGAGTTTATGTTGAATCATGTTCCGGACGGACAAGCCAAAACTATTTTTCTAACCTCTACTTTCCCTAAAGAAGGTAAAACATTTGTGACGGCTAATATGGCAGCTACAATTGCACTATCAGGAAAAAAAGTATTGTTAATCGGTATGGATATCCGTAATCCAAGATTGGATGATTATATTCCAATACCAGCAAAAGGACTAACAAATTACCTCTCTACAAAAGATGATTCTATCAAGAATTATATAATTAAGCATGAAGGGTTTGAAGAGTTCTATGTACTGCCTTCAGGAGTTATTCCTCCTAATCCTGCTGAGTTACTGATGAGTAAAAAAGTCAATTCTCTTTTTGAGGAACTTAAGAAAGAATACGATTATATTATTGTAGATACTGCTCCGGTTAGCTTAGTGACGGATACCATGTTGGTTGCTCATCTGGCAGATGTATTTATATATGTAGTGAGAGCAAATTATCTGGATAAACGTATGTTAGGTGTGCCGCAAATCATCTATAAAGAAAAGAAATTGCCAAACATGTGTATGTTGTTAAATGATACAGATACAACTAAAGGCTATGGTTATGGCTATGGTTATGGTGCAGATGTTGAAGACGATAGACCTTGGTGGAGAAAACTGTTAAGCAGATAGACCTGCTGAATTTTAATAAAAAAAGCCCTTATTAATAAGGGCTTTTTTTATTGAAAGTGTCCCGTCCTGAAATAAGTTGACACAAAATCGACTTATTATGAAAGACACAACAACAAGGCCAATTAAGCGTACTCAAAAGGATTATAATATGGCTTTTAAATTAGCTGTAGTTTCCCGAGTTGAACAAGGCGAAATGACCTATAAACAGGCTCAAACTGTTTACGGTATCCAAGGCA